>DASRQX010000375.1:0-29332 GCA_035696165.1 Acetobacteraceae bacterium | reverse complement strand
GCACTAGTAACCCACGTCATTGACTTTGTGTCGGATCTCTGAATCGATGCTTCCGCACCGCAAGGACGGAGACGATTCGTGGCCTCGAAAGAGATCGCCGTAAAGAAGTATGTTGTGAGGCTCAGTGCGGAAGAGCGAGAGCGTCTGAATGCTCTGATCCAGAGTGGCAAGCACCCGGCGCGGAAGTTGACCAGGGCCCGCATCTTGTTGAAGGCCGATGCAGGTGAGGCAGGGGAAGGATGGAGCGACAGCCGGATCGCGGCGGCGCTGGACGCCGGCCTTGTCACTGTCGCGCGAATTCGTCAGCAACTGGTCGAAGAAGGGTTTGAGGCGGTGCTGACCCCAAAGCGATCGCCCGCCTCGGCCAGGCAGCGCATCTTCGATGGTGCCGCCGAGGCCAAACTTACCGCGCTGGCCTGTTCGGAGCCGCCCAAGGGGCGCGCACGATGGACGTTGCGTCTGCTGGAAGACAAGGTCGTGGAACTGAACATCGTTGCCCGGGTCAGCGACAACACGATCGGACGGACGCTCAAAAAAACATCCTTAAGCCGCACCTGAAAGAGCAATGGGTCATCCCGCCGGATGCCAACGCCGCATTCGTAGCGGGTATGGAAGACGTGCTGGAGGTCTATCACCGGCCGCATGATCCGGATCGCCCCGTGGTCTGCCTGGACGAGACCTCGAAGCAACTCATCGCTGAGACGCGGGTGCCAATCCCAGCCAAGCTAGGGCACCCCAAACGCTATGATTATGAGTACCAACGCAACGGGACGGCCAACCTGTTCATGATGTTCGCGCCGCTGGAAGGCTGGCGCCATGTCGAGGTGACAGATCGCCACACCGCCGTCGATTATGCGCAGATTCTCAAAGACCTGTCGGACAAGCACTTCCCCAACGTCTCGCAGATCGTACTCGTTCAGGACAATCTCAACACCCACAAACCGGCGTCACTCTACGAGGCATTCCCCGCCGCCGAGGCGCGCCGGCTCGTCGAGCGGTTCGAGTGGCACTACACGCCCAAGCACGGAAGTTGGCTGGACATGGCTGAGTCCGAACTTGGCGTCGTGTCGTCTCAGTGCCTCGATCGGCGCATCCCCGACAAGCAGACCCTGATCGAGGAAGTCGCCGCCTGGGAGGACGATCGCAACAAGAACCACGCCAAAGCCGACTGGCAGTTCACTATCGCCAACGCCCGCATTAAACTGAAGAGGCTCTACCCAACGTTATGAACGACTCAGGCAAGTAGATCAGGCGGCGCGCCACGCGGCACGATCAGCGGCGACGAGTGGGCGACGGCGGCAGCTCGTGATCAGTGCCGATGCTGTCGATCCAGGCAGCAATGTCATCGGCGTCGACATAGATGCCGGCGGCGAGGGAGGCCTCGGCCGCGGCGACGCCCTCGGCTTCCCAGGCGAGGCGAGCTTCCCGCTCGGCCTCGGTTTCCGGGTGGGGGGCGTCGGCACCGTCATTCGGGGTAGGGTTGATGGTGTCCATGGGTGCAATCTAGCGTTGGTGACTACCGGTTGCCAGGGGGAGGCTGCCGCACACAAGACCGATCAGGCCCGCGAACAGCACGCCCGGCGTGCCGACCATCAGCAGCACGGCCAGGATGGTCAGGAAGGTCCTCACCTCACCCACATAGGCAAACGATCCCGGATGCTCCACCTATGTGCAAAGCGATAGCAGGTTGAGAGTGACTACCTCCCGTACGCCCCTCCCGCGAAAAGCGGGCGAGGCGTACCGTCACCCCCTTCCTACAGATTGCTGGAAATCCAGTCCTTCAGCCGGCTCTTGGGCAGGGCGCCGACCTGGGTGGCGGCGGGCTTGCCGTCCTTGAACAGGATCAGCGTCGGGATGCCGCGCACCGCATACGCGTTCGGCGTCATCGGGTTGTCGTCGATATTGACTTTGGCGACGGTCAGCTTGCCGGCCAGTTCGCCGGCGATCTCTTCCAGCGCCGGGCCGATCATCTTGCACGGACCGCACCACTCCGCCCAGAAGTCGACCAGCACGGGCCCATCCGCTTTCAGCACGTCGACGGCGAAGGTCTCGTCGGTGACCGGCTTGGTGTTCTCGCTCATTTGATCCTCAGACTTTCAGATTCTGGGTGTGTCAGGTCGCGCGTCAACGTGGTGGGACGGGCCGGCGGATCAAGCTGGAGCATGCGAGTCGAGCAATGCGTCCGGCAGAATGGAGACCCGCGCGGCCTGGGTCCAGACCAGAGCGCATTGCACCGGGCGGTCCGGGAAGATCTGACGCAGCACGGCGCGGTAGGCGGCGAGTTGGCGCAGATACAGCACCGGGGTGTCCGCCTCGGTTTCCGGCGGCCGGCGGTTCGTCTTGTAGTCGGCCAGCAGCACGCGGTCGTCCAACACCGCCAGCCGATCGACTAGTCCGCCGATCACCGAAGCGCCGATCAACCCGGTCAGCGGCACCTCGGCGCGGCTGGTGGGACCGAACAGCGGCGCAAGGTCCGGGTGGTCGAGGATCGCCAGCACCTCCCGTGCCAGCAGCGCCGCCTCGCCGGCCGGCAGGTCGTGGCCGGGTCGATCGAGCCATTTGCGCGCCGCCTCCGGGCGGGCGGCGGGGGGCAGCGAGGGCAGGTGCTGCAGCAGCGCGTGCAGGATCGAGCCGCGGCGGAACCGGTCAACGGCGCCGGTGCGCTCTGCCAGTGGCGAGGCCGCGGCGGGAACCGGGCCCAGGTCCACGCCCTCTGGCCGGCTTGGCGCGAGCGGTTCCGGGCGGGCGGGTTCGGCGGGTGGCGGCAGCTTGCGCCAGTCGGGCGCGCGGCCCTCCCAGGGCGGCAGCGGGGCGCCCGGGGCGCGGGACCCAAGGTCGCCTGACCCACCGGCCGGGATGGTCTGCGGCGTCTGGTGGCGCAGCGCATCACCCCAACCATCGAAGGCGAAACGTTCCACCTGATGTTCACCGGCCAGGCGCTCGAAGCCGCGTTCGACCAAGCGGTACCAGCAGGTTTCTGCCATCGCGCGCGCCGTCTGCCAGCCGCACACCACCAGCCGGTCCTCGGCGCGCGTCAATGCGACATACAGCAGCCGGTTGTGCTCCGCCATGCGCCGCGCGGAGGCGGCGTCGCGCAGGTGTTGGGCGGCTTCGCAGCGCAGTTCGCGGCGGGGGGAAAAAATCGGCACCGCGCGGCGCGTGCCGGGGTCGTCGGCCCATAGCAGGATGCCTTCGTCCGGCGGCAGCGCGGTGGTGTCGGGCAGGATGACCAGCGGCGCCTGCAGGCCCTTGGCGCCGTGCACGGTCATGATGCGCACCGCATCGGCCGCCACGTCCTGCTCGCGCTTCACTTCCGCGGCGGAGCGGCGCAGCCAGTGCAGGAAGCCCTGCAACGACGGCGGATGGGTGCGGGCGTAGGACAGGGCGGCCTGCAGCAGTTCGTCCACGGGTTCGGCGGCCTCGGCACCGAGGCGGGCGAACAGCCGCGCGCGACCGCCGAGCGGCCCGAGCGCTTCGGATAGCAGCGCGTGCGGGCTGAGGTAGTCGACGCGGGACAACAGGGCGGCGAAGAACGTCCAGGCCGCGCGCCAGTCGTCCTGTGCGTCGGCGCGATCGCGAAGAGTTTCCCACAGCCGCTTGTCGCCGCGGTTGATGGCAAGCTGCATCAGGCTGTCGTCGGTCAGGCCGCCGAGCGGGCTGGTCAGCAGGCAGGCGAAGCTCAGGTCGTCCTGTGGCAGCAGCAGCGCGTCGGACAGCGCCATCAGGTCCTGCACGGCGGCCTGCTCGGTCAGCACCAGGCGGTCGAGCCCGGCGACGGGGACGTTGCGCGATTTCAGCGCGCGCACCAGGGCGCGGGCGAAATCGTTGCGTCGGCGTACAAGCACTATCACGTCGCCGGCGCCGAGCTTGCGGTTTTTGCTCGCCAGGCGCACGCCCGTGGTGGTTTCGTGCTCGATCCATTCCGCCAGGCGTTCGGCCAGAACCTGCGGCGCGGTGCGCTGGCCCTGGTTGCGTTCCGGGATGGTCCACGGTTCCGGCTGCGGTTCGTCCGGGCGCAGCGCGAGCGGCCAGAACTCGACCGCGCCGGCATGGCCGGCACGGTCGGCGTAGTGGCGCAGTTGGCCGGCGCCTTCGACGCCGTCCGCGGCGACGGGATCGGCGAACACCGCGTCGACAAGGGCCAGCACCGGCTCGGTCGAGCGGAACGATACATCCAGCGGGACCTCGCGGAATTCCTGGCCGGCAGCGGTGACACGCCGGCGTAACGTTTCGCGGGCGCGGTCGAACTCATCGGCGTCGGCGCCCTGGAAGGAATAGATCGACTGCTTGCGGTCGCCCACCGCGAAGACCGTGCGGTGGGTGTCGCGCGCGCCGAGGCCGGCGAAGAATTCTTCGGTCAGCGCGTGGGCGATGCGCCATTGCGCGGGGGCGGTGTCCTGCACCTCATCGAGCAGCAGGTGGTCGATGCCGCCATCGAGTTTATACAGCACCCAGGCCGCGCCGGGATTGACCAGCAGGTTCGATGCGCGGCCGATCAGGTCGTCGTAGTCCAGCAGACCGGCGTTGGTCTTGCGCGTGTCGTAGGCGGCGAGCATCGGTGCGGCGAGCGTGACCAGGGCGTGCGACACGGTGGCGACCTGCAGCGCGCGGCGGCTGTCCTCGACGGTGGCGATGCGCGCGGCTTCGGCCAGGAACGGATCGGACAGGGTGGGTTGTGCCTTGGCCAGGTTGGCGTTGACGAAGGCGCCGGCGGCGCGGGGTTGGCCGGCCTTGGTGTGGAATTCCTCGCGCCAATTGTCCCAGACCTCGACGCGGGTTTCGGCGTCGAGGCCGAGCCAGAGCAGGATGCGTTCCGCTTTTGCAGCGACCGAAGGCGAGCCGTTCTCCTGCACGAACGTTGCGGCGCGGCGCAGGCGGGGTTCTTCCTGCCAGTTCACCGCGTTGGCGAGAATTTCCGCGTCGTTTGGCGTGGTGACGCCCAGGGCGCGCCGCTGTGCGGCGATCAGGTCGGGGCCGAGTGCCAGCGCGTCATGCAGGCGCTTGCGATCGGCTTGCAGCGCAACGACGTGGCGGCCGAACTGGTCGGCCGAGGCCAGCCCGGCCAGCAGTGCCAGCGCGTTTTGCATCGGATCGCTGGTGGCACCGGCGAGCATGTCCTCGCGCGCCTCGGTCATTGCGTCGGCGGCGTCCGGGTCGTCCATCAGGCGGAAGTGGGGGGAGAGCGATGCTTCGAGGGGGAAGCGGCGCAGGAGGGATTGGCAGAAGGCGTGGATGGTGCCGATGCGCATGCCTCCGGGCAGGTCGAGCACCTCGGCGAACAGCGCGCGGGCTTTCTGGCGCAGGGCGTCGGAGGGGGGGAGGTCGAGTTTGGTTAGTTCGGTGTCGAGCGGTGGGTTGGTGAGGGTGACCCAGTCGCCGAGGGTGTTTTGCAGGCGGACCGACATTTCCGCGGCGGCGGCCTTGGTGAAGGTGAGGCATTGGATGCGTTGGGGTGCGACGCCGGACAGCATCAGGCGCAGCAGGCGGTCGGTGAGGAGTTTGGTTTTGCCGGAGCCGGCTGAGGCGGCGACGAACGCGGACGCCGCGGGGTCGGCGGCGCGGCGTTGTTCGGCGTTTGCTCGGGTTCGGGCGGATTCGCTCATGGGGTATTGTCGCCCGTATGGAGAGCGGCGGCTATATCCCTACGGCGAACGGGAGGGCCTTCCCACGGGAATGATCCGAGGATCGATTTGGCGGTCCGTCCCGGGACATTTATCGCATATAGATCGTCGTGCCCTGCCATCAACCGTGGCCCATTATAGGGCCGCCTCGAACCCGCTCATCGAAACGATGTTTGCTTGACGGATCAGATATGTGGATAGTAATTGTGCAAAGCAAACTGGAGACTCGCGACTGCTTTGGACCGAAAGACGTCGAATTCGGGCCGAAAGTTGAAAATCGCCATCTGACGATCCAGAGGACGGCGACAACCCAACATGCGTACTACCTATGGCGACGGCAGCCGACGAGGCCGAGTAGCCCGGTTGCGATAAGCAGGAGCGGAGCAGGTTCCGGGACAGCGGCTGGTCCGACACTCAGGAATCCGGCCAGCGCAACGAAACGGCCGACGCGATCCATCGTCGTGTATTGTAGCCTTTCAAAGAGCACACCGGGATCCGCGGCAGCACCGATTTGGAGTTCGAAGTCGTTCGTAAAGGAGGCGACGGTGCCGACTCCGTTCTGCAGACCCCCGATGAGCATGATTTGGGTGCACGGATCGTAATCAAACGCAGCGGGCGATCCCAAGCTGATATTCAGACCGAGCACCGTGATCCCAGTCGTATCATTGGTAATAGCAATGGGGGGGTCGAATGTGATAGATAGTTGCCCAATGACTGGATCGACAGGCGCCGGTCCTGTCGCGCCGAAGCCAATTATGAAACCAGTTGCGGAGAAGTCGATAGTAAGACTGACCGGAGACGCATTAGCGGCTCCAGCGCCGAACGCGCAAGCCAGAAGACTGGCAACAGCGGCGAAAAACCGGGTGGGCCACGAACACAACATGAGATATGATCTCCCTCTGATGAAACTCGCTGACTCGGCCGGACTTGAGCGCATTTTTGTTGCAAAGTTTAACTCTAACTCGTATCTCGGCCGGCGACGGATCTGTTAAGTAATTGTGGCGGACTCGACAATTGCGCCTAGTTAACATTAAGTTACGGTGCGGGCCGTTGAGTTGGCTAAGCGCGCGGTGGCGTTGGCGCGTGGTCGTCTTGACTCCACTCGTCACCTCTCGGAACACCATCGCGGGCCTAATCACCCGGCGCTGGGCCACGTGGACGGCGACGCTCTGGCCGTCCGTCGATACCCGCGCATACCCGTAGATCATGCCTCCATTGTGCATCAGAAATTTGCATCAAAAAGGCCAATCGCATCAACGGCCGAGTTTTGATGCAAATACCTTAACATTCGAAACAGGCAGCGTCCGGATGGGTACGTGCCCAGACCCGTGCGTCACGCAATCGCCGAAACCCAGGCATCGGGCGTGAGATCGTCAAGCGCGCTTGAAATGTCTCGACATATCACGCCGATCAGGCAATTCAGCTCCGACCGAAGCCAACCGTTCTGTGTAAACACCAAAATCACGTACCAAGCGCGCGACGAACGGCATCAGGATCCCGTTCGATCACCGTCAGATAGGCAAGCAGCGCGCTGTCGGCCTGGGTTCGTCCCTGCTCCAGATCGCGCAACCTCGCCACGTTGATGTGGTAGGTTCTGGCGAATGCCGCCTGGCTCAGACCGGAGTGTTTTCGCGCCTGCCGCACCAGCCGAGCGCTGCGAACCTTGCCAAGCTCGTCGCGCGTCAGCGGCTTGTTGTCCGCGTCGCCATTCGCGGCCGCGGTGATATCCGCGTCGGTCATGCGCTCCAGCCGCCGGCGTTCGGCCGCGGTCAACCGAGGCGGGATTTTCGGGTCGAGGCTAAACCGCGCCATAGGCTCTTGGCTCCGTCGTGTTTGTCCGTCGCGCCGAGATGATGCGACGCACGCCTTCGCGGTCAGCCTAGACGACCACGTACAGCTTGCCCTCGATCAGCAGAACGGCCTTGCGCCTGGCTTCCATGTCGCCGTCCCGGCTGGCATCGAAATCGACCATGTTGGGGTCAAGAAAAACCCGGACGGCGTACGGGAATGGAACACCATGCTTGGCAAGATTGCTCCGTGCCTTGGCCTCGTCCCAGTCGAACTCCCGCCCGCGCTTCAGGGCGTCTATACGGAATTCCCGCATAAGTGTCCATGGGAACTTGTCCAGGGCAGGGGCGTCCGCTGGCTTCCCTGTTTGCCGCAGCCGCCGCCCGCCTACTGGGGTGATTGTTAGTTGGCGTTCGTCAGGACGTTAGTGTACATGACTTTCCGAGTCAAACGATTTCAGCAGGCGTCCGAGTTCATGTCCCTCCGTTCCAACTGGAACACCCCAGACGTCATCCGAGATGGCCCGGGGAAACCGAGCGCTGAGCGACCGGCGCTGGCGGCCTGGACGGGCGGCATCGGTGGTGCCCGGGCCGGCGAACTGATGGCACCACCCCGCCCGGGGCGAAAGTCACCGATCTAAAAATCTCGGCAACCACTCCATGCAACAGTCTGCGACCGGCGAGGGCGGCGTGCGCCAGGTGTCGGCACCACCGGGTCAACCGTCCGGTGACAGGCTCTAGTACAGTGTTTCCACGGAACGACTCATATTACGCCGGCAGGGTGATCCCGTAGGACCAGGTGTGGACAACCTGCTCACGGTTGAGGTCGTCGAGGTAGGCCATGATTCGCTGCTTGAATTCCGCTTTTGAGGCGACGCGAATGCGGCGCAGGACCGAGGGCGCCATCTTCGAGAAGAAACCTTCGACCAGGTTGGCCAGGAGCCGTGCTTTGGCGTGAAGACGAATGTGAAACGGCCATCACGCTGAGTGGCGAGCCACTTGTTGGTTTCCATGGACACATGCGCCGAACGATTGTCCAGCAGGACCTTGATCGCCGTCTCGGAAGGGTAGGCAGCGTCGAGCTTCTTGAGGAAGCCGATGAATTCGCGCGAGCGGTGGCGGTCTTCGACGCAGGCGTGAAGCTGCCCAGTGAGCAGGTCGATCCCTGCCAGCAGGCTCAATGTCCCGTGGCGCTTGTATTCATGGTCGCGCGCGACGCAGGGATGCTCGCCCGCTACCGGTGGCAGGTCCGGCGCCGTGTTGGAGATTGCCTGGATGCCTGGCTTCTCGTCATAAGTGATGAACGCGACGTTTGGTCCGGCCTTGTCCGTTGCTCCCGATTCATGTCCGGGACAGGTCTTGGCCGGGTCGGATTCCACCGCCCGAAGGATGGCAACTTCGTGATAAACACAAGGACTTCGGCCATCTTGGCTTCGAATTCCGGATCGCGCCGCTCCAGATAGTAGCGCACTTGGTGCGGCTTCACCTCCTGGTCTGCGAGGATCTTGCAAACTGTGCCCTGTGCGGTTCGCCTCAGGCAGGCGTGCCCCACTGCTGGACCATGCTCGCGGGCGTGGCGGGCCAGCAACCGCGTCGTCCAGAATTCGCGCGGATATCCCATGTCCTCGGCCTTCTGGCAGGCCAGCGACACCAGCCACGCACGCGCTTCAACTGTGATCTCAGGCTCATTGCCGGGCCGAGGACTGTCGTCGAGCGCCTCCATGACGCCGAACCGGATCGCGCGCGCCAGGCAACGCTGGACAGTCTGGTGCGTCACTCCGACCGCTCGCCCGACCGCATAGTGCGACGGATCGTCCCGGTAGCGCAGCAGTATCCGAGCGCGTTCCACGCGGCCCGCCGGCTCCGTCCGCGAGCGCGCGATCGAGTGAAGCTTGGCCGCATCCGCCGCACCAATCGAAATTTCCACCACCTTCCGAAGCGCTGCCATCATGCCCACCCGTTGCGCAGAACCATCCGGCCCTACCACATCTGGGAGTGTCTCGGGAATCCCCCGCAACCGGTTGGTTTTATGGAATCGGTGTACTAGATGGCGGGCCGGGACCACTCAGCGATGAGTGGTCGGCGATCACCTGGCCAGATCGAAGGCGACGAATTCGACACTCTCGACATCAAGCCAATGAACCGTGAGAACGGCGCGCTCGCGGCGCCAGCGCGGCCGGCGGCCCGGTGACATGCCGCGATTTGTGGTCGGCGGTCGCCCGCCCAGGCCGAAGGCGACGAATTCGACACTCTCGGCATCAAGCCTATGAACCGTGAGAACGGCACACTCGCGGCGAGGTGAGGCCGGCGGACCGCTGCCGTGTCGCGATTTGCGGTCGGCGGTCGCCTGGCCCGGTCGAAGGCGACGAATTCGACGCTCTCAAGTTAAATCCTATGAACCGTGAGAACGGCGTCCTGGCGGCGCAGGCTCGGGCTGGCCGCGCGACCCTCATCCTCGGCGCTTCGCGCCTCGACCTCTCCCGCGAAGAGCGGGCGAGGTAAGGGTGTTATTCCCCCTCCCCCGCCGCCGACCACTCCGCGACACGCGCCAGTTGCGCGTAGTCGGCGAAGCGTGGCGCGCGCCCGGGATGCGGATGCGACAAATAAGGCCGCGCCGGATCGTCGAATGCGTCGATCAGCCGTGTCAGCGCCGCGGCGGCCTCGGCAACCGCGGCGCCGATCGTGGCGGCATTGCCCTTGAACAGCGAGGTGCTCGATCCGGGATCGAACCCGCCCGACAGATGCCAATAGATCAGCTCCGCCACCGGCGCGGTCAGGTCGGCGCCGAACGCCCCCGCCTGCGCCATTGCGGCCTCCAGCAGCAGTTGCGGCGCCAACCCGGCGTCGACCTCGGACTGGCTGGGCGGCGTGCCGGTCTTGTAGTCAAGGATCGCAAGACCGAAACCGATCCGCCTCTCGATGCGGTCCGCCCGGCCGATCAACTCGAACAAACCGCCTGGGCGCGGCAGCGCCCAGGCCCCGCGCGCCTCCGAAACGATCGCCGTCGGCGGCACCATCGCGCGGCGGGCGGCCTCGATCTCGGCGACCCAATCGGCGATCCGATCAAGCCGCGGCGTCCACCATGCGCGCAACGCCTCGCGCGGCGCGGTCTGCGCGAGTGCGATGCCCAGCGCCTCGCGCAGCCGCACCGCCGCGTTGGGCGGCCAGGCGGTGCCGTGCTCGCGCAGGAAGCGGTGCAGGCCGGCGTGCACCAGTTCGCCGTAATCCGCCGCGTCGGTCTCCTGGTCCAGCGGGTCGAGTGGCTTGAGGCGCAGGATGCGGCGGGCGTAAATGGCGTAGGGATCGCGCAGCCAGGTCTCGATCTCGCTCACGCTCAGCTTGCGCGGGCGCAGTTTCACAGCCGGCCGCGGTTCCGGCGGCCTGACCGGGTGCGCGCCGCCCACCGGCTGATCGAGCTGGCGTGCCCAGTCCGCCGCCGGGTGGTCCGGCAGCGACAAACCGGTGCCGCCGGCCGCCCCACCATTGGTCCCCCCGGCTTTAATCCCCTGGCCCTTCAGGAACACCTCCAGCCGGGTCAGCCAGCGCGCGGGCACGGCGGGAGCACCGTCGCGCCGGCGGGGGCAGGACAGCACGACCGCAGGCGCGGCGCAGGCGGCCTGGGTGAAATCGTGTGCGGCCTGGCCTACGGCCTCCTCCGGCGAGGGCAGCCCGATCGTGCTCCGCATCGGCCGCGACAGCCAGGGGCCGGGTTCCACCAGCGGCGGCCAGACGCCCTCCACCAGGCCGCCGAGCACGATGACCTCGGCGGATTGCAACCTTGCTTCCAACAGACCCCAGATGAACACGCGCGGATGCTCGGCGCCGGCGCCGCCGCGCAACGCCCGGCGGGTGCGGACCACGGCACCCTCCAGCACGGCGTCCAGCAGGCCGGGCAGGACGCCACGCGGCTGGTCGCCCAGCACCGGCAGCGCGGCTTGCACGGCGGACAGGGCGGTGGCGAGCGCCTCGCCTTCCTCGCCGGCCCACAGCCGGGACGGGCCGGGCAGATCATCGGTGGCGGCAAGCCGTTCGGCGGCGGCAATCAGGCCGGCCAGCATGTCGGCGGGTGCTGCCTCGACCGCCGCGGTGACACGCAGCGCGGGCTCCAGACAGGTCTCGATCCGCGCCAGCAACGCCGCGGCGGCCGGCGGATCGCCGCGATCGTCGGCCCGGTCCGGGCGTGCCTGCGCCTCAACCGCCCGATCCTCTCCCGCCCGGCCAGCGCGCGCCCGATCCACATGCGCCCAATCCGCGCGCACCCGGTCCACGCCCTGGCGCAACCCGGTCAGCCCCGGGCCGGGGCGCGGGCCGCGCAGGGCGGCCAACTCCAGCGCACGCGCGCCGGCCCGGCAGGCGGCAGGCGACAGGCCGGCGCCGGCCAGCGGATGCTTCAGCACCGCCAGCAGCGGCACCGGCGCGAGGTGCTCGGCAAGCGCCATCGCCAGCAGGCGCAGAAAGACGGCCGGCGGCGTGGCGGCGAGTTTCTCGCCCGCGCTGTCGTCGGCAATCACCCCATAGCGTGCCAATTCGGTCGCCACCCGGCCTGCCAGATCGCGGTCCGGCGTCACCAGCGCGGCGCGCGCCCCCCTGGTTTCCAGCGCCTCGCGCAGCACCAGCGCGATGGCGGCGGCTTCCTCCTGCTGGTCGGCCGGGGTCAGGCGCAGCAGCCCGCCGATCTCCGCCGTGCCGCCTCCCGTCCAGTCGTTCAGCGCCTGGCCCGGCAGCAGGGCGCGGCTGATGGTGGCGGCACGTGCAGGTGGAACATGACTCTCCCCCTCCCCTTGAGGGAGGGGGAGAACGTCGCCGCGCGTTGCACCGAGTCCGTCCAACAGGCGTCGCAACCCGGCCTGCGGGTGCGAATCGGACAGCGCTTCCCATGCCGAGTCGGCCATGTCGGCGTCCAGACCAGGCAGCACCACCGCGCCGGTCGGCAGCCCGGCGATCACCCGCGCCAGTCGCGCCACGGCGGGGATTCCGCCGGTGGTGCCGGCCAACAGCACACGCTCGCCGGGCGGCGCGGCGCGCCACGCCTCGGCCTGGGCGTCCAGCAGCGCGACCTGACGGGCAGCCGGGTTCAGCAGCCCCTGCTCGGTGAGCCAGGCAGGCCAGGCATGGGTGACGATCGCGAGGAACGTCAGCGTCTCGGCCCAATGGGCGGCGAAACGATCGTCCGCGGCATCGGGCAGGCGCGCCGCGAGGTCGATGCCGGACCGCTCCGCCTCATCCATCAACGCCGCCAGCTCGACCGCTAGCGGCCAGGCGCGGTCCGCGGTGCGTGGCGCGCCGTGATGGCCCTGCAGCCCGAGGATCATCTGCGTCAGCACCGCCAGACGCTGCGCCGGCTCCACCGCCGGCGGCAGGTCAAGCGCGCTGGCCAGCGCCAACGGCGTCTCATCCAGTGCGCCGAGCGCCATGATCCGCGGCAACAGCAGCGCCCGCCCGCCGGAGACGCGCAGGAACGCGTCGGCCAGCGAGCGCGCAGCGCGGCGGGTGGGCAACAGGATCAGCCCGTCGGCGACAGCAAGGGGGGTGGCGGCGTGGCCCAGCCAGTTTGCCGCCACCGCGTCCAGGAATGGCACGTGCGGCGGGATGGCAAACAGGTTCATCGCGCGGTCCCCCGGGGCCGATCAGCCGGCCTGGCGCAGGGCCAGGACCGCCTCGGCGTCCGACAGATCGGCCGGGGCGGACAAGTGAAACCACAGCCCGTCATGCACCACAGCCCGCAAGCGATCGGCCGCCATGGCGCGGTCCCACAGCAGGTTCATGCTGAACGGACCATCGGGCGCGCCGGCAAACAGCGCCGGGGAGATCACCTGCGCGCCGGCGTAGAGGTAGGGGACCACTTCGCGCTCCTTGCGGCGTCGCGGGGCGCCCCATTTGTCCAGCATAAAGTCGCCGAAACCGACCTCGGCGCGCACCTGGGCGGTGCGGTAGACCAGCAGGACCGCATCGACCCGGTCGGGATCGAACGCCGCGGCCAGCCGCGTCAGCGCCCGGCTCGGCCCGTTCAGCCAGAACGCGTCGCCGTTGATCGTGTAGAATGGTGCGTCGCCAAGCACGTCCAGCGCCGCGCGGGTGCCTCCGCCGGTGTCCAGCAGCGTGCTTTCGCGGCGCAGGATGATGCGTGGCTGGCGGCGGCCATCGAGGTGCGCCGCCAGCCGATCGGCCTGCCAGAACGCGTTGACCACCACGGTGTCAACGCCGGCCTCGACAAGGTGGTCGAGCGCCTGATCGATCAGCGTCCGCCCGCCCAGCGGCAGCAGCGCCTTGGCGGTGGCATCGGTCAGTGGGCGCATGCGCGTGCCACGGCCGGCGGCGAGCAGCATGGCGGTGGTGGGGTGCGTGCTCATGCGGCGAGGTCCGGCGGGTTGGCGCGGTTTGCGGGGGGAATCCAGCGGTCCATGGCGGCGGCCAGCGGCGCCGCGGCCCGGTGGCGCAGGGCGTTGTTCAGCAGCACCCAGGTGTGCGGTCCATATGCCAGATAAGCCGGGCGGTTGTCGCGTCGCGCAAGCCGGACCCATTGGCCGGCGACGCGCAGATGGCGTTGTGCGGCGCAGGCGGCATAGGCGGTGCGGAAGGCCGCTGCGTCGAGTTCCGGTCGGGCGGCGAGGTAGCGCTCGAACGCGCGTATGGCGATCGCGGCCGGGATGGCGCGGCGGGCATCCTGCAGCAGGGAAACCAGGTCGTATGCAGGATGGCCGATCGAGGCGCCCTGGAAGTCGATCACGCCGACGCGTCGGATCCCGTCGCGATCTGGCAACCAAAACAGGTTGCCGGCGAAGAAGTCGCGATGGGTGAAACCGTGCGGGCCGGCGGCGACCGGGGCGAGCAAATCGGTCAGCGCGTTGCCGAAGTCGGCGCGCGCCGCGTCGGGGGCGGCGGCGCCGAACATGGCCGGCCACCACCAGTCGAGCAGTGTGGCAATCGTGGTGTCGCGCATGGCGGGCGCGTCCCAGGCAGGCAGGTCCAGCGGCGGGGTAGCTCGGTGCATTGCCACAAGCAGATCGATGGCGGCGTCGAAAAGAGAAGCAACGGGGGGGGCGATGGGCATTTCTCCCCCTCCCCCTGCGGGAGGGGGTTCGGGGGAGGAGGCCAGGGGCAAAATATCGCGATGCCATTTTTGCACCGATCCCTTCCCCCAACCCCCTCCCTCAAGGGGAGGGGGAGCAGAAACTGCACCCTCGCCAACCACCACCGAATAAAGATCGTCCCCCAGATCCTCCTCCAGCACCAAGCCCGCCGTTTCATCCGCGGCAATGATCTTCGGCGCCGACAGCCCGATCCCGGCAAGATGCGCGGCGACGCGCACGAACGGGCGAACATCCTCTGGGGGTGGGGCGTCCATCAACACGGCCGGACCTCGCGCACCGGCCAGGCGCACATAGCGCCGAAAACTTGCATCCTGGGCCAGCGGTGCGGCCCGCGCCCCGGCGTAGCCATGCCGTGCCAGAAACCTGGCGATCTCCGCCTCGCGGTTCATGCCAGGCGATCGATCCGGTCGGGCCAGCCGGCCAGCGTCGCGCGCCTTGCCTCACCAGCCCCGAACGTCAGGGTGATCGCCAGCGCGTCAGCCGGCCATTCGGCGCCGAGCCGGTCGGGCCATTCGACCAGCACGACATCGGCACGGGCCTCATCCCAGCCCAACTCCGCCACCCCCGCCTGCCCCTCCAGCCGCCAGAGATCGAAGTGATGCACCGCACCAATCGACGTGTCGTAGCTTTGCACCAGCGTGAAGCTGGGGCTCGGCACCTCCAGCCGCGGGTTGCCCGTCGCGGCGCGCAGGAACGCGCGGGCGAAGGTTGTCTTGCCGGCGCCCAGCGGCCCGGCGAGCAGGATCGCGTCGCCCGGCCGCGCCAGCGACGCGACGCGCATGGCGAGTTGCTCAGTTGCCGCTAGGTCGGGCAGGGGTGTTTCGATCACGTCCACCGGTGCACACTGCCAGCCTGGCCGAGTCCCAGACAACCGCCCTCACGCGCCGCGTCGGCGCATGATCCGTCGGCGCTTGATCCGCTGGCACTTGATCGAATACGGCACGGCCGCTACGCGCGACGGATGGCAGAGACGATCGAGACCGATGTGGCGATCATCGGCGCCGGCCCGGTTGGGCTGTTCGCGGTGTTCGAACTCGGCATGCTGAAGCTCACCAGCGTGCTGATCGACGCGCTGGCCGAGGTCGGTGGGCAGTGCACCGCGCTGTATCCGGAGAAGCCGATCTACGACATCCCCGCCCACCCGGTGATCGAGGCGTCGGACCTGGTCGCGCAGCTTGAACGGCAGATCGCGCCGTTCCAGGCACCGCGTTTGTTGGGACGTCGGGTCGCCGGGTTGGCGGGCGTCGCCGGGGCTTTCGTGCTGAGCACCGATGCCGGGGACACGGTGCATGCGAAGGCCGTTGTGGTGGCGGCTGGGGTCGGCGCGTTCGGACCTAATCGTCCGCCGCTGGATGGCCTGGCCGCGTATGAGGCAAGCGGCGCGGTGCAGTATTATGTGCGCCGGCGCGAGGCGTTGCGCGGGCAACGCGTGGTGATCGCCGGTGGCGGCGACTCGGCGGTGGACTGGGCGCTGGCGCTGAAGGACATCGCGCGTGTCGCGGTCGTGCATCGACGCGCCAAGTTCCGCGCCGCGCCGGAAAGCGCCGCGCAACTCGACGCCGCCGGCGCACGCGGCGAGATCGAGATGATCATTCCGTATCAATTGCATGCGCTGCATGGCGAGGCCGGCCGGTTGGAAGCCGTCGAGGTCGCCGCGTTGCAAGGCGACAGGCGCCGCCTTCCGGCCGATGTGCTGCTGCCGTTCTTTGGCCTGTCTATGGACCTGGGCCCGATCGCCGGCTGGGGTCTGGCGTTGGAGCGGCACCACGTCATCATCGATCCGGCAACCTGCCAAACCAGCGTGCCGGGTGTGTTCGCGATCGGCGACGTGGTGACCTATCCCGGCAAGCTGAAACTGATCCTGCAAGGTTTCAGCGAGGCCGCGGTGGCGGCCCACGCCACCTTCGGCGTGGTGCATCCAGGCCAGGCGCTGCACTTCGAGTATTCGACGACGAAGGGTGTGCCCGGGATTTAGGTCGCTAATGGAAACGCTTCGATATCGATCGCGCCGAGCCACGATCGTAGGTCTTGGTCGGCCGCAGGGCGGAAATGCCTTGCCCCCGGACCCTTGATCCGGGGGGCAGCGCCTTCCGCCGTTTGCCGCGCATCAGCGGTCTGTTGCCTTGCCGATGCGCGACGGTCATGGCGGCACACGCCGGCATCCACCGCTTCACGTCCTGCAACACAGGCAGGTCTGTGGATGCCGGCACACGCCGAGAGCCGCTCGCGATCGGCAAATCTCCTCCTCGGAGCGGAGCATGGTGACTTGCATCGTAGACCAACGTCCCAATATAGCGGTGTCGTTAGACTTATACATGCGGCACCATACATTCATATTACCGATTTAGTTGGCACCAATGTTTACCGTCTGTTCACCAAGCAGCCTGCATAGCGTCGAACGAGACGTCTCAACAGGCCGACAGTCATGCCGATCCAATGCTGGACACTAATCCATCCCGTGACCGAGCCGATCAGGCACGCCGCGCCGATCCGCCACCTTGTCAGGCGAGTGGCGCATGTGCTGCACCCGGCACGCGCGGTCGTGCTGCATCCGCGGACCTGGGTAGAGACGGCCTGTCGGCTCCTGCCAGCCATCACAATGGGGAGCAGCCTGCTGATCCCGCACTCGGTTGGTCCAGCACCGGTTCACCCGGTGTTGCTACCCGCGATCAACACGCCGCCGCTCACGATCCTTGCGCCGCCAGACATTGGCTTTTCGCTGCCCCCCAACGCCCGTCGCGCTGCCGGACCCCGGCTTCGTGTGGCCGACCGGCCCGCCAGGCTTTGTGCCCAGGCAGCCCGCGGGCTTCACGCCCCAACATTCCGCGGCCGAGGCCCCAGCGCCCGCGTCCATGCCGATCATCCTCACCGGCCTGGGCGGATTGGCGTTTGTGCGGGCGATGGGACCTTGGCGCCGGCGGCAGCGCGGCGACGATCGCCGCGGTTCGCTCTCGGTGAACGACCCGGGCACGGCGTCATCAGGAGGCCAGGCTTGATTGGCTCGCATGTCGTGCGGCCGTGCCGTTCGGGCGGCCGCGGTCGGTCACAAGCGAACGTCCAATCATTTCGTGCACGGCTCAATCCTGCAAACCCGCGTGTTTGGCCAACCCCAATCCGACGCGCGGCCGGCATAAACAGCGCGACCAACACGCCAGAGCGGCGGAATCGGGGTCAAACCGTCGCCACGGGCGTCGCCGGTGAACCCACCGCACCCGGAAGGCGTAGCGGCGGGCCGGTGAACAGGAACCGGCTGCGGTTGTTGGCGCGCAGCCAGTCGGCAAGCTCCGTCAGGTAGAACATCTCGCCGAGATAGCAGCCCAGCTTGAACAGGCAGTGCGCATGCAGCGGCAGCGTGGCGCAATAGTCATCGGCACAGGGCCGCGCGGGCATGCCCTCGACCGCGAAGTTGTCGGAGATCAGCGCGACGGCGCCACTGTCGGTCACCCATTGTTGCAATTGCGGATCGCGGCCATCGAGCCCAACGGTGCCGGCCATCAGCTTCTCGCGGTCCGGCTGCTTGTTCATCTCCAACAACATCTCCGCGAAGCCGGTGCGGAACAGCACGAAGTCGCCAGGCTCGACGATAACGCGGTCCTTCCGCATGGCGTCCATCAACTCGGCGTAGCTGACCAGGTGGCCGGTGCGGCCGAAATGTGCCTCCAGGTCGATCATCACGCCGCGGCCCTGCATGCACGCCTCGGCCATGTTCTCCACGCCGAGATGCCGCGCGCCCTGTGGCTGGTCGCACGGCGTCATGTTGCCGTCCGCGTCGTAATAGGCCGGCCCGATGATGTCGCGGCCGGCACGATAACCGTTGTAGAACACGTCTTCGGATTTGCCGTCCGCGTCGGCATCGAACATCTGCCCGACATGCGCCAGGCTGTCCCACTGCGTCGAGTATTGCAGCGTCAGCACCACCTGGTCGTCGCACACGATGTCAGTGGCGGTCGGATCGTCGCAGCGCAGCGGGTAGTTCATGTTGGGCTTGTCGCCGCGCATGGTGGGCTTCAGCACCGGCGGGTGGCGACGGGGGGAGAGAATGGCGCCGCCGGGATAGTCGAGCGGCAGGGACAGGCAGAAGGTCTTGCCGAGTTTCACCTCGGCGATGCCCTGCAGGACTTTTTCCGGGGTCAGCAGATTGAGCCGGCCGCGTTCGTCGTCCGGCCCGAAATCGCCCCAAGTGGAGCCTTCGGGGCGGCGGGTCCAGCGCGGGTTGTCTGCCATGGGAGGTTTCCTTTGCCTGGTTGGCGTGAAGCCTGCGGCGGGCACGGGCTTCTGTCGAGAGACCGCGCCATCGGTAAAGGCCGGGCGTGACACGCCAACGTCGGCTCCCTACATTCGGCGCCGAGCCGATGACCGGCAACTGTCATCCGAGGCGAGGCACAAGATGAGCGATCTCCACGAGACCGACGTTCTGGCCTGGTCAGAGAACCAGGCCGCGTTGCTGCGCCGCCTCGCAACGGGTGAACGCGTCAATAATCAGATCGATTGGACAAACGTGGTCGAGGAGATCCAGAGCGTGGGCCGATCGGAGCTCGCGGCACTGGCAAGCCATGTTCGGGTGATCCTGGAGCGTCTCGCCAAGCTGCAAGTTTCGCCTGCGACCGCGCCGCGGGCGGGCTGGCGGGAAAGTATTCGCCATGCGCGTGCTGCGGTCGCCGAGCTGTTGGAGGCCAGCTCCAGTCTGCGCCGAACGCTGCGGGAGGTCGTTGCACGAGAGATGCCACGCGCCTGGTCACTGGTGGCGGGGGCGCTTGCCGATCACGGGGAAGAACCAAG
Organism: Acetobacteraceae bacterium; assembly: GCA_035696165.1. GTDB lineage: Bacteria > Pseudomonadota > Alphaproteobacteria > Acetobacterales > Acetobacteraceae > Palsa-883. The sequence goes on along the minus strand of DASRQX010000375.1, from coordinate 10,054 downwards.
TGTTGCCTTGGACAGCATCGACCACGAGGTCGCGGACATTATCGGCACCCTCTTCCCGACCGATCCCGCGCCGCAACGGTGAGCGAGCCCCAGCGTTCGCGCAAGCCGCACGCTCATCCGGCCCGTCACGGACGCACCTGGCGGCTCGAGCATGCGCTGCGTGACAACGAAATTCGACGCCTGCGGGAATTGTGGGATGCGGGCAAGGCCGGCGGCACAACGCGGCCTTTCGATACCGAACGGACCATCACTGCGGCGCGCACCGGGCTGGGCGAAGCCGCGGCTGAGTGAGCCGGGTCGTCGACGGTCGCCGAGACTTGCGACGGCTATTCTAGCCCATACAGAAGTCAGAACCTATCGGACCTGTACACCGACACGATGTCCGGGCGCGCCAAGCATGGATCAGGCCGCTTGCGCCTGCGCGACCGTCATCCCCTCGCCGGCCACGGTGGTGCGCCGCATGTCGCGGGCCTGCGTCTCGTCGAACCGCGTCACGCGATGCATCAGTTGGCGGTTGTCCCACATCACCAGGTCCCACTGCCGCCACTTGTGCGAGTAGGTGAACTGACTCTGTGTCGCGTGCTCCACCAGGTCGCGGATGAACGCGCGCGCCTCCGGCATCGGCCAGCCCACGATCGTGCCGATATGCGATGACAGATACAGCGATTTTCGGCGGGTCACCAGATGCGTGCGCACCAGGCGCTGGCGCACCGGCTGCATCTGCGCCCGCTCTTCCTCGGTCAGTTCGGTGAAACCGAGCGTCCCGCGCGAGTAGAGCAGCGAATGTTCGCAGACCAGATCCTCGATCTCGGACTTCGTTGCGTCATCCAGTGCATCGTAGGCGGCGCGCATGTCAGCGAACTCGGTGTTGCCGCCCTTGTCCACCACGATGCGGCCCGACAGCAGCGAATACTTCGCCGGCACAGCGCGGAACGAACTGTCGGAGTGCCACAGCCGGTTGCCGAGATTGAACATGCGCTTGCGGTCGTCGCGCGCCAGCGGCTTGTGGTCCTTGTCCAGGTTCGACACGTCCGCCATGTACGGATCGAGCCGGCGGTCCTGCGCCTTGGTGATGTTGCCGCCGGCGGTGTGTTCCAGCTCGCCGAAATAGTGGCTGAATGCCTGCTGCTGCTGGTCGGTCAGCTTCTGGCCGTGGAACACCAGCACGGCATAACGATCCATGCCGGCCTCGATTGCGGCAACGTCGTCGCGCGACAAGGAGCGGGTAATGTCGATGCCGGATATCTCGCCCACGAAGCCGGTGTGCATCGGATGAATCGCAACGGTCATCGCATGCCCCCAAATTCATTCCGCCGCGCGCACCTCGGTCGGTTGCTGCGTCGTCAGAGCAGTGCCGGCAACGGTGGTGCGGCGCATGTCGCGCACTTGCCCACTGTCATAACGCCGTACGCGGTGCATCGTCGCGCGGTTGTCCCACATCACCAGATCGAATGGCCGCCAGCGATGCGCGTAGACAAAGCGACGCTGCGTTGCGTGCTCGGTCAGGTCGCGGATGAAGGCACGCGCCTCCGGAATCGGCCAACAGATGATCGTGCCGATATGCGAGCCCAGATAAAGTGACTTCCGGCCACTGCCCGGATGCGTGCGCACCAGCGCCTGGCGTACCGGGCGCATCGTTGCGCGTTCGGCCCGCGTCAGGTCGCCGAAACCCATGACTTCGCGCGAGTAGATCAGCGAGTGTTCGCACACCAGCGATTCGATCTCCACCTTGGTGACATCGTCCAGCGCGTCATGGGCGGCGCGCATATCGGCGAACTCGGTCTCGCCGCCAGTGGTCGCCACGACACGGCCCGACAGGATCGAGTACTTCGCCGGCACCGGCTTGAACGAGCTGTCGGAGTGCCAGAGCATGTTGCCCAGGCTGTACAGCCGCCGGCGGTTGTCGCGCGCCAGGATCTGGTTGTCCGTGTCGAGATTGGAGACGTCGGCGAAAGCCGGGTGCAGCCGCTGCTCGCCGGGCTTGGAAATACCGGTACCATTGGTGAATTCGAGCTCGCCGAACGCTTGGCTGAACACGAGTTGTTGGTCGTCGGTCAGGCGCTGGTTGCGGAACACCAGAACGGCGCAGCGATCCATGCCGGCCTCGATCGCGACCACCTCGGCTGGCGTCAGGTTCCGGGTGGTGTCGATGCCGGCGACTTCACCAGCGAAGGCCGTGTGCAGTGGCGTGATTTCAATGCTCATCCGACGCTCCGTCGAATGGTACTAGCGCCTGCCGGCAGGTATGACCAGCCCTGTATGACCAGCCCAGTACGACCAGTCCTGGGGTGAATAGGCGCGCCGGTTTGCCGCGCGCGACGTTGCCCTGTCGGCACGGCCAGGTCTGCCCGGCCATGAAGGTGAGCAAGGTGGGCAAGGTGGGCAATGCCCCTCAGCCCGCCAGATCGCCAACAAACCGATCTCTCCACGTATCGATATTGTTCCGCCGCATCACCGCCAGCATCGCCGCGTGGCGTTCACAACGCTCCTCGCGGGGCATCGCCAACCCGCGATCCAGCGCCGCGGCAACGCCCGCTTCATCATACGGGTTGACCAGCAGCGCGGCGTCCAACTCGCTGGCGGCGCCGGCGAACTGCGACAGCACCAGCACGCCGGGGTCCTCCGGGTCCTGCGCCGCGGCATATTCCTTCGCCACAAGGTTCATCCCGTCCCGCAACGGCGTCACCAGGCCGACTTGCGCCTCGGCATACAGCGGCATCAGCACATTACGCGGGAAGCCCTTGTTCAGGTAGCGCAACGGCACCCAGTCCACCTCGGCGAAGCGGCCGTTGATGCGGCCTGCCTCCGCCTCCAGTTCACGTCTGATCTCGCGATAGGTCTGGATGTCTGCGCGCGACGGCGGCGCGATCTGCATGAACGTCACGTTGCCGTGGCGCGTCGGATAATCCTGCAGGAACCGCTCGAACGAGCCGAAGCGCTGGCGCAGCCCCTTCGAGTAATCCAGCCGGTCGACACTCAGGATCAGGTTGTCCAACAGCGTGGCGCGCACGCGCGTCGCCGTGCGCCGGTTGGTTGGGGTCTCGGCCTGGGCACGGATGTCCTCGACATGTACGCCGATCGGATAGACCTCGGCGTGCACCGTCCGCCCAAAGGCTTGCAGCCGCCGGCCGTTAAGCGCCGCGCCGCCGGCCCAGCGCACGATGTAGTCGGCGAAGGCGGTGCGGTCGGTTTCGGTCTGAAATCCCAACAAATCATAGTGGCACATCGCGCGCGCCAACTGCTGGTGCGCCGGCACCGTCATCAGCACCTGCGGCGCCGGGAACGGTGTGTGCAGGAACAACCCCATGCGGTTGGTCTTGCCCTCGGCGCGCAGCGCTTCGGCCAGGCACAGCAGATGATAGTCGTGCGCCCAGATCATGTCGGTCTCGCGCAGCAACTTGGCGAGCGATTGGGCGAACAGCGTGTTGACGCGGCAGTAGCCGGCGAACTCCGTCCAGTCGAAGCGCGACAAGCCGATCTGGTAGTGCAACGCCGGCCACAGTGCGCCGTTGGCGAAGCCGCGGTAGAACTCGTCGTAGTCGCGGCGCGAGAGATCGACAGTATAAAGAGTGATGGCGCCGATGGTGCGCTCGGGGTTGGGCAGCGACTCAGTCCCGGCGGAGACCTCGCCGCTCCAGCCGAACCAGATGCCGCCGGTGTGTTTCAGCGCGCCCATCACGCCGGCGGCGAGGCCACCCGCGGTCGGCTCGCCCTCGGTGATCGGCGCGACGCGGTTGGAGACCACCACCAGACGCGACACGGCGAACGCTCCCCATCAGCGGGGCCTCACGGAGCCCGTAGGCCCGTCAGGCAGCGACGGCGGGCATGACATCCATGCGTTGTTTGCGCAACAGCTCGCGATACGGACCCGGGCGCGCAGACAGCTCGTCGGGCGAGCCGTCGTCGACGATGTGGCCGTGATCCATCACGATGATGCGGTCGAAACTGCGCAGCGTGGACAGGCGGTGGGCGATGGCGATCACCGTGCGCCCGCGCATCAGCCGGTCGAGCGCGGCCTGGATGGCCAGTTCGGACTCGCTGTCCAGCGCACTGGTCGCCTCATCCAGCAGCAGGATCGGGGCGTCCTTCAGCAGCGCGCGGGCGATTGCCAGACGCTGGCGCTGCCCGCCGGACAGTTTTACGCCGCGATCGCCTACTATGGTGGCGAAGCCTTCGGGCATCGCCTCGATGAATTCGCGGCAATGTGCCATGTCGGCCGCCGCCAGCACGTCCTGCTGGGTCGCGTCCGGTCGGGCGTAGCGGATGTTCTCCAGCACCGAGCGGTGGAACAGGCTGATGTCCTGCGGCACGATCGCCATCGCTTGGCGCAGGCTGTCCTGCGTCACATCGCGAATGTCCTGGCCGTCGAGCAGGATGCGGCCGCCCTCGGTGTCGTAGAAGCGCTGCAACAGCGCCAGCACAGTGGACTTGCCCGCGCCGGAATAGCCGACCAGTCCGACGCGCTCGCCCGGCTGGATCATCAGGTCGAAATCGCGCAGCACCGAAGCGCGGCCCGGGTAGGCGAAGTGCACATGCTCGAATTCCACCCGGCCGGAACCACGGCGCAGTGGCACCGCATCGGGCCGGTCGGGCAGTCCATGCGGCACCAGCAGGGACCCGATCGCCTCCTCCAGCCGCGCCAAGTGCTGGGTGAGATCGACCAGCGCCACTGCCAGGTCACGGGTGCTATGCAGAATGCCGATGGCAAGCGCGGTCACCAGGACGATGTCGCCCACCGAGGCTTGGCCGTGTTGCCATAGCAGGATGCCCCAGGCGACCACGCCGGCGGTCAGCAGCGCGGTCAGCACCGCGTGGATCAGCCGCAGCTTCTCCAGGTAGAACAGACTGTGCCGCCGGGCACCCATCTCGGACTCGATGTTGGTGCCGAAGCGGCGCCGCTCGCGCAGGGTGGCCCCGAACGCGCGCACGACACCCATGTTGCCGATCACATCCACCAGTTCGCCGTCCACCCCGGCCGCGGCGGTGGCGTAGCTGCGATGCAGCGGCGTGCCGTTGCGCGCCAGCCAGTAGATGACCGCACCGAGCACCAGCGATATCGCCACCAGCACCGCCGCCATTAGCGGATTGACCGAGCCGATGAAGCAGATCGCGAACAGCACCCCGAAGCAGGGCGGCAGCACATTCCAGGAGCCGGTGTTCTCCACCGTGAAGGTGGCGTTGGCGGTGGCGGTGATACGGCTGGCCAGCGCACCCGGCAGACGTTCGGCGAAGTAGCTGGGGGAATGGCCGGACAGATGGGCGAACATGTCGCGCCGGACATCGCCGGTGACGGCGACGAAGGTGCGCGCGGCGGCCCAGCCGCCGACCCGCCACAGCAGGTTGTCGGCGGCGATCAGGCCGCACAGCAGCGCGAACGCTGTCCACACCGCGCCGATGCTCGCCCCGGCACCCGCGCCACCCGGGCCGGCGGCGATCGCATCGATCAGCCGCTTCATGCCGTACTGGGTCGAGACGCTGCACATCACCGCCGCCAGCACCGAGACCAGAACGATGGCATGGCCGATCGGATGGCGAGCTACATAATGCGCCAGGAACCCCAACGGCCGGCGGTGTTCGGTCAGTACCGCCGACCGGTCCGGGGCCTGGTCCGGCGTGTCGGTCACCACTCTCAATAACGTCTTCACCGCGCGCTTCAAAACCAGCTCCTGTGCCTGCGGAAACGGTCAGTTGCGGCTGCAGGGTCCGCCAACCGCAGCTTATGGCAGGCGATCGTGCCGACTTTGTGGCAGGGGTGATGTCATTTTGGGGCGTGCCGCCGATCGTCTTGGGGCGTGCCGTCGATGGTCGTGCCCGGGGATTACGCGAGGGGGATAACGCCGATTTTTCGCCACATTCCCCACTTACAACTCGAGTTCGATAGTCGCGAATAGGGCCAAAAGTCAAGACCAAGATCAGCGACGTCTCATTACTTCACCATCGCGAGTAAAAAGGGTCCAAGACTGATGCGTATCGCCCAGGTCTCGCCGCTGTTCGAAGCGGTGCCGCCAAAGTTGTACGGCGGCACCGAACGTGTCGTCTACTCACTGACCGAAGAGCTGGTGGCCATGGGGCACGACGTGACCCTGTTCGCTTCCGGTGATTCCGTCACCTCCGCCACCCTGGCGCCGATGCGCGGGCAGGCGCTGCGGCTGGACCCGACGGTGATCGACTGGATCGCCATCTATATGCGGATGATCGAGCGGATCTACCGCCGCGCCGACGAATTCGACATCCTGCACTTCCACATCGACTACTTCCCGCTGGCGCTGTTCAGCCGCCAGCGCACGCCATTCCTGACCACACTGCATGGCCGGCTGGACCTGCCGGAATTCAAGGACATCTACGAGCTGTATCCCGACGCGCCGTTCGTCTCGATCTCCAACAACCAGCGCAAGCCGATCCCGCGGCTGAACTGGACGCGCACGGTGCAGCACGGGATCCCGGCGACGCTGCTGACGCCGCAGCCGGTGCAGCAGGGGTACCTGGCCTTTCTGGGCCGCATCTCGCCCGAGAAGGGCATCGACAAGGCGATCCGCATCGCCGGGCGCGCCGGCATGAAGCTGAAGATCGCGGCAAAAGTGGACAACGCCGACAAGGTATACTTCGAGAATGAGATCAAACCGCTGTTGTCGCAGGGCCATGTCGAGTTCATCGGCGAGATCGACGACAGCCGGAAGTCCGAATTCCTGTCCGGCGCGCATGCAACGCTGTTCCCGATCGACTGGCCGGAGCCATTCGGCCTGGTGATGATCGAATCCATGGCCTGCGGCACCCCGGTGATCGCGTTCGACCGCGGTTCGGTGCCCGAGGTGATGGACGACGGCCTGACCGGCTTCATCGTCAGCTCCGAGGACGAAGCGGTGGCCGCGATCGACCGGCTGGGCGAGTTGGACCGGGGCAAGGTGAGGCGGCAGTTCGATCGCCGCTTTACCGCGCGGCGCATGGCACAGGATTATCTGGATCTGTACGGCGAGCTCTGCCAGCCGGTTGCCCAGCGGCTGCGCGCCGTCGCCGGCTGACAATCGGTTGCCCGGTCTGGGCCGGATGGCCTGGCACCCGCTGACACCAAACTTCCGTGTCATGGCCGGGCTTGGCCCGGCCACCCACGACTGTCTTTGTTGCGAGCGGCAGAGTCGTCGGTGACCGGGCTGATCCCCGGGTAAAGCCCGGGGACGGTCATGACACGGAATGCTACGATCGATCCCCAGTCGATTCGGTTATTCCTGCACGGGCCCTAACCCCTGCTTCACCGCAGCCTCCGCCCCTTGCCCCTCTTGCCCTTGCCGCCCCTCTTGGGCCTGATAGACCGGCAAGATCGGGAGAAGTGCGATGCCGGAAGCCCCACACCTGCTGGACCCCAGCGGCGACTACCAGACGCTGCAGGAGTTCATCCCCGAGGCGCGCAAGAAGCTGAACAGCAACACCTGGGGCTACCTGGTCGGCGCGACCGAGACCGAGACGACGATGCGGCGCAACCGGATGGCACTGGATTCGATCGCCTTCCGTCCCCGCGTGTGCCGCGATGTGTCGAAGGTGGATACATCGACGACGTTCCTGAACATGTCGTTGCGCATCCCGGTGATGCTGGCGCCCGTCGGATCGCTGGAATCGTTCCACCCGGGCGGTGGCGCCACGGCAGGGCGCGGCGCCTCGGCGTTCGGCGTGCCGATCATCATCAGCTCGGTGACCAAGCCGGGACTGGAGGAGATCGCCAAGGCCGCGACCGGGCCAAAAATCTTCCAGCTCTATGTGCGTGGCGATGATGACTGGATCGACGCGATCGTGGAACGTGCGATCGACGCCGGCTACGACGCGTTCTGCATCACCGTGGACACCGCCGCCTATTCGCGGCGCGAGCGCGACATGGTCGCCCGCTTCGTCAAGCCGTGGCGCGCCGCGGCGACCGGACATGAGTTCCAGGCCAGTTTCGACTGGGACAATGTGCGCCGCTTCAAGGACAAGCACGCGATCCCGCTGATCCTGAAGGGCATCGCAACCGCCGAGGACGCGGCAACCGCGGTCGCGTGCGGCGTGGATGTCGTCTACGTCTCGAACCATGGCGGCCGGCAGCTCGACCACGGCCGCGGCGCGATGGACGTGCTGCCCGAGGTGCTGGCGGCGGTCGGCGGCCATGCGAGGGTGGTGATCGACGGCAGCTTCGCGCGCGGCACCGATGTGGTGAAGGCGATCGCGCTGGGCGCCGACGCGGTGGCGATGGGACGCATGTATTGCTACGGCCTGGCCGCCGAGGGCTATGCCGGTGTGCATCGTGTGCTGGAGATCATGGAGCAGGAGATCGCGGTGGCGATGGCGCTGCTGGGTGCGACCTCGCTGCGGGAGTTGGATCGGTCGTATCTGTATTTCGGCGCGCCGGTGGTGGCGCAGCCGCATGTGCACAGCGCTTTCCCGCTGCTGTTCCCGACCGCGGAAGCGCCGCGGAGCTGACCCCGACGGGGTTGAAATAGCGTGACCTGGACAGGAGGAAACGATGCGTGGCGTGGTGTTCACCGGTGGACGCGAACTGGAACTGATGGAATTCCCCGATCCCACCCCGGGCCCCGACGAGGTGGTGGTGGAGATGAAGGCCTCGGGCATGTGCGGCAGCGACCTGCACCAGTACCGCCGGCCGAAGGGCGGGCAGCGCGCGGCCACCGGCTTTCCGCAGAATCCCGATCCGGTGATTGCCGGGCACGAGCCGTGCGGCGTGGTGGCTGCCGTCGGGCCGGGCGTCAGTGCAAAAGCAGCGCGCGTCGGCGAACGGGTGATGGTGCATCACTACCAGGGGTGCACGCAGTGCAACCATTGCCGCTCCGGCTGGCAGCAGCTTTGCCAGGAGGTCCCGGTCAAGGTCTATGGCGCCAATTCGCATGGCGGGCACGCGAAGTATCTGAAGGTGCCTGCCAACACGCTGGTGCCGCTGGCGGACGAACTGTCGTTTCGCGCAGGTGCCGCAATCTCCTGCGGGTCGGGCACGGCCTACAGCGCGCTGCGGCGGATGAACCTGTCAGGCAATGATACGATCGCGATATTCGGTCAGGGGCCGGTGGGGCTGGCGGGGACGCAATATGCCAAGGCGATGGGCGCGCGGGTGATCGCACTGGACATCAGCCCGTCGCGGCTGGAACGCGCCAAGGAGTTCGGCGCCGATGATGTGGTCAATCCCGGATCCAACGATCCAGTAGCGGCGATCAAGGAACTGACGCACGGGCGCTATGCCGATTTGAGCCTGGACACCTCGAGCAATGCCGAGGCTCGGCTGAACGCGATCCGCAGCACCAAGGTGTGGGGCACGATGTGCTTCGTCGGCGAGGGCGGCGATGTGAAGATCGACGTCAGCCCGCATCTGCTGCGCCGGCAGATGACGCTGTTGGCGTCGTGGACGTTCTCCAACGTCATCCAGGCGGAGTGCGCGCGCTTCTCGGTGGAGCGGAAGATCGACGTGGACAAGCTGTTCACCCACACCTGGAAGCTGGAGCAGGCGCGGGAAGCGTATACGCTGTTCGACAAACAGGCAGACGGTAAGGGCGTCTTTCTGATGTGATACCAACCTGCGGAAGGATTGACCCACGAACGCCGTCCCCCGTCATGCCGGCATCCACGACTTGGTTTTGTTGCTATAGCACAACGGGCGGATGTCCGCATGACGACGTGGGTATTGCCAAAGAGTCGATCATTCGAACGCAGGGTATACCATTCGCTCGTGGAAATCCGTGTCTTTGATAACTGGTTGCAATAAAGAATCATCACAGAGACACTGAGAAGAATATCAAGTTTATCACTTGGCTTTTCTACTCCGTGTCTCCGTGTCTACTACGAAAATAGCCCTGGTGGCGGCCTTGGCTGGTGCGGGGTCCACATAGTTACGCGGCCTTCGCGGTGATCTGCACCTCGTACCCCATGGCGCGAAGTCGCTTGGTCAAATTGATGGCGATACGGTGATGGTTCAACCGGTCGAGGTAATCCACGCCGAGTTCGCGGTAGTCGGATCGATCGGTCAACATGCGGTAGGCGATCACCAGGATCTTGTGCGCGATAGCAACCGCCGCACGCATCT
>DASRQX010000374.1:0-10620 GCA_035696165.1 Acetobacteraceae bacterium | reverse complement strand
CCTGCCAGCACGCAGATGCATCCCGGCGCCCAATGCGGCAGCGAGCCTGGGGTCGCCCGCCACCACCAGCTTCAGCCGTCGCGCCCGGCACATGCGTGCGAGATCACGGCCCAGCGCGGCCCGTTCCGGCTCCGTATCGTGCCGCAACACCACGCCGGCCAGGCCCTTCGGCAGGCGCGCCACCACCGGACGCGGATCAGGCAACCGACGCGCGTCGGTGAACAGCCAGAGCGGCGGGAGGCGAGGCGGGCGGTTCCGCCGAGCCGACACCGCCCGCGCCCATGCCAGCAACCTTGCATCCATCGGGCGTCCTTCTGTTCGGGCTTCACCGGCGGTGTCGCCGCGCCCCTGTCGTGCATGACGGCGCACATCGTGTCGTCCGCGTATCAAGCGCGGCCTTCACGCGCGGCGGACGTTCCAGAACGTTGCGAATCCGCTCAGCACGCCGGTCAGGCTCGTTCGGTAGGCGGTCGGTTGGAAATATTGGCCGAGCGGGATCATCGGCAGGTCGATAAACGCCTGGCGCTGGATCTCTTCGCACAGCGTCTTCTGCGCGGCGAGGTCCGGTGCCTCCAGCCAGGCACTGCGCAATTGTTCCAGACGGGGGCCGGTGGGCCAGCCAAAATACGCTTGCGGCCCGGTCCGCAGCAACCCGGAGACCACGGGATTGAACTGCGTCAGTCCTGGCCCCGGCATGATCCAGATGTTCCACCCGCCGGCTTCCTCGGGGTCCTTCTTCATCCGCCGCTGCGCGACCATGCCCCAATCCATTGCAAGATAATCGACGTTCATGCCGATCCGGCGCAGCATGTCGGCGCAGACATCCGATGCCGCTTTCGCCGTCGGCACGTCGGATGCGACCAGGATGCCGACCTTCTCGCCACGATAGCCGGCGTCCGCGAGCGACTGCCTGATCTCGGCGGGGTCGTGCTTGCCGTGCAGCACGTCCAGCCCGGCGGTGTTGGCCATCGGAGAGCCGATGGTAAAGAAGCCGAAATCAGTGCGCCACAGTGTCGGATCGGCGCCGGCGATCGCGACCATGTAGTCTTCCTGATTCACCGCGCGCAGCACGGCCTGGCGGACCGTCGGCTTGTCGAACGGCGGGATCGCCTGGTTCATCCGGATGTTGCAGGTCAGGCCGGTCTCGTCGAGCACCGCGACCTTGATGTCATGCGCCTGGCGCAGCAGCGGCACGAGATCGATGTTGACGTATTCCCAACGATCCGCCTCGGCGTTCTGCAGCGCGGCCGCTGCCGTTGCGGCATCGGGGATCACGTTCCATTCGATACGATCGAAGTGCGCGATCTTCGGCCCTGCGGTCCATTCCAGCTGGCCGTCCGCGCGCGGGTGATACGCCTGGTTTCGTTCGTAGACCACGCGGGCGCCGGAAACGCGCTCATCGGCCTTGTAGCGATACGGGCCGCTGCCGATCATTTCGGTGACCTGCTTGAACGGATCGGTGTGGGCCAGCCGCTCGGGCATGATCGCGCACATGAAGGACGAGGTGCTCGCCAGCGCGTCCGGCAGCAGCGGGAACCGACGCTTGAGACGGAATTGGATGGTGTGATCGTCGGGTGCGGAGAGCTCGTCGGTTGCCGCGATCAGCGCCTGGCCCATGCTGTCGCGGGCGCAGAACCGATTGATGCTAGCGACGCAATCGCGGGCGAGGACGGGCGAGCCGTCGTGGAAAGCCAGGCCAGGGCGCAGCCGGAGTTGCCAGAGCCTGCCGTTATTCTCGACGGTTGCACCCTCTATCATTTGTGGCTGTGGTTTGTACTCGCCGTCGATGCCGTAGAGCGTATCGAAGACGAGGTAGCCGTGGGTGCGGACGTTGGCGGCGGGGATCCAGGCGGGATCGATCGAGTTCAGCTCGGATTGCGGAATGAAACGCATCACGCGGGTGCTCTCGGCCGCGACGAGGCTCGGTGCGGCGAGCGCAACGGTGGCGGCGCCTGCAAGCACACTCCGGCGCGAAATCATGACGGTCCTCTCACGTCGATGTTGTCATGGTTGGCGAAGCGGGCGACAGGTGCGTCGCCCGCGGCGGGCCCGCTACTTGATGCGGCCGCGCGCAGCGACCGGCCAGATCGCCTCGATCCGCCCGTCGCGTACTGCAACGATCTCCTCGTGCAGGTGCACGGTGGTGTCGCCATAGCCGACCACGAACAGCACCTTGTCGCCGACCGCCGGCGTGTCGCTCGGCGCGTCCAGATGCACGGTCGTGTGTTCCGCCGAAAGCTGAACGCGGCTCCCGCCCGCGAGGCCGACCGGCGCCGGCACCGCGCCGTCGCTGCTCATGGCCTTCTTGCCGGCATCGAGGATGATGCGCGTTGGTGTGGGCCGGCTGGTGACGCTGGCCAGCAGATGCAGGGCGGGTGGAAAATCGAGATGGAACCGTTCGCGATACAACACATCGCTGAAGATCGCGCCACCTGCCTCGATTTCGGTGATTCCCGCCTGCATTGCGCAATGCGGCAAGGTACCGCTGCCGCCACAACTTACGATGTCGATCCGATGACCGGCCTGGCGGCAGGCGTCGGCACTGGCGGTGAACTGGGCGACGGCCTCGCGGACCACGCGCGCCTTTTCGGCGGGATCGGCGATGGCGGTGGCCTGGCTCTCCCAGGTCATCAGGCCCGCAAGACGCACGCCTTTCATGCCGGCAACGGCATCGGCCAGCGCCACCACCGGCGCACCTGGGGCGACGCCGGCGCGGTTCATGCCGACATTCACCTCGATCACGACTGGCACCGTTACGCCGGCGCGGTCGGCCGCCGCGGCGATTGGGGCACAGTTCGAGATCGAATCGATACCGACCATCACCTCGGCAACCGCTTGCAGCGCCACCAGGCGCGCGATCTTCGACGCGCCGACGATCTCGTTGGCGATCAGAATGCTGCGCACGCCGGCAGCCGCCATTACCTCGGCTTCACCAACCTTGGCGCAGGTGATACCGATGGCACCGGCCGCCAGCTCTTTGCGGACGATCTCGACGGTCTTGTTGCCCTTTACGTGTGGGCGCCAGTTAACGCCATTGTCGCGGCAAAGCTTGGCGATGCGCGCGATGTTCGCCTCGACGACGTCGAGATCGACGATCAGTGCCGGCGTGTCGAGCGCTGTCACGGTCTGGCCGAGCAACGGGTTGGTGGCGACGTCGTTCATGGTGTCATCTCCGGGCTCATGGGCGCGGCGGCAGCACTCGCTTGTGTGCAGTCTCGTAGCACCGGTTGGCGCGCAGCGCGAGATCGTCGGCTCGGTGCTGGCGCATCACCGCGTCAGTACTGCCGGCAGCTCGAACGGCGCGGGATCGGCGAAGCGGCGGACCACATTGGCTGTGAGCTGCCCGAGCGGGCTGGCACCGCCGTCGATCATCAGGCTGCCCGCATAGGTCATCGAGCCGACCGAAAACACCGCACCACCAGCGGCGGTTTCAAGGAAGGTCATATCGGCACAGGACCAGTCCTCCTGAGGCAGCGGATGGCGATGCACCAGCATGTCCTCGTTCACCCACCCGTAATCCGGATGAATGACGACGGCCTTTGCCACCACGAGCGCATGTGGCGGGGTGCCATATTTTGGATTGACGCTGTCCAGCTCGTGGCCAGCCGCGCCGCCGCCCATGTAGCCCGCATCACCGAACATCGTGCCAGCGCGCGTGTCGAGGCCCGCGGTCATGAAGGCCACGCGCGGATCGCTGATACCATCAACAAAACGATACGGGAAGCCAAGGTGACGGCCCTGGGTGGAAAAGCTGATGCCGACGAGCTTGTGGCTCGAGCGGCCAATGCGCCGCCACAGTCCGCCGTAGCCGCCACCGAACGCATGGTAGCTTTCGCCAGGCATCGTTTCCCATATGCGGATTCCGCCCTCGGCCCGGCGGACTTCGAGCGTGTCGGGCTGGCTCTCCGACGGTTCGGCGCGCCAGTAGAAGCCGTTGCCGCCGAGATACATCAGGCGGCCGCCCTGCCCAAGAAAATCCTCGAACGCCTGCATCATGCGTTCGGAGTGGTATTCCGGGTGCTGTGCGGCGATGACGACGCGATAGGGCGCGAGTGCCGCGACACCTTCTTCATGCAGGTCGTGATCGGTAATGACATCGTGCGCCATTCCGATAGTGGAGAGAAACTGGTCGATGTAGTTGTCCGACACCCAGCGCGAGGAACCCGATCCACCCTCGGCCGGATCCATCAGCGCTATCTGCCGAGGTCTGGTGTCCAGCATCGGGCGCAATTGCGTGACGAGCGACACGCCCGAGCCGTCGCCGTGATGGTTGTAGCAGGACAGCCCGAACTCTGGGTTCATGTCAGGTGTTTCGGGAAGCGCACCCCACGCGGCGGCGCGGTCCGCGATCTCGGCGCCACGGCCCGGGCGAACGAAGCAGCCATAGACCTGGTAGGTGAATGTGGGCACCAGCAGCACCACATCCGCCTTTGGCTCCCGCGGTCGCACAATGAAGGGGATGTAGTCCTGCCCGGCATGGTTCTTGATATGCGCGGCGTAAAATCCGCTTGGCCAGTCCGGCGGGACGGTCAGGCAGACGCTCTCGGTCCAGCCAAGCGGCCCCTGGTCGTCGTCGTGGAAATGGATGGCGCCGTATTGATCGGGGGCGGTCTTCCAGTCGTGCACCGCGCCGGTCCAATTCGATCCCGTCATGGCGCGCGTGGGCAGATTGATAAGGCGGGCATGGGCGGCGTGCGGACCGGTGTCGGTGGCGAGTTGGGTGGCGATGCCGACGGAGAAATCCCATGCTGCCAGCGTCGTGTTCGAAGGCGCCGGGCGATGGATGCTCGGGCGTTGCAGCTTGCCATTGAAGTGACCGGTGGCCGGGGCGTGACCCTCCGGTGGCAGCGCCGCGAGGAAAACCTCTGGCGCGCCGGCAGGTGGGAGCGGCCCTTGCGCGCGTGCCTCGCCGGTATCGCCGAGCGGGGCGTGCGGTTTCTGCGCGACTGTTACGGACCCGTCGACGTCGAGCGTGGCCGTTACGTCGTACCATCGCCGTTCCAGCAACCGGCGCGGCACTTCAGCGCGCACGCTTGCACCATTGGCGCCCGTGACTTCCGCCATGGTGCCACCGTTCGGGCCGATGCCGAGTGCGAACGTCCAGCCGTCAAGGTGCAGCGCGATCAGGCCTTGCCGGCCGTTGCCGGGCGTGGTCGGCCAGATCGTCACCGACAGGCTTGTGCCGGCCTGCAGATCGACCGGCAGCGAGGCAACATGGCCGAAGCTGCCGAGATTGGCAGGCTGTTCCTTGCCAGGATGCACGCCGTCGAGCGCGCTAGGCATCGGGACCTCGGCATAGCCCGGTCCGACGGGATTGGGATCGGCACAGATATGGCGCACGAAGCGCAGGGTGAAATCCCGGCCACCGGCACTCGAAACCATGAAACGGATGGCTGCGCCCTGGCGCACGCTCCAGCGGTCTACATATCCGGTCAACGCATTCATCGTGGTTCCCTTAATCCCCTGAGGCGTGATCGTAGCAACCGATCGTCATGCCTTCGTTACGTCGTAGAACAGCGCCACCCAGTCCGCTCGGGCGAAGTGGTAGCCCTTTTTCTCCGCGCGATAGGCGATCGTCTGGACCTGGTTGTGCACCGGGAACCAGAGGGCAGTGTCCATGATGAGTTTCTGCGCGTCCGCATAGACCGCGTCGCGCTTGGCCGGGTCCGTCACCGCGCGGCCCTGCGCGAACAATGCATCCAGCTTGGGATCGTTGAGCTGCATCCAGTTGTATCTGTAATGACCGGCGCTCGGTATGTTGCTGCTGGCGAACAGGTTCTCCAGGCACATCGGATCGGCCTGGATCCAGCGCACCGGCAGCATGTCGAATGCGTTGTCGAACACCAGGGACTGGTTGCGCGCGAACGTGATCGTCTCGACCTTGAGATCGAAGCCGACTCGCCGGGCAACCGCCTGGATTTCGACCGCCGTATCAGGCTCCAGCGGTGGCGGAGCACCGTAGAAACCGCTCAACCGCTGGCCATCCTTGACACGTACGCCGTCCGGCTCGGGAACCCAGCCGGCCTGATCGAGCAACGCCATCGCGGCCTTCGCGTCCGGCTGGTACATGTCCTCGGTTCCGGCCCAATAGCCAGGCGTGCCCTTCGACAACGCTCCGTAGGCCGGATCGATCAGGCCGAAGAACAGGTTGTCGCTGAGCGCCTTCCGGTCCACCGCCATCGCCAGAGCGCGGCGCACGCGAACGTCCGTGAAGATCCCACGGCTGCCATTCAGTTCGAGCCCGAATGGAATGCCCGCCGCGTTGCCGATCATGGTTCCGTAGGCGTGCTCGCCGGTGTACCGCTTCATATCCAGCACCGGCGTGGCGTCGGAAATGTCGATCTCGCCTGCTTCCAGCGCGGCCACGCGCGTCGAGGCATCGGCAATGAACCGGGTGACGACACGCTGCACGCGGGATGGGCCCTGATTCGCGTTGTAGCCCGGCGCCCAATTGTATTTGTCGAATCGTTCCAGCACCACCTGCCGCCCTTCCTCCCACGAAACGAAGCGGAATGGTCCGGCGCCGACCGGTGCGCGGGAAAAGCCCTGGTTGCCGAGGCGCTTTACCGCAGTGGGAGAGACCGGCGCGAGCGTGCCCTCGGCGTAGCTCGCCAGCGCGGCGCCGAAGGGTTGCGAATAGGTCACGCGGACTGTGTGGGGGTCGATCACCTCCGTGGCGGCATAAGGACCCAGTTGGGTTACCGCGCCTTCGCTTGCGGTCTTCGGATCGGCGATCGTATCGAAGGTGAATTTCACCGCTTCCGCATCGAATGGCGTGCCGTCATGGAAGCCGACGTCGCTGCGCAGCTTGAGTGTTACGCTCTTGCCGTCCGACGCGACATCCCATGCCGTGGCCAGGCCGGGAAACAGCTTGTTCGATCCGTCGCTGGCGATCAGCGTGTCGAAGATCTGTGCGATCACCTGATATTCGTGGCGCGAGCTGGTGACCCGGGGATCGTAGGTGCGCGGGGTCGCGTCGTCCTCGCCCCAAGTCACCGTCAGCGCGTCACCGGATGGCGCGGCGGCCGCGGCACGGGCGGCCCGTCGCGCGATCAGCGGCGCGGCAAGCGCGCCCCCAACGGCCGCACGGCGCGTCAGGCCAGCTTGTCTGCGTCCAGTCATAGCCGCCTCCATGCGGGTTTGAACCACCACGGACTGTGCGGTTCCCAACGGCAGCGTGCAACTACCTCTTTCGTGCCCGCGTGGTCATGCTTGTGCGGCTATCCGGCATCGCTATTCTTTCGGGCCGCTACATCCCGAACAGGCCGGAAGGATCCGCGATGCACAAGCTGACCTCGGCTTGCGGCCGATGCTGAAGGCCACGACCGCCGGCCGGCCGGCGTCCCGATGAACATGCCTCGCATCTTCGCACGGCTGTTCGGCGCCGTCGTGACACTGCTCATCACCTGGACCGTCGTCTTCGGTGCCATGCGGCTCGTGCCGGGCGATCCGGTGCTGTTGATGCTGCAGGGAACGCCGATCAGCGATGCGGCCATGGACGCGGCACGTGCCAAGCTCGGCCTCGACCGGCCGTTGGTCGTGCAATATGTCAGCTTCCTGGCCAGCGCCGTGCGTGGCGATCTTGGCGCAAGCTTCCAAAGTCGCCAGCCGGTGGCTCGGCTTATCGCGGACGAGTTTCCCTACACGCTGCAGCTGGCCATCGGCGGTTTCGTTGTCGGTCTGTTGTTGGGTGGCACACTCGGCATCGTCGCCGGCGTCCTGCCCAATGGCTGGATCGACACCATCTGCATGACACTCGCGCTGGCCGGGTTGTCGCTGCCGAGCTTCTGGATCGGCATGATTCTGATCCAGGTCTTCGCCACCCAGCTAGGCTGGGTTCCAGTCCTCGGCACCGGGTTCGACGCTCTGATCCTGCCGAGTATCTCACTCGGCCTGTTCATCGCAGGTGGACTGGCGCGCCTGGTGCGGAACAGCATTATCGAGGTGATGACACAGGATTATATCCGCACGGCGCATGCCAAGGGCCTGACGGCGCTGCGTGTCGTTGCCAAGCATGCACTGCGCAACGCGGTTATTCCGCCACTGACACTGCTGGGCATCCAGTTCGCGTTGCTGATCGGCGGGGCGGTCGTCACCGAAACGGTGTTCGCACGCCCCGGCATCGGTCGCCTGTTGGTGTTGGCTGTATTGGAGAAGGACTTCCCCGTCGTCCAAGGCGTCGTCGTGCTGACCACGGCGGCGTATGTGCTGATCAATCTGCTGATCGACATCTCTTATGGCATTATCGATCCGCGGGTGCGGGCATGAGCCAGGTGCAGCCGCGCGAACGCCGTGTCACATCGCGACTGCTCGGCGCTCCTGGTGCGGTGGCCGGCACGGT
This sequence comes from Acetobacteraceae bacterium, assembly GCA_035696165.1. Taxonomy (GTDB): domain Bacteria; phylum Pseudomonadota; class Alphaproteobacteria; order Acetobacterales; family Acetobacteraceae; genus Palsa-883. The sequence continues at coordinate 2,279 of DASRQX010000374.1, read as the reverse complement.
CGTGCTCGTCGTTATCCTGGCATTGGCGGTGCTTGCGCCGTTGCTTGCCCCCTATGACTGGAACGCGACCAGCCAGTGCCGGCGGCTCGCGCCGATATCCGCTGATCATTGGTTCGGCTGCGATCTGTTCGGGCGCGACATCCTGAGCCGCGTCATGTATGGCGCGCGTTTCTCGCTTGCCATGGGCGTCTCGACTGTTGCGATCAGCCTGGTCGCCGGCGCCCTGCTTGGCGTCGTCATTGCTTATGGCGGCGGCCGGATCGACGCGATCGGGACACGGCTGATTGATGCAATGCTCTGCTTCCCGCCGATCATCCTCGCCATCCTGATCGTGGCCGTGCTTGGTGTCGGTCTCTGGAACGCGGCCCTCGCCGTCGGCATTTCCGGCATTCCGCGGTTTGCCCGCATCACGCGGGCTGCCACGCTGTCGCTGGTGGCTCGCGACTTCGTCGAGGCGGCGCGCGCGGTGGGATCGGGCCGCATGCGCATTGTGCTGCGCCATTTGTTGCCCAATCTCACCCCGATTCTGATCGTGATCACCACGCTCGATCTCGGCGGCGCGGTGCTGTTCACCGCGACGCTGTCGTTCCTGGGACTAGGGGCGCAGCCGCCGACACCGGAGTGGGGCGCGATGTTGAACGCCGGGCGCGAATATGTCCGCTACGCACCGTGGACGATGATATTTCCGGGGCTCGCGCTGTTCCTGACGGTGATGGCGGTGAACCTCGTCGGCGACCGGCTCAGTCTGGTGCTTGATCCACGACAGCGTGACCGCGCTTGATCCTTCGTCTGTGGACCGCATCGCCGTGCCGGCTTCGTCGATGCCCAACTGGTGCCACCGGCCTGCGGCTAAAGGCGTGGCCACAGGGCTTGGCGGTTCATGGTCAACCGGTGCACACTCCATACAAACGAACAGGATGCACTATGGCAATCGACGGCACCGAGCTGGCGCGCCCGCACAGCTCGCATTGGGGCGCGTTCTCCGCCTACGAGGACGCGGGGCAACTGGTAATTGTGCCGCACGCGGACGATCCTGATCCATCGTCCCTGCTACAGAATATTCCGGCGGCACTGCGCCACCCGGCCCGCATCGCGCAGCCGATGGTCCGTCGGGGTTGGCTCGATCGCGATCCCGGATCAAGCCCCAAGGCTGGGCACGGCCGCGGCCGGGAAGACTTCGTGGCGATGGATTGGCCACAGGTGCTGGACCTGCTCGCGGCGGAACTGCGCCGTGTCTACGCCACGCACGGCGCCGACGCGGTGTTCGGCGGCTCCTATGGCTGGGCGAGCGCCGGCAGGTTCCACCACGCCCAGAGCCAGGTGCATCGCTTCCTGAACACGCTGGGCGGCTATGTTCGCTCGGTGAACAGCTACAGCGCCGGCGCCTCGGCGGTGATTCTGCCGCACGTCCTGGGCAGCTACGAGGATGCCGGAAGGCGCGCGGTGCTATGGACGGACGTCGCAAAGCACACCGACATCGTGCTGGTCTTCGGTGGCATGGCAGCGAAAAACTCTACGCTCAGCAGCGGCGGTTCCAGCCGGCACATCGTCCGTGGCGCAATGGCCGCGTCGCGCGCGCGCGGCACCAGGTTCGTTTCGATTAGCCCACTGCGCAGCGACATGCCGGCTGAGGCCGATGCCACATGGTGCTCGATCATTCCGGGAACCGACACGGCGCTGATGCTGGCCCTGGCGCACACGCTGGTTGTCGAGGGGCTGCACGACACGGCATTTCTGGATCGCTACTGCGAGGGCTACGCCACCTTCGAAACGTATTTGCTCGGCCACCGCGACGGCCGGCCGAAAGATGCGGCATGGGCAGCGGACATCACCGGCATCGCGCCGGACACGATCGTTACGCTGGCGCGCTCGCTGGCCGGCAAGCGGGCGCTGATTACCGTCAGCCATTCGCTGCAGCGCGCCGAGCACGGGGAGCAACCCGTATGGATGGGCGTCGTGTTGGCCGCGATGCTCGGGCAAATCGGTCTTCCCGGTGGCGGCTTTGCCTACAGCCTTGGCGCCCTCGCAAACATCGGCAAGCCAGAGGTCGGTGTGCCAATCCCGACCTTTCCGCAGGGACGCAATCGCGTCAGTGCCTACATCCCAGTGGCACGCATCTCGGACATGCTGCTGCATCCGGGGGCAAAGTTCGAATACAACGGCCGGCATCTGACCTATCCCGACATCAAGCTGGTCTACTGGGCTGGGGGCAATCCGTTCCACCACCATCAGGATATCGGCCGCCTGCGCGCTGCGTTCGCGCGGCCGGAAACAGTGGT
>DASRQX010000373.1:0-8820 GCA_035696165.1 Acetobacteraceae bacterium | reverse complement strand
CGACCTGTTCAACATCCTGCTGCAGGTGATGGACCACGGGAAGCTGACCGACCACAACGGCAAGACCGTCGACTTCCGCAACGTCATCCTGATCATGACGACCAACGCGGGCGCGTCCGACCTGGCGAAGGAGGCGATCGGTTTCGGCCGCGACAGCCGCGCCGGCGAAGACGAGGACGCCATCAAGAAGCTGTTCACCCCGGAGTTCCGCAACCGGCTGGACGCCACCATCGCCTTCTCCGGCCTGACGCCCGAGATCGTCGCCCGCGTGGTGGAAAAATTCGTCATGCAGCTTGAGGCTCAGCTTGCCGATCGTAACGTAACGATCGAGCTGTCGTCGGCGGCCAAGGAATGGCTGGCCGAGCGTGGTTACGACAGGCTGTACGGCGCGCGGCCGCTGTCGCGCGTGATCCAGGAGCACATCAAGAAGCCGCTCGCGGAAGAGTTGCTGTTCGGCAAACTGGTGCGCGGCGGCGCGGTGAAGGTGACAATGAAGGACGGCAAGCTCGACTTCGAGATTGTCGAGACCTCGTTGCCGGCACTGCCGAAGCCGGACGAGGACGGCGACGGCGGGTCGGACAAGGAACAGGAGATCGTGGAGTAGGGCGCGGAACGCGCGCACGAAGTCGAAGTTTGACAAATGGACGATGCGCGGGCCTTCCCGGGTGAAACCGATGCCACGCGCGTGCCAGCCGCCTGCGGCACGAGGCCGCTCTGATCGGCGAAGCCGAGCAGGAGATCGCCGAAGGCAAGGGCATCACCGGGCCGGAGTTGGAGCGCTTCCTGGCTTGGGTCGTCAGTGACGAAGACGGCCCGCCACCCGCCGCCTCAGACTAGGCTTGATATCACGCCGGTTATGGCGGTGCGTCGGCGCCTTATCGTTGCGCCGGCCGCGCGACGCAATCTAAGGGGTATCCGGACGTGGCTGAGGCAGCCGGGGTCCGGCCGGATTGCGCGCCGACGACTCGCCGCGATTGAGCGAGCCGTTCTGGAGCTGGCTGATGACCCATGTCGACACTCATTCGGCGCGCATCCCGGCATCCGGGAGCGATACGTTGCGCAGCACGCGATCCTGTATCGCGTTTCGCCGGAGACTGGAACAACTTCACCACAGGCGATGTTGTGATTCTGCGTGTCTTCGGGCCAGGGCAGTCTCGGGAGCTTCTCTAAATCATCGGGCCGACCGTTGTAATTTTCATCACGGTCGATTTTCGCAAGGTCATCTTGATCATGACGTCCAACGCCGGCCACGCCGAGTGTCGAGGCGTGGCGCGAAGATACCGATGGATAGTCCCGAGATTCTGAGCCCAAGCCGTAGCGATAATACGGACCGGCAATTGGCCTCAAACCGGCCGGGCTCGCCTCGCCGGCCTCGCCGCGGACGACCCGGACGCGGCACGCTGCGCGCGGTGTGGCAGGCGGCATTTACCGACGCCGGTATTGCACCAGCGGCCGTAAAGATTGAGCCATCGACGTTGCCTCCCGCCATGTAAGGCGGGCACCGCGGAAGTTTCGATCTTTCGGGCGGCTGGTATACCATTCGCTCGGGGAAATCCGTGTCTATGATAACTATTTGCAATAAAGAATCACCACGGAGGCACGGAGACACGGGGAAGAATACCAAGCTGATCACTTGGCCTTTCTACTCCGTGCCTCTGTGGTGATTCTTTATTGCAGACCTGCGGCAGGGCACAGATTCCGGCGAGCATTGGGTATATTACACCGGCGCGGGCACAAGGGCCCCCGCCGGCATAAGCCTCAAACCACGCCTCCACCGCCGACCCCGCCATCGGCCGGCCAAACCGCCAACTCTGGCCAATATCGCACCCAGCCCCGATCAGCCGCTCCTCAACCAACGCGCTCTCAACGCCCTCGGCCACAACATCCAACCCCAACTCGCGCGCCACCGAGATCGTTGCGCGGATGGTCTTCCAGGCCTCGGGATCGGTCTCACACACGGTGACGAACGACCGGTCGATCTTCAGCTCATTGAACGGCAACCGCATCAGCGACAGCAGCGACGAATGGCCGGTGCCGAAATCGTTGAGCGAGAGCCGCACGCCCTTGATGCGCAGCCGCGTCAGCGCCTCGGTGGCGAGCACCGGATCGGCGATGGCCGCGCCTTCGGTAATTTCCGCGATCAGCGCGCCGGACGCCACGCCCGCCTCCTGCAGCGCGGCCTCGATCTCCTCCGGCAAGGTCGGGTTGGCCAGCAGCAGCGCGGAAATATTCACCTCCACGCCGCACCCAGGATGCCGGTCGCGCCATTGTCGGCAGGCAGCGAGCGACTTACGCTACACATCCCGGATGAGCTGCGCGATCAGCCCATGGCGTTCGGCGAGTGGAACGAAAAAGTTCGGGCGGCACCGGCGCGCGCCCCGCCGGCTGCCAGCGCGCCAAAAACCTCCAGTCCGACGACCTGTCGGCCGATCAGCCCGACCTTCGGCTGAAACGCGACAGTGATGTTGCCGCGCTCCAGTGCTTCCGCCAACTCGGCCACGCTCGGCACGGCAACCGGCGCTGCCTCGTCCGCCGCTAGGGCCCCAGCGACTTGGTGCTCGGCACGCCGCGGCACATCGCGCAGTGTGGCCGGCACAATCGGCTTCGCCATGGCGCCGGCAAGCCGCAGGTCCAGTGCCTTGGCCTGCCGGCAACTGGGGGCGCGGACCCGCGCGTCCATCCCCGATATCAGCACGACCAGCGGATCCGCCCCGCCACCGCGCAGCATGTGCAACAGACTGACGCCCTCGCGCGCGCCCAGCGACAGATCGAGCACGATGGCGTCATACCGCCGGCGCGCCAGCCACTCCGCTGCTGCATCGAGATCCGCCGCACCGTCGACAATGAATCCTATCGACTCGGCGACACGGGTCACTATCAGGCGCTGGATGCGCTCATCATCCACCACCAGGAGACGCCGGAGGCTGTCAGTCATTGCACCGTCCTGCTGGATGCGCCTGCCGGGCAGTCCGCCCGCGGCACCGGCAGGATTTGAGGGAAGTGTCAAGAACAGGTGAACAAACCGTGTCCGATCTACCCGACGACCCGCCGGCCGCCCCGCGCCGATCCGGTCTCGAACACCCGGCCCGGGTTGCTATCGCGCACCGGATTGTCCGAAAAATCAGCCCGCCGCGGCGCACCAGACGACAGCACTTACCGGCGGCCGTTGACCTGTGCTTACCGGTCAACGATTAGGGTTAGCGGGATGAGATGGCTCTGGACGATCACGCTCCTTCTGGTGGGCCTTCTGGTGGGTTTGGCGGCGCCGGGCGCGCCAAGCGCCCAAACCGTCCTTGGCGCCACCATGATTCCCGGCGCCACAAGCCATTTCTTCACCACCAGCGATGACGTGCAGCTCCACTATTTCGAGGCCGGACCGCGCACCGCGCACACCATCGTCTTCGTGCCCGGCTGGACCATGCCCGCCTGGATCTGGCAGGCGCAGATCACCGCGTTCTCGCAAACCTACCATGTCATCGCCTTCGATCCGCGCGGCCAGGGCGACTCGGAAATCGCACCCTCCGGCTATGACCCCGAACGGCGCGGCCGTGACATCGGCGAACTGCTGATCCATCTCGGCCCGGCGCCGGCGCTCGTGGTCGGCTGGTCGCTCGGCGTGCTGGACACCCTGGCCGAGATCCATGTCGAGGGCGACGCGCATCTCGCCGGCCTGGTGCTGGTCGACAACTCGGTAGGCGAGGAACCGCCGCCACTGCCGCGCAAGCCCAGCCCCAAACCCCGTGGCAGGCCGCAGGCGCACGCCAACTTCATGCACGACTTCATCCTCGGGATGTTCCGCACGCCGCAGAGCCCGGCCTATATCGACCGGCTGACCGAGGTGGCGCTGCACACGCCGGAACCGGCCGCGCGCGCGCTGCTGTCCTACCCGGTGCCGCGCAGCTACTGGCGCGAGGCGGTCTACGCCACGCGTGTGCCGGTGTTGTATGTCGTGCGCCCGGGCCTGTCCGGCCAGGCCGCGAACCTCCAGCGCAACCGCCCCGACACCGAGACCGCGGTGTTCAGCGACGCCGGACACGCGCTGTTCGTCGACGACGCGGCGCGGTTCAACGCACTGATGCAGGGCTTCATCTACCGGCACGTCTGGCCGTGACAGCACTGTTCCCGCTGTTCCTGGTGTCGCTCACGGCACTGGGCTGCGAGATCGCGCTGACCCGCTACTTCGCTGTCGCGAAATGGTCGGAGTATGGCTACTGGGTGATCTCCATCGTCATGGTGGGGTTCGCGCTGTCCGGCGTGGTGCTGGCGCTGTGGCGTGACGCACTGGTGCGCCACGGCAACCGGCTGCTGGCGGTGCTGCCGGCGCTGCTGATCGTAACTGGCGCGCTGGGTTACCACGCCACCACAATAAACCCGTTCAACCCCTTGCAATTACAGAACCAGGCCACTTGGCTTCCGCAGTTCGGCTACATCGCGCTGTACTACGCCAGCCTGCTGCCGTTCTTCTTCCTGGCCGGCCTGTTCGTCAGCCTGAGCTTCGTGTTGCATCCCGGCCGAACCGGCTTGGTCTACGCGTTCGACCTGACCGGTGCGGGCGCCGGCGCTGCCCTGGTGCTGGCGCTGATGTTCGTCGTGCATCCGTTCCACCTGGTGCCGGCGCTGCTGCCCGCCCTGGCGCTGGCGGTGCTGTTCGTGCCCGGCCGGCGCTGGGTCATCGTGCTCGCCACGCTGCTGGCGTTGGTCGCGGCGGAGGCGCTACTGCTGCTCGACGATCAGGCACAATTCAACGATTTCAAGCCGATTTACGCCCCACTTCACACACCAGATGCGCGGGTTCTGGCGGAGTTGCGCTCGCCGCGCGGTGACTACCTGCTGCTCGACGACTTCACCGAGCGGGTCGACACCGACGTGTCCAACGACGCCGGCATGCTGGGATTGCCAGGTCCGCCGCGCAGTTTCGGCCTGTACCGCGACGGCGACCGGATCGCCTCGCTGCCCCGCCCGGGGAAGATAGATGTCGGCTATGCAGGCGCCGCGCTGGATGCGCTGCCGTACCAGCTGATCCCGGGCGCGCGCGTGCTGCTGATCGGCGCCGGCGGAGGGTTTCGCCCCGCCGAAGCGCTGGCGCTGGGCGCCCATCAGGTCACCGTGGCGGACCCGGAGCCGGTGCTGCTCAAGGCGCTGCGCCACGGCCTGGGCGTGTCGCCGCCGTTGGCCGCAGACCCGCGCATCCTTGTGTCCGCGGCCGGCCCGCTGGCGGCAGTGCGGCGGGCAGGCCCAGGAGGTCGACAATCGGGGGGACAACAATACGACCTTATCGACATCGCCGCCGATTTCCTCGACGCCGCCGAGGCGAATGCCACCGCGTTCAGCGTCGAGGCACTCGCCGCCGATATCGGCGCGTTGACCGCCAACGGGCTGGTCTCGATCCCGGTATCGATCCGCGATTTCCCCACCTACGCCGATCGCATGCTGGCGACTGCGCGGGCCGCACTGTTGGCCGCCGGCATCGCCGACCCGGCCAGCCATGTGGTTGCCTACCGCTCCGCCTGGAACGTCCGCATCCTGCTGTCGCGCGTGCCCTGGGATGCGGCGCGCATCAGGGCGGTGCGCCGCTTCTGCGATGACCGCTCATTCGACGTATCCTGGTACCCCGGCATCGATGTCGCGGCCGCGCGGGGCAAGCTCTACAACGACCTGCCATCCGTGTCGTTCGCCGAGGGCACGACCGAGTCCACCGGCCCCGACGACTCGATCGCCGATGAGGCCGGCGCAATGCTCGACGGCCAGCCGACCGCGTCGCGCCAGGCCTTCGACCTGACCCCGATCACGCTGGATCGCCCGGCCTTCTACGCCGTGCTGCGGCTGGATCAACTCGGCACCATCCTGCGGCGGCTAGAGATCCTGCCACAGCCGGAAATTGCCGGGCTGGTGAACCTGGCGGTGCTGGCCCAGGCGGTGGTGATCGCCGTCCTGGTGCTGCTGGTGCCCGTGGTGGCGCCACGGCGCATCCGCGATCGCGCGGTCGGCGTGCTGCGTCCGATCATCTACTTCCCGGCACTCGGCCTGGGGTTCCTGTTCATCGAAATTTATCTGATTGGCCAGGCCAGCCTGTGGCTGCACGACCGGACCAGCGGGTTCGCCCTGGTGCTGACCGGGATGCTGGTGTTCTCCGGGCTGGGAAGCCTGCTGGCGGACCGCATGTATGGCGCGGCCGGGCGCGCCGTCGCCGCGGCAACGCTGGTGGCGATCGCCTGGATCGCGTGTGTCCTGCTCGGCTTGCGGCCGCTGATGCTGGCAACACTATTCCTGCCGTGGCTCGCCCGCGCCGCGCTCGTACTGGGTGTCGCGGCGCCCGTGTCGCTGGCGCTGGGCCTGCCGTTCCCGCTCGGGCTGTCGCGCCTGGGCCGTGCTGCGGGGGCCGGCGGGGCAGGGGCCGGCGGGGCGGGGGCTGGTGGCGCGGCGGGCGGCGGGATGCTGCCCTGGGCCTGGGCACTCAACGGCGCGTTCTCCGTGGTGGCGACTCCACTCGCGAACCTGATCGCGCGCGAGGCGGGCCTCGACCGGGTTCTGTTCTGCGCCGCCTTGTTGTATGTGCTGGCGTTGGTTACCTTTCCCCTAGCAAGAAAGACAGCGATGTGGCCCGATTCGGCGGTGCGGTCTCTCGTCGCGGATTGATCGCCAGTGCTGCGGCGTTGGCGACCTTGCGCAAAGCTTTCTCAGCCCCCGGGTCACCGCCCGGCCCCTGGACGCACGAGGCGTATGTGGCCGCGATGCGCGCGTCCGGCCGCCCGGTGAGCCAGACTCAGGCGCAATTCGACGCGATCCAGGCTCGCAAGCCGGCGGCGATGAAGCGGATCGAGACCTATCTCAAGCAGCACCTCGGCACCGCCGATCCCGCTGTCATGGCGGCATTCCAGGCGGTGCCGCGCGACTATTTCCATTACTACTACGAGTCGCACCAGGCGACGCCCGGCGACGCGTATGAAGACACGCCGAAGCCCTGGGGGCTGGGCTACGGCTCCGCGCTGTCGGACTATCTCGGCCAAGCCTACATGACGCAGATCTGCCAGCCGAAGCCCACCGACGTGACGCTCGAGATCGGCACCGGATCGGGCTTCCAGAGCGCCTTGCTGTCACGCATCGTCGCGCAGGCGTATTCGATCGAGATCATCAAGCCGCTGGGCGAGGCCGTCGGCAAGATCTTCGTCCCGCTCGGCTACGGCAACGTGCATACCCGCGTGGGCGACGGCTATTACGGCTGGCCCGAGGTCGCCGGCGGGTTCGACACCATCATCGTCACCTGCGCCGCGCAATACGCGCCGCCGGATCTGTTCAAGCAACTGAAGCCGGGCGGCCGGATGGTCATTCCAATCGGCCAGCCATTCAAGCGAGGCCAGGTCCTATACGTCTACACCAAGGACGCCGAAGGCAAGATCCACTCCAAGCGCGACATGGGCGTGTTCTTCATCCCAATGACCGGCGCGATGATGAAGCTGCCCCCCCCACCGCCAGGGCAGGGAGCGATCGTCGCGACGCCAAAGGTCGAACAGGTCAAGACGACGACGGAGTAGTAGAACCTCCGGCCGCGACGTTCGCGGATGCTACTCCTGCATCTCCTGCAACTTGTCGAGCAGCGGGGCGGTGAAGTCTTCGGTGAGCACAACGCCCATTTCTATGAGCAATTTATGCGTGTGTTCCGCTACCGCCGCGGCGCCGTCGATTGCTTCGCCACCGATATGGCCGAGACCGAGGCCGGCACTGGTCGCCAGCCCGACGGCTTTCGCGACGTATTTTGCCCATTTGCCGGTTTTCTCTTCGACGGTGGAGAGGGTCTTTCGCCAGTCGACAACGTTCAGCTTTGCTTCGTCGATGCGGCGGTCCTTGTCGTCGGCGCACGCCATAAGGGCGAGATAGGACTTGGTGGCGGACGCAATCATGGCAATCCACTCTTGGCGCTGCGTGGCCGACATGTCCTTCGCAGCCTCCTGGGACTTCATCAGCGTATTGTAGTTGCCCAGCAGCCTTTTCCAGTCCGCCAGCTCGCGTTGCAGCTGGTTGTAGGAGGACGACAGGGTACGGATCTTGTGCTCGTATTCCGTGATATGGTCGTTGCAGGTGGCGACGCTCGGGACATCGACGCCAAGCACGCCCTTGATGCCGTTGAGAATGACTTCAGTGGCGATCGCCTCGGGCTTGTCGGCGGAGTAGAAGTCCACGACGAGCTTAATCTCCTTGGTGATTGCCTTCGCCAGTGTGTCGATGCTTGCGGCGCTTTTGCCGACGATCTGCGCGATGTCCAGGGCCTGGCGAACGATCGCGATGATGGCGAGCGGGGCGGTGGCGCCGAACGAGGCGGCGGCGTGCGCCGCGTGGCCGGCGATCAGCCCGCTGTCGAGGATCACGAAGCCGGTTTTGCCAGCGCGCACCTTGATGATCGCCTTTTCGGCATTTTTTTGCTCGCGGATATGGTTCGTGAGCCAGGTGCCGAAAGAGATGCCGATCCATTTCTGGCAGCTGGCGAGCTGCTGCGTGACCTCGATTGCGAACTTGCGCAGGCTGATGTTGACCTCATCGAGGTATTTTTGCTCCGGCTCGGCATGCAACATACTCATTATCGTCACGTAATGGTAGACCGCCTCCTTGGCATCTTCAGCCGCTCTTTTGATTTTGATGCAGCAGCCGGCGATCCGCTCGCCCAATATCTTCTTGAAGGCTTCCTCCTGCTCGCGTTTCCACCGCTCGTTGTCGTCCATCAGCTGCCAGATGCTGGCGGCGGTGGTAACGGTGACGGAAAATGTCTGCGCAGGCGGCGTCTTTCCGGGACTTTGCAACTGGAAGACCTTGTCAGGATCGACTTCC
>DASRQX010000372.1:0-5451 GCA_035696165.1 Acetobacteraceae bacterium | reverse complement strand
ACCACGATCATCTTCATTCGCGACCTGCTGACCGGCGGCGCGCATCTCGGCTTCACCGCGCAGATCATCTTCTGGCTCTGGCTGACCGTGGTGTTCGCCAACTTCGCCGAGGCGGTGGCCGAGGGCCGCGGCAAGGCCCAGGCGGCAACGCTGCGCCGCGCGCGCACCGAAACGATGGCCAAGCTGCTGACCTCGCTCAACGCGACGACGCACCGCGAGGTCGCGGCGGCGACCCTGAAGCCGGGCGACATCGTGCTGGTGGACGCCGGCGACATGATCCCGAGCGACGGCGAGGTGGTCGAGGGCATCGCCTCGGTCGACGAATCTGCCATCACCGGTGAATCCGCCCCGGTGATCCGTGAATCCGGCGGCGATCGTTCCGCCGTCACCGGCGGCACACGCGTGCTGTCGGACCAGATCAAAGTGCGTATCACCGCGGCGCAGGGCTCCACCTTCCTCGATCGCATGATCGCGCTGGTGGAGGGCGCGGAGCGGCAGAAGACTCCGAACGAGATCGCGCTGAACATCCTGTTGGCCGGCCTGACGATCATCTTCGTCTTCGCCGTCGCCACTATCCCGAGCTTTGCCCACTACGCCGGCGGCGTGGTGACTGTGGTGATCCTGGTGGCGCTGTTCGTGGCGCTGATCCCCACCACGATCGGCGCGCTGCTGTCGGCGATCGGCATCGCCGGCATGGACCGGCTGGTGCGCTTCAACGTGCTGGCGATGTCCGGCCGCGCGGTGGAGGCGGCAGGCGACGTCGATACGCTGCTGCTCGACAAGACCGGAACGATCACGCTGGGCAACCGCCAGGCCACCGAGTTCATTCCGCTGGCCGGGGTGACCGCACAGGAACTGGCCGACGCGGCGCAGCTTGCCTCGCTGTCGGACGAGACGCCGGAGGGCCGCTCCATCGTCGTGCTGGCGAAGGAGAAATACGGGCTGCGCGAGCGCGACATGGCGCCGCTGGATGCGCACTTCGTGCCGTTCACCGCACAGACGCGGCTGTCGGGGATAGACTTCGCCGGATCGTCGATCCGCAAGGGCGCGGTCGAGTCTGTGCTTGGCTTCGTCTACGACGCGCCGCGCGAGGCCCCGGGTGGTGCAGGGCGCGGCGGCGTCGCAGTCGCGGTTGCAACGCCGGTGCGCCCGGCGGCGGCGCAGGAGCTGATCGCCAAGGCCGAGGAGATTTCCCGCGCCGGCGCGACGCCACTGGCGGTTGCGAAAGATGGCCGGCTGCTCGGCCTGATCTACCTGAAGGACATCGTGAAGGGCGGCATCCGCGAGCGCTTCATGGAACTGCGCCGGATGGGCATCCGCACGGTGATGATCACCGGCGACAATCCGCTGACCGCCGCCGCGATCGCCGCCGAGGCCGGCGTCGACGACTTCCTGGCGCAAGCGACCCCTGAAGCGAAACTCAAGTTGCTGCGCGATGAGCAGGCGGCGGGAAAACTGGTGGCGATGTGCGGCGACGGCACCAATGACGCGCCGGCGCTGGCGCAGGCCGATGTCGGCGTGGCAATGAACACCGGCACCATGGCGGCGCGCGAGGCCGGTAACATGGTCGATCTGGACAGCGATCCGACCAAGCTGATCGAGATCGTCGAGATCGGCAAGCAGTTGCTGATGACTCGCGGCGCGCTGACGACGTTCTCGATCGCCAACGACGTGGCGAAGTATTTCGCGATGATCCCGGCGATGTTCGCCGCGTTCTATCCGCAGCTTGGCGCACTGAACGTCATGCGCCTGGGCAACCCGCAAAGCGCGATCCTGTCGGCGATCATTTTCAACGCGCTGATCATCGTCGTGCTGATCCCGCTGGCGCTGCGCGGCGTGGCGTACCGGCCGATCGGCGCCGCGGCGATTCTGCGGCGCAACCTGCTGATCTATGGCGTTGGCGGCATCCTGGCCCCGTTTGTCGGCATCAAGCTGATCGACATGCTGGTCACCGCCATCGGCCTGGCCTGAGGACACGCGACCATGATGAAGCACGCCCGCCCCGCCATCGTGATGATCGTCTGCATGACGATGCTCACCGGCCTGGTCTACCCGCTGGCGATGACCGGGATCGCCCAGGTGGTGTTCCCCTGGCAGGCCAACGGCAGCCTGATCACCAGGGACGGCAAGGTGATCGGCTCGGAGTTGATCGGGCAGAACTTCACGGGCGAAAAATATTTCCACCCGCGTCCGTCGGCCACCACCGAGCCTGACCCGAAGGACGCGACGAAGACCATTTCGGTGCCGTACGCCGCGGACAACTCCAGCGGGTCCAATCTGGGTCCGACCCAGAAGGACCTGATCGAGCGGGTCAAGGGTGACGCCGCGACGCTGGCCAAGGAGAACCCGGGCACGCCGATCCCGGTGGACCTCGTGACCACGTCGGCGAGCGGGCTCGACCCCGACATCACCCCGGCGGGCGCCATGTTCCAGGTGCCGCGCGTCGCCAAGGCCCGCGGCCTGCCGGTGAACCAGGTGCGCGCGCTGGTGGAAGCGCACGTCCAGGGCCGCACCCTGGGCGTCCTGGGGGAGCCGGTGGTGAACGTGCTGGAACTGAACCTGGCGCTGGACGCGTCCAAGTAATCCCAGCCAGCGAACGGATCGACCGTTCCCCTCACGGCCGGCCCACGGGTCAAACCCGTGGACCGGCCGTGAGGGTTGAAGTGTCGGGACCGTCGGCCGCGCAGCCAGTTGCCCGCCGCCGCAGGGCGGGTGAGTTCTTGCGCCACCCACCTCTTTTTCTCCAGGTCACCCGCCTCTTCTACCCAACGCCGCCAGGCTTGCGTAGAACACGGTGGGTGGCGCAAGAGCTTACCCACCCCACGAAGAATGCGGTAAACGCCCAAGCACCAAGCAGCAGGAGAGCCCGGCCTGAGTTCGCTATCGCGTGCGACCCGTTTCGCTCGGCTTCTCGGCCATGCGCGAGAGCGGCTGCGGCTGGATTTCGGCTTCGTGCTGTGGGACGGGTCCACCGTGCCGGACGACCTTCCAGATGACGCGCTGGCCGTGGCATTGGCCGACGAGGGCGTGGTGGCGGCGCTGCTGCGCAAGCCGACGATCGAAACACTGGCCAATCTGTGGGTCGCCGCGCGGATCGACATCCGCGGCGGCACGATCTTCGATCTGGTGGCGCGACGGCCGAGGATCCGCTCGCGGGCAGTACTGAGAAGCCTGGACAAATGGCTGGTGACGCGCACGCTCGCGCGGTTCCTGACGGTGGGACGGGGCGGTCCGTGGCCGCTGCGAGGAATCCGCCGCAGCCAGGCACCGCCTGATGGCAGCGAGGGCGCCAACCGGACCAACGTGCAGTACCATTACGACGCGTCGAATGCGTTCTACGCGCTCTTCCTGGACCCCGCGATGGTCTACTCCTGCGGGTATTTCACTGCGTGGGATAATGATCTGGCGACCGCACAGCACGATAAACTCGACATGATCTGCCGCAAGCTTCGGCTGCGGGCGGACGAAACGTTGCTCGATATCGGCTGCGGCTGGGGTGCGCTGGTGTGCCATGCCGCGCAGCATTACGGGGTGCGAGCGCATGGCGTGACACTGTCGCGGGAACAGTTCACCTATGCCGGCGCGCGAATCGCGGCCGCCGGCCTGGGTGACCGCGTGACGCTGGAGCTGCGCGACTACACGCTGCTGGACAGGCAGTTCGACAAGATCGCCTCGATCGGCATGTTCGAGCATGTGGGACTGGCCAACCACGCAACGTATTTCCGGGCGGTCAACCGGCTGTTGCGGCCGGGCGGGCTGTATTTGCACCATGCCATCGCGCGGCCGGCCAAGCGCGACGACCGCCGGTTCCGGAGACGCACAAAGGAATATGCCGCGCTGGAACGCTACATCTTTCCCGGCGCCGAGCTGGACCACATCGGCATGTCGCTGGCCAATCTGCAGCGGCACGGCTTCGAGGTGCATGACGTGGAGGCCTGGCGAGAGCATTACGCGCGAACCTGCCGGTTGTGGCACGACCGGCTGGTGGCACAATACGACGCGGCGGTGCGCGCAGTGGGCAGCGTAACGACCCGGTTGTGGCTGCCCTACCTGGCAGGGTGTTCGCTGGCGTTCGAGCGCAATACTTTGGGCATCTATCAGACGCTGGCGTCCAAGCGCGCGCGGGGGGCATCGGGCCTGCCACCGACGCGGGTGGATCTCTACCGCTGAGGGACCGCCGCCGGGGCCGGGCCAGGCGACAGCGGCGGGCGCGCCTGGGTTTGGCGAGAGCGCGGAGCTCATGTCGACCTGCAACCGACCTGCGGGCGCCGGCGGGACGTTGATCAGGCCATTCTGAGCGAGCTGCCAGCCCTGCGCCGCGGCGTAGCCGCTGGCAGCGGGATCATCGTCTCGGAATGGCGGCCCGGCGGCCGGATGCGCGGTGTTGGTTGGCACTTTGAACGCCCGGATCGGCACGCTCGACCGCACGGCATTCACCTGGCCGGCGATGACATGGGAACAGTATACGCCGGGCTGAAAGCCACCTGCCGCGACCGCATCGATCCAGGCTCCGGTATAATCCGAGAGCGCTTGCGGCAACGACCCGTCTTCCAGGTCCAGGAGCACGCATGTTCCGGGCGCGAACCCATCGCCCGCGAGCAACTGCACCGCATCGGCGCCGTCCGCTGTCCCCTTTGCGGCTGACGGGTTTTGGCTACCCGGCGGGACCACTTGCTCGCCGACGTAAATCGGGGCGAGCCCCCAGCCCGCAGCGGAGAGGGCGCCCTGTTGGGTTATCCATGACGCGCCCGAGTAGCTCGCCGCCGGGCCGCGGTAGTGGCCGCACCATTCCAGGTTGGTGTTCGCTTTGAGCCAAGCCATGCAGGCGTCGCCCGGATAGGCGGCGCTGTCGAAGCCGGCGTGTCCTGCCATCGTCGTCTACTCCCCACGAATGTTACCGTGCTGCTGTTATCCTGTTGCTGTTGCCCGATTGCCTAGTTGCGCTACCGCCACGTTGGGCATCGGGTTGACCTACGGCACCCGGCGCCACAGGCGCTTTATAACGTCAGCGGAATATCGCGTGATGCACTCGCGAAGTCAACGAAAACGCGTGATGATGGCAGGCGAGTTGCACGCGGAATTTCCTTGATTGGAATTTCTTTGATAGGCTCACCGTCTCGGCGCCGACCACGCGCTGACCGCTCGTAGGCAGATCTGGGTTTGGCGGCCGAATGAACCGCCAAGACGCCAAGGTGCCAATGCTCTCTCAGTGTCCGTCCGGAAAGTTCTTGAGTCTTTTGAGCTGGTCAGGCGTTTCGGCTTGACCGCATTGGGTCGCGAACGAGTCAATTTCCAGCGCCGGTTCGCAAGTTATACCAGGCGCCCGAATGATCGACTCTTCAGTGCTACCCCCGTCATGCCGGCGCAGGCCGGTATCCACGACTTTCTTTGTCGCAACAAAGGCAAGAACCTATGCGGGTGGGAGTGGCAGCCAGGCGCTGGATCGGGTTC
>DASRQX010000371.1:0-20997 GCA_035696165.1 Acetobacteraceae bacterium | reverse complement strand
CTTGGCACGGCGGATATCGTCGATGTAATAGGAATTACCCCCGTCTATCAGGATGTCGCCGCGCTCGAGGTGGGGCAGCAGATCGGCGATGCTTTTGTCGACCACGCCGGCCGGGACCATCAGCCAGACCGCGCGTGGCTTTGCCAGCTTCTTGACGAACTCGGCGAGTGAGGCCGAGCCGACAGCTTTTTCCTTCGCCAGTTCTTCGACGGCCTTCGCGGACATGTCGTAGACGACACATTCGTGCCCGCCCCGTATCAGCCGGCGTACCATGTTTGCACCCATCCGGCCAAGGCCAATCATTCCCAGTTGCACGTGCTGATCCTCTCTTGAAGAGCGACGTCCCGATCGGAATCCCGTCAGGCAGCGGTCTTGGTGACAGTTGCAGACCCGGCTTTTTCGAAGATGTAGTCACAGCCTCGCGGCATCACGCGGACCCTTTCATCCTGCGATAGCGGCGGATCAGATTGTTGGTCGAGCTGTCATGCTCGAGCTTCGGTTCCGTTGCACTCTCCAGTTGCGGAACGATGCGCTGTGCGAGGACCTTGCCCAGTTCCACGCCCCATTGATCGAAAGCGTCGATCTGCCAGATCGTGCTCTGGGTGAAGACGCTGTGCTCGTACAGAGCAACGAGCTTCCCCAGCGCACCCGGCGTCAGCCGATCCAGCAACAACGTGTTGGATGGCCGGTTGCCCTCGAATAACCTGTGTGGCACCAGCCAATCCGGCGTCCCCTCGGCCTTCACTTCTTCCTGCGTCTTGCCGAACGCCAGCGCCTCGGTCTGAGCCAGGACATTGGCCAGCAGGATGTCGTGGTGCCGGCCCAGCTTGTTGAGCGTCTGGCCAAAGCCGATGAAGTCGCAGGGGATCAGCCGGGTGCCCTGGTGGATGAGCTGATAGAAGGAATGCTGGCCGTTGGTGCCCGGCTCGCCCCAATAGATCGGGCCTGTGTCGTAGTCCACGCGGGAGCCTTCCAACGTCACATGCTTGCCGTTGCTCTCCATTGTCAGTTGCTGGAGATAGGCGGGAAAGCGCTTCAGGTATTGTTCGTAGGGCAGCACGGCGACGGTCTGGGCGCCGAAGAAATCATTGTACCAGACAGACAGAAGGCCCATGAGCACGGGCAGATTGCGCTCGAACGGGGTGGTGCGGAAATGCTCGTCCATCTGGTGGAAGCCATCGAGCATGGCGCGGAAGTTGTCCGGGCCGATGGCGATCATGGTCGACAGGCCGATGGCCGAGTCCATGGAATAACGGCCGCCGACCCAGTCCCAGAAGCCGAACATGTCGTCCGTGTCGATGCCGAATTTCGCGACCTCCTTGGCATTGGTTGAGACCGCAACGCAATGTTTGGCGATGGCCTTCTCGTCGCCCTTCAGCCCGGCCAGCAGCCAGTCACGCGCCGTGTGCGCGTTAGTCATGGTCTCCAGGGTGGTGAAGGTTTTGGAGGAGATGATGAATAGCGTCTCCGCCGCATTGAGATCCTGCACCGCCTCGGCGAAGTCCGTCCCGTCAACGTTCGACACGAAGCGGAAATTCATGCTTCGCTCGCTGTAGTGCTTCAGTGCTTCATAGGCCATGACGGGACCCAAATCGGAGCCGCCGATGCCGACGTTGATCACATTGCGGATCCGTTTCCCGGTATGGCCTTTCCAGTCGCCACCGCGGACGCGGTTGGCGAAGTCGGCCATCTTGTCCAGAACGGCATGCACGTCGGGCACCACATTCCGGCCGTCGACGGAGATCGACGCGCTCCGCGGCGCGCGCAACGCCACATGCAGAACGGCTCGGCCTTCCGAAACGTTGATTTTTTCGCCGCTGAACATGCCATCGATGCGCTCGCGCAAGCCTGACTGCTCGGCGAGATGGAGCAACAGTTTCAGCGTTTCGTCGGTGATGCGGTTTTTCGAATAGTCGAGGTAGATTCCGACGGCCTCGGCGGCCAGGCGCTCACCACGTTTGGCGTCCTCGGCGAAGAGTTGGCGTAGGTGGACCCCCTCGATTTTCTGGTGATGGTCCTTGAGGGCGGTCCAGGCGGAACGCTTGCGCAGCGGTGCGACGGTCATTGGTCGTGTCCCCGATACGGTGATCCGAAAAAAGTTATCCTGCGCCCCGCGGCAGAGCGGGGGGCAAAGGCCTCGGTCCTCAGCCGACCTTGCGCGTCGCCGCGCTTTTTGATTCGATGCACGACATCAGATCATTCCAGGACTCGACGAAGGACTTCGCCCCCTCGTCCTGGAGTTGCGTCGCCAAAGCATCGACGTCGATGCCCGCCTTGGCGAAGCTAGCAAGCACCGCCTCGGCGTCACCGCCGTCGGCCGCCATGACGTCACCCACCTCGCCATGATCGCCAAAATCCTTGAGGGTGCCCTCGGGCATGGTGTTGACAGTGAACGGTGCAGCAAGCGCCTTCACATAGAGAATGTCGGAGGCCTTCGGATCCTTGGTGCCGGTGCTGGCCCAGAGCAGCCGCTGGGCGCGCGCGCCCGCATTCGCGGCCCGATGCCAGCGCGCCGAGCCAAGCAGATCGTGGTAGGCCTTGTAGGTACGCCCGCCGATGGCGACACCCAAACGGTTGGCCAGCGCCGCCGGCACCTTGCTCGCGACCGCGACGTCCCACCGGCTGACGAAGACGGAGGCGACCGATCCGACGTCGGGATTGAGCCCGGCCGCGATGCGACGTTCGACGCCCCGTAGGTATGCCTCGGCCGCTGCCACGTATTGCTCGCGGGAGAACAGCAGCGTGACGTTGACGGGGACGCCGGCAAAGATCGCCGCCTCGATGGCAGGCAATCCTTCCGGTGTGCCGGGGATCTTGATGAAGAGATTGGCCCGCCCGGCCCGGTCATGCAGGGCCTTGGCCGCCGCCAGCGTGCTGGCAGTGTCGTGCGCCAGGAGTGGCGATACCTCCAGCGAGACCCATCCGTCGACACCGTCGGTGCGCTCGTAAATGGGCTTGAACAGGTCGGCCGCCCGGGTCAGATCCTCTAGCGCCAGGTCGAAAAACAGGTCCTCGCCCGATCGGCCTGCTCGCACCTTCTGTCGGATAGTGTCGTCGTAGGTGGTACTGTTCTTGATAGCATGGTCGAAGATCGTGGGATTGGAGGTGAGCCCGGTTACCGAGAGCTCGTCGATGTAGCGTTTCAGCGTCCCGCTGTTCAGCAGATCGCGGGTGATATTGTCGAGCCAGATGCTCTGGCCCAGATCGTGCAGCTTCCCGGTTGCGTTCATGACCTTACCTCCAAGCACAACGTCGTCAGTCCCGAGGCCGCGGGCCGACCAGGACAGTCGCCATCGCGCGGATCGGCTTTGCGTTCGATCGCCACGCCATATGCCCAAATCTGGGTGCGCGGGCTGATGTTGGCCCCTTAACGTGCTTGGTCCGCGCTTCACAATGTCGTGGGCGTCGCTGAGCGCACTATAGGTGATCTGGCACGACCGTCGAAGCCTCAAAACCACACAGGCGCTCTGAATCCGCACACCGCCGCATTGTGAATAGTCGATTGCGCATTCGGCGGGAACACGTACCCTTGGAATTATCGTCGCCCCCCCTGCCCTCGCCCGTCATGCCGGCCGCCACCTCACCCGTTCCGCAAGCCCGGAATCGGCATATCATACCAGCGGCCCTAATTCCTGACCGTTCGGCCGGTGTTGGGCCGCCGGTAATGAGTCTTGGTTTTGCGCGCGGCCGCCCCACCAACCCTGCGCGTGACACCAGCGGCCCGAAATGATGGAAGAGTCATCATCTCGGGCCGCTGGTGTCAGACAGCATCGAATTGTGGCGACTGGCGTTTTCCTTCGGGTCAATCTATCAAAATGCGGGTTTGAAGAGTCACGATAGCGTGATAGCCACCGAAACTATTGATAAACCAGCAGAATTCGGCAGTGGGCATCGCAGCCAAGCCATGCCGCCCCCCCGATCGATGCCTGATCACCGGCTTGTCGTCCATCCTCTCGCCGTGTCGGCGTCGGCGCGCTCTACGCCAATTGTAGGCGCCGATGGGTCGATGCGCGTAGCCGTCCCTCTCGCTCTCAAAGATGGTGTCGCTAAGTTCACAAACGAAGTGCAACACCGGGATAGGGCGTTGCACTTCGAATGTTAATCCACCAACTGAGGCCCAATCACGGCGCCACGGTTGGCTGCAAGCCCGCCTATGCCCAGGGGTTGTTCAGTCGCTACGGCCAATCGGTGCTGGTTGCCCAGA
The DNA here is from genome assembly GCA_035696165.1 of Acetobacteraceae bacterium. Classification (GTDB taxonomy): domain Bacteria; phylum Pseudomonadota; class Alphaproteobacteria; order Acetobacterales; family Acetobacteraceae; genus Palsa-883. Next base: position 16,793 of record DASRQX010000371.1, on the reverse strand, counting down.
AACGCGCCTCGCGATTCGTCCTGCTGGCCGAGCTACCCAGCAGCCAGGCCAAGCCAACCGCCGCCCAGTTGCACTGTTGGCCGACGCCGCTGCCGCCGCAACTGCGCCGCACGCTAACCCAGGACAACTGCACCGAGTTCCCCCTTCATCACCAACTGCGCGATACGCTCGGCATCGACACCTGCTTCTGCAATCCTAACAGCCCTTGGCAAAACCGCGGCGTCGAAAACGCCAACGGTCGTGTCCGACGCTTCCTGCCTCGTCGAACAAACCTGCTCCACTGCTCATCGCGGCAAATCGACGCCATCGCTCGACAATGCAACAATACCCCGCGCAAATGCCTCAGCTTCAAAACCCCCGCCGAACTATTCTACAATCACCTGCTGCGCTTCAAACGTGAATCCACCTATCGTCCTTCGTCGGCATGACGCTGTGAGCGCGAGTCGTGCGCAACTTGAAGCGGTTATCTCGCCTCGGACCCTAACGAGACCCAGCGAGTTCGAGCCGGCACAAAGTGTTCGGTGCCCAATCGCGCCAGTCGGGATGGCGCCAGTCGGGATCGCGGCTGTCGCTCATCGCGACATCAGGTGCTAAGCAAGCTGAACGGCGCCGATTCCGAGATTGCGCGCACGACACAGGAGACGCAAGGCATGGCTACCACCGCGGCAGTCGACTTTGACATCGCCACGCTACGGGCGCGCCGCACCAACAAGTGGCACAAGTTCCCCCCTGACGTGCTGCCCGCATGGGTCGCCGACATGGATTTCGGCGTGGCACCATCGATCACCGCGGCGCTGACGCGCCTGACCCATGACCAGGAATACGGCTACGCCGCGCGGGAGGGTGCGCTGGCCGCGGCCTTCGTTCGCCGCATGGAGCGCCGCTTCGGCTGGCACACCGATCCCGCCGATACCGTCGCAATCGGCGACCTGGTGCAGGCCAGCTTTTCCTCGGTCATGGCGTTCAGCGAACCGGGCGACGCGGTGCTGTTGCAACTGCCGTCCTATCCGCCGTTCATGCACGCCATCGCGGACACCGGCCGTCGCCTGATCGCCAACCCGATGCGTGACGACGGCACGCGCTGGGCGCTCGACCTTGCCGCGTTCGAGGCCGCGCCCGACCCGACCGCGCGCGTGCTGATATTCTGCCACCCGCACAACCCCACCGGGCGCGCCTACAACCGGGCGGAACTGGAGGCGGTGGCGGCCCTCGCGATCCGGCACGACCTGATCGTGGTGTCCGATGAGATCCATGCGGACATCGTCTATCCCGGCAACACGCATATCCCGTTGGCCTCGCTGCACCCGGAGATTGCCACGCGGACCATCACCATCACCTCGGCGACCAAGAGCTTCAACATTCCCGCATTGCGCTGCGCTGTTATGCATTTTGGTGCGCCCGCGCTGAAAGAGCGCTTCTTCGCCCGCATCCCGGCGCGGTTGCTCGGTTCACCCGGCGTGACCGGCGTTGATGCCACCGTTGCGGCCTGGGACGACGGGCAGCCATGGCTGGACGAGATTCTGGCGCACCTGCAAGCCAACCGCGATTGGCTGGCGCACAGCATCGCCGCCGAACTTCCAGGCGTGACGATGCGTGCACCGGAGGCGACGTATCTGGCCTGGCTCGATTGTCGCGCGCTGGAACTACCGTGTTCCGCCGGGCAATTCTTCCTCGATCGTGCCAAGGTCGGGCTGAATTTCGGCGAGACCTTCGGCGCGCAATACGCCGACTTCGCACGCCTGAATTTCGCGACATCGGCGCGGATCCTGCGGCAGATCGTGGGTCGCATGGTGGAGGCGGTGCGGGCGCGGTGAATGCTTTTAACTCACACCGCACGGTCCCATCGCGGGAAAATCCCGCTAACGCGCCAAGGGACAGAGCAGACGATGTCGTGACTGGCTTTCGTCTTGGCTTTAGCTATGACGACGCCGCGAGGACGAAGGATTCTATTGTTTGACGACACGCGGTTGGTTGGCTCGGCTGGTGATTGACGGAACGGGAGTATTGCGGCCGGCAATTGGCGCCGCGGGTGCGAAAGCCTTGTCGCGCCTCATGTGGCTCACCGTGGCGGTGTGGTTGGCGGGCTGCAGTCCCGAGAACTTTGATCGGCCCGGCGCCGGCGGGGACGAGGCACTCTACACCTCGATCTATCCGTACTATGCGGAGTTCTGCGCACTGTCCCAAATCAAGAAAAAGGTCGGCTTCGGCGCCGATATTCGCGGGCAGATCGGCGGCCATTCGGTGTTCTATCTGAGTGACGCATGCCGCGACCCCGGAACCGACTATCCCGTGCTGCGCCTGTGTGACGGAAGCGTGGATGTCCAGGGCACGGATGTCCGGGGCGCGCAGGTCGATGATCCTCAGCACGATGGCGTTGGGATCAGCATGAACGAGCATTTCAGCAATGCCAAATGGGTTGCGATCCCCGGGCGGGATTTCTTCTTCGACGGTGGACTGCCGCGCGACCACGGGCTGACCCGCGCGGATTATGTGGACGGCAAGGCACAGGCGAAGCAACTGGGCATCTATCGCGGGGTCACATTCCAGCCCTGGGTGTTCAACGACAAGCCCGCCAACGTTTCGCAGGAGGACTGGAAATACGAGGTTTCCATCGGGACCGACTATGCCATCAGCTTCGCTCGCGGCCGATTTTGCGCCAGGGTCCCGGTGACCCGCGCGCAGACGGCCCGGATGATCACATTCCTGAACGCGCAGAACGCGCCCTACCGTGACGGGAAGGAAGTGTTCGTGTGGAGCGTGTTCCAGGACAACTGCATCCACCTGGCACACAATGCGCTGGCCGCCGCCGGGGTATGGGATGAATGGCCTATCGACATGCCTTTGCTGTTTGCCGTGTTCGATTTCCCGGTGCCAAAGAACGAGCTCGTCAACCTCATGCACCGCATCGACGATCCGCCGGATCGCGACCTGATGGCGATCTACCACGACGAAACGGCAGCGCAATCTCTTGCACAGTTCGGCCGGCTTCCGTGGCTACCCGGGGCGGTGATCGAGGCACGCCCGCCGCAGCGGCCGAACCAGGTTTACGACACCGACGTGGCGCTGGTCTTCTACGACGACCCGATCACCGGACGTTACCGGCGGCGATTTGACGCGATGCTCGGCAACCCGCGCTATGTGAACGTCGAGCAAAACCTGGAGTATTTCGCCGCGGTGTATCGACGGCTCAGTGCCGATCGCAAGCCGCTCGACGCCTGGCTGGCGGGGGACCAATTCCGCACGCCGGCCGAGCGGCAGCGTTTCACCGATTTCTACCATCGGTTCTACGCCTATCTGGACCATGAACATATCGCGATAGATACGAAGCTGGCCCGGTTGACCGTCGCGGCGCGGGCCGACGGCGTTGCGTCGCCGACTGTGCACGCGGCAATCCGGTGACCTTGTCGCGAACCCACCTGATTGTGATTCCCACCTACAACGCGGGCCGTTTGCTGTACGAAACGGTTTGCCAGGCATTGGCCGCGTGGGCACCCGTCTGGGTGGTGGTGGATGGCAGCACCGATGGGTCGCCTGACACCCTCGGCCAACTGCCATGCGGCGACGGCCGGCTCATGGTGATCGATCGCGGGCATAACGGCGGCAAAGGCGCGGCGGTGCTGGACGCGCTGCGCCGCGCCGACAGCATGGGGTTCACGCATGTACTGGTGATGGATTCCGACGGCCAGCATCCGCCGGCCTGCATCGCATCACTGATGGCGCTGGCATCGGCGGGGTCCCACAGCATGGTGCTGGGGCGTCCGGTGTTCGGTGCCGACGCGCCAACTGCGCGCATCTACTTCAGGCGTTTGTCGAATTTCTGGGTCAACGTGGAAACGCTGTGGTCCGGCGTCGGCGACTCGCTGTTTGGTTTTCGGGTCTATCCGGTGCGGCCACTGCTGAGCGTGATGACCGGCACTAGATGGATGCGCCGGTTCGATTTCGATCCGGAGGCGGCGGTCCGGTTGTGCTGGGCCGGGGTTCGCCCGGTGAATGTCGACGTGCCGGTGCGCTATCCACCGGCTGATCAGGGCGGAATATCACATTTTCGCTATGGCCGTGACAACCTGCTGCTGACCTGGATGCATTTGCGGCTGGTATGCGGCTTGCTACGCCGGCTGCCAGCCCAGTTGAGGGCCCGCTTGCCAAGCTTGGCGACAACCGGGCCATCGACTGGAGTCGTCCTGAGGCCGCCGCTGGACTAGCTCGCCCGCGAATGCGCCGCGCGGGTGCTTATCGGCGCTCCTGGGCTTATCGCCCCTGGGTGGGTGGTGCGGCGGCCCGATCCGGCGGTCCGGCATCGCACCGATCCAGCTCGGCGCGTTGTTGCCGGAAGCCGCGGACCATCGTGGCGATGTCGGCACTCTGGCTGCCGGGAAAACGGCGCCGGCGAATGGCATATTCCGCCACGAACATCAGCAGCAGCAGCGGCACATTCAGGCCATTGATGAACAGCAACCACCATTGCTCCGGCGCGAATCGCAGGAGTAGCGCCGAGACCATGATCTGCCCGGCGAAGAAGCCACACCAGGCCATGGTCACACGCCTGGTATAGGACTGCATGCCGGCGTGAAATCGTGGGTTGAGCCGCCGTGCCACACGGGTCACGACATCCGTGCGCCCGGGCAGCAACGTGGCGGCGAACACGACGAACAGCGCGCCATACAACAGCGCGTGCGACGTCCCAGCCGCGAGCCGCAAGCCAAACGCGGGCGAGCGCGCCAGACCCAATGTCAGAACGCCCAGCATCGCGGCCGACGTCAGCAAGGCCACGCGGCGATGGCGTCCCGCCGCGCCGATGCCCGCCACGCCAGTGCCCGGCTCGCTGGTGCCTGGGCCGCTGGTGCTTGGGCCGCCGATGCCAGCGATCACGACTCCGACGGCGAGCGCCTGCAATACGCCAAATGCAACGGCGACGCCGACTCCGCGCCCGGTCAGCAGAGCAAAATGGCTCGCCACCGGCGAGGCTACCGCGGCTGCCAGCAGGGCGATCCGAATGGCGGCCGTCAGACGCCCTTTCAAGCCAACAATAGCCTGCACGCCGCTTCCCTTTGTTCCGCCTCGGTCAGTGCGCCAAATCAGGCGCCAGATACGGCCCGATGCTGATTCTGGTCCTTGCCGAGCAGTGCCGCACGCTCCTGGTAGCACCCCTGCTGCCAGACGGCATTTGGGGATGCAGCTTTTCCGATCCCGTAGCCGTTGCTTGATTATCAGCCGTGGCATGCGACTATGGTTCGACTTAGGGGAGTCACCGGTGACCAACATGACTGCGCTTACGCCTGCCTCCGCCGCCGCGCGCGCTCAGACCGAAGCTGAAAAACAGCTCGCCGCGTTGATCGTGGCAACCCTGCGGCTGGAGATGAATCCGGACGAGATTGCGCCGGACGAACCACTGTTCGGCAGCGGGCTCGGTCTCGATTCGATCGACGCGCTGGAGCTGGCGTTGGCGGTCTCTCGCGCGCACGGCATCGAGCTGCGCTCCGATGATGAGCAGAATTTCCAGATATTCGCCTCGCTCGCCAGCCTGTCGCGCCACATTGCAAGCCACGGGACCCCCCACGGCGCATCCCCTGGGGCGGCGCACGGCACGAATCCCCCGCAATCGCCGCCTCCTGCGTCTGCCTAATGGCCGAGCCGGCCTATCGCCTGGTCGGCCGGCCGGGCAACGCGGTGCTGTTCCACAACGGTGAAACGGCTGTTAGCGCGGCGACGTTCCTGCGGCATTGCCACGCCCTGGCGGCGATGCTGCCAGCAGGGATACAGCCAGCGAGTGCACAGCCAGAGGGGACAAGTCCGGAGGGAGTACAGGTTGGCGGCGCGCACATGATCAACCTTTGCCGGGACCGCTACGCCTTCACCGTGGCCTTCGCGGCATCGGTTTTGCGGCGTCACGTCTGCCTATTGACCGGCGAGCGGTCCGCGGCGGCGCTGGCGGCGCTGGCCCAGGCATATCCGGGCAGCTACATCGCGACCGACGAGCCGGCCCAGCACAGCGGCGCGGGCACGGCGGTGCCGATCTGCGTCGTCGTGCCCGGCGCAATCCGCGTGGACGATGGCCACCCGGACGATGGTGAGACAGACCATGGCGCCGCGGACGATCCAGACGTGGACCATGGCAGCAGAGCCGATGGCGACTCTTGGGATGGCGACGCGCCCGCGAACCCGGCCATCCCGGCAGAGCAGTTGGCGGCGATCGTGTTCACCTCGGGCAGCACCGGCATGCCGACGCCACACCGCAAATTGTGGGGTGCCCTGGCCGAGCGCAGCCAGGCGGCTGCCGCACAGTTCGAACTGCACGAGGCGGAGCCTTGCGGCGTGGTAGGCACCGTGCCGCCGCAGCACATGTATGGATTCGAGACGACCGTGCTGCTGCCGTTGCATGCACCGACCTCAAGCTGGTGCGGGCCGACCTTCTACCCTACCGACGTGCAGGCAGCATTGGCGGCGGTTCCCGAACCACGGATTCTGGTCACCACCCCGCTGCAGATGGGCGGGCTGCTGCGTGCGGCAACGCCTCTGCCGGCCCTGCGCGCGGTGATCTCAGCAACCGCGCCACTGGACGCCGACCTGGCTGCCGCGGTCGAGGCGCAATGGCAGACCCAGGTGCTGGAAATCTTTGGCGCCACCGAGGTGGGGTCGATTGCCAGCCGACGTACCATCGACGGGGATCGATGGGCGCTGTATCCGGAGGTCCGGCTGACCCCGCAGGACGACCTGGTTGTGGTAACCGCGCCCTTCGCACCGCCGGTGCCGCTCGCCGACGAGGTCGAGCTTCTGGAGCAGGACCAGTTTCGCCTGCTCGGCCGGCGCACCGATATCGTGAAGCTCGGCGGCCACCGGGCGTCGCTGTCCGGCCTCAACCGCGTGCTAACCGGGCTGGACGGCGTGACAGACGGCACCTTCGTGGTGCCCGACGACTTGAACCAGCAGCCGACCGCGCGCCTGCTGGCGGTGGTGGTCGCCCCCGACCGCAGCGCGGACAGCATCCTTCGGGAACTGCGGGAGCGTCTGGATCCGCTGTTCCTGCCGCGGCGCGTTGTCCTTGTGCCGTCGCTGCCACGCAACGCGCTGGGCAAGTTGCCGCGCGAGGCGCTGCTGCGAATGGTCTCACAGGACGATTTTCCCCCGGGCTGGCTTTCCACGGGCCGGCCGACGGTCCGGAATTGATGCGGGCGAGCGAGATGCAAGCAGCCGGGACGCCGGCCGCTGGATCGTTTTGTGTCTCGGCGGATCACCCGTGCCTGCCGGGTCATTTCTTGGGCGGCTCGATCGTGCCCGGCGTCGTCCTGCTGGATGAAGCATTCGCGCTGATCCTGGCGGCCAATCCCGGCTGGATCGTTGTCGGACTGCCGAGCGTCAAGTTCGTGCGGCCAGTGCTGCCGGCGCAACTCGTCACGGTGTCGTGGCACGAGGCGGCCGAGCGGCGCATTGCCTTCGCCTGCGCCGTCGCCGCGCAGACGGTGCTGCATGGCAGCGTTCTGCTGGGGCCGCCGTTTGGCGTAGGTGCCGGCTCTCACGCGGCGGATCCATTATCGGTTGGCCCCGTTCCGTCCGGCCCGGCTGGGTGACGGCTCCAGCCGACTGGGCGGAGCGGCCGGAGCGTGGCGGCCGCGTGGTTGTCAACGCGCTGCTGTGGCTCGTGCTCGGTCTTGGGGCACGTGCAAGCGGATGGGTGGTGCTGCCGCTCAGCCTGTGGTTCCTCGCCACCTCCGGCGCGGCGCGGGCCGCCTCGCGCGACTATCTGACGCGCGTGCTCGGCCGGCCGGCTCGGCTGCGCGAGGTGGCACGGCATTTCCACTGCTTTGGCTCCGCCATCCTGGATCGCGTGTTCCTGCTGGCAGGCCGCACCGCTGGGTTTAGCGTCGCCACCGAGGGCCTGGAGTTGATGACCAGCGTCGTGGCGCGCCGCCAGGGCTGTGTCCTGCTGGGCGCGCATCTCGGTAGCTTCGAGGTGCTGCGCTCGCTCGCGGCGCAAGCACCGGCACGGGTGTGGGCGTTGATGTTCCGCGGCAACGCCGGTGCGCTGACGCAGGCGCTGGAACGGCTCAACCCCGGCCTGCGTGAAAGCGTCATCGAGATCGGCGACGCTGCCGGCATGTTGCGGGTGAGCGAATGCATTGCGCGCGGCGAGATCGTCGGCATCCTGGCGGACCGGATCCCGTCGGTAGGTGAGCCCGGGCACCGGGTGGACAACCGCCAGATCGCGGTGCCGTTCCTGGGCGGCAAGGCGCTGTTTCCCGCCGGGCCATTCGTCCTGGCGGCGGTGCTGGGCGCACCTGTCGTGCTGTTCCATGGCGTGCGAACCGGCCCGCAGCAATACGCCGTCCGCTTCGAACCGTTCGCCGACCGCGTGGTGCTGCGCCGCGCAGCCCGAGGCGAGGATCTACGCGTGGTGGTTGGCCGATATGCCGCGGCACTGGAGTGCGCTTGCCGCGCCCATCCGTTCAACTGGTTCAATTTCTTTGCGTTCTGGGAGCATGGCGACGATGCCGAGCGCGATCCGGAGCATGCGGGCGAGGCCGCTGTTGGAGCCGATGCCGGTGTCGACACTGGCGTCCCTGCTGGCGCTGCTGGCGGTGTTGGCCTGGATCTTGGCATTGCTGCTGGGGTCGGCCGGCCCGGCGACGGCGCAGCCCCGCATGGTCGCGCCTGACCGTGCGGCCGACGACAGCCCGATCCGGCTCGCCGACCTGATGGCGATGATGGCGGCTGTACCGGAACGCCGGGCGGTGTTCCATGAGGAGAAGCGCTTCGCCGCGCTTGCCGTGCCGCTCGAAAGCTCCGGGCATCTGCTGTTTCGCCGACCTGGGCATTTGGAGAAGATCACCGATGCCCCGCAGGCCGAAAGCCTGGTGGTGGATGGTAGGCAGGTGTCGCTGACGGAAGCGGATGGGCGGACGCACGTGATCGATCTTGGCACTCAGCCCGAGTTGCGCAGCCTGGTGGACGCGATGCGCGGCCCGCTGGCCGGCGACGGCGCGGCGCTGGAGCGCGGGTTCAAAATCTCGCTCACCGGCACGCGGGCGGCTTGGCGGCTTGACCTTACGCCGAGTGATCCGCGGGCGGCTCGCCTGGTGACGGCCGTCCACATTACCGGCAGCGGCAGTGATATGCGGGAGGTGTTGGTGGTACAGGCCAACGGCGACACGCAAGACATGTCGATCGAGCCGTAGCGGGCGAACGTGGTCGATGAAGGTTCTTCTCCCCCTCCCCTTGAGGGAGGGGGTTGGAGGGAGGGGTCGCGGCGGCCCGATGTTGACGGCTTGTATGCCGCGCCGAACCCCTCCCCCCACCCCCCTCCCTCAAGGGGAGGAGGAGAAAAGCCCCCTCGGTGGCGCCGCGCCGCGCCGGTCCTGGGTGCGCTCGCTGCCGTGGTCCTGCTGCTGCTGGCGGTGCTGACACAGATCCAGGTTCGCACCGACATGTTGGCGTTCCTGCCGGCCGGCGGGTCTCCCGCGGCGCGCATGGTGCTGCAGGAGGCGCGAGAGGGGTCCGCCACCGGCCTGATCCTGGTCGGCATCGATGGGGCGCCGGTTCCGGATCTCGCCCGGATCAGCCGGACGGTTGCCACTGCGCTGGGGCAATCCAGACTTTTCGCCGTAGTCGCCGGCGGCCAGGCCGCGCTGTCGGAGCAGGACGAGGCGATGCTGTTCGCGCACCGCTATCTGCTGTCTCCGGCTACCACCCCGGCCGCGTTTACCGCGCCGGCACTGCACGCGGACCTGGAGGGCGTGCTGCGGCAGTTGCGCTCCTCCGCCGCGCCGCTGGCAGTGCGCTATGGGTTGGCCGACCCGCCCGGTGCGTTCCTGGCGGCTATCCGCGGTTGGATGGGCAGCGGCGATGTCCGCTCGATCGACGGCGCCTGGTTCGCCGCCGACCGCGACCGCGCCCTGCTGCTGGTCAGGACCCGCGCCGGCGGCATGGATGTGCCGGCGCAGGAAATCGCCACCGCCGCGATCGAGCGGGCCTTCACGGCAGCATCGCCCGGCGGTGCACGGCTCGTGATCACCGGTCCCGCCGTGTTCGCGCGCGATGCGGCCCGGGCGATCCGCGGCGACGTGCATCGTATCTCGGTTGTGTCGACCATTCTGGTGGTGCTGCTGCTGTGGTGGCGCTTTCGCTCGCCGTTGGTCATCGCGGCCATTGCGGTCCCAGTGGTGCTGAGCGTCGCCGCGGCGGCGCTGGTCGTACAACTCGTGTACGGCTCCGTGCATGGCGTCGCGCTGGGCTTCGGCATCACCATGCTGGGCGTGTCGCTGGATTACCCCGTCCTGATGATCGGCCACCGCAAATCCGGCGAACCGGCGCCGGCCACGCGGGAGCGCATCGGCCCGGCGTTCATTCTGGCGGTGATCACTGCAACGCTCGGCCTGGCGGCGATGGTGTTCTCGGGCTTCCCCGGGCTGTCGCAGCTTGGCGTGTTCTCCGCCGTGGGGCTGGCGACGGCGGCGCTGGCGACCTGGTGGCTGCTGCCGCGCCTGGTGGTGGCGGCGAACCTGGCGCCGGTCGCGCCCGGCAGCGCCGCGTGGCTGGGGCGCATCGAGCGGCTGCGGCGCTGGCGGCTGCTGGGACTTTTGCCGGTGCTGCTGGCCGCGGTGTGGCTGATGGCGCGCGGCGGCCCGAACTGGGAGGACGATCTGGAGAGCTTGAGCCCGGTTCCCGCGGCATCGCGCGCCCTGGATGCCGAGCTGCGCCGCAACCTTGGGGCGCCTGACGTCGGCCAGTTGATCGTGGTGCGCGGCGCCGACGCCCAGACGGTGCTGCGCCAGCAGGAGGCGCTGATCCCGTTGCTGGACCGACTTCAGGCGGACGGCCTGATAGGCGGCGCGGCGCTGGCGGCCCGGCTGCTGCCCAGCGCGGCGACGCAGGAGGCACGCCGCAACGCACTGCCGGACCCGGATGAGTTGGTGCGGCGGCTGGAGGCGGCGCGGGCCGGATTGCCGTTCCGTCCGACGGCGTTCGATGCGTTCGTCGATGCGGTGCGGGCATCGCGGTCGATGCAGCCGCTGGTGCCGTCGGACCTGGTGGGCACCCCGTTCGCGGACCGGCTCGCACCGCTGATGTTCGAGCGGGACGGCATGTGGCAGGGCCCGATCGCGTTGCAGTCCGTGCGCGATCCCACGCACCTGGCCACGGCGCTGGCGGATGCGGGCATCGCAAATGCCTATGGCGCGACCAACGGCGGGGCGACCCTGGAACAAGCCGCGCGCGGTGGGCCAGCGGTTGCCAGACCAGCGGTTGGTGGACCGGTCGTTGAAGGGGCGATCTATGTCGACATGAGGACCGAGATTGGCCGCATCCTGTCCGGCTACACCGCGCGGGCCTGGCGCTGGCTGGGATGGAGCGGCCTGATGGTGCTGGCGGCTTTGGCAGTTGGCCTGCGGTCGCCGGCCCAGGTGCTTCGCGTGCTCGGCGCGGTGGCGGCGGCCATGCTGGTGACGGTCGCGGTGCTGACTTTGCTGGGGACGCGGCTGTCGCTGATCCACCTGGTGGCGTTGCAGCTTGTCGCTGGTGTCGGCCTGGACTACGCGCTGTTTTTCGCTCGGCGGCAACTGGATACTGAGGAGCGTGCACGCACTTTGCGCACGCTGGTGACCTGCAACGCAATGACATTGCTCACGTTCGGTATGCTGGCGGCTTGCCAAACGCCGCTATTGCGCGACATTGGTGTAACGGTCGCGCTGGGCGCGGTGTTGGCGATGCTGTTCGCCTTTCTGTTCGCTGGGGTGCGGCCATCCGAAGCGTCATCACACGCGGGATCGAACGAGAGGCCTGGTTGACTCCACAGATGCGACCCTCACACGTGCGCCCCCCTCAGATGCGACCGGCCCGATGCAGCCACTTGTGCTGACCGCGAGCACGGCCATCAGTGCCGTTGGACGGGGTGCTGCCGCGCACCTGGACGCGATGCGCGCCCGCACGGGTGGATTGCGCCGGAATGACTTCGAACCTCCCGTCGGCGGCTGGATTGGCCGCGTCGAAGGGGTTGAGGCGCATCGCCTGCCACCTGCCATGGCGGCGTTCGAGTGCCGCAACAACCGCCTGGCCGACATCGCGCTGCGCACCGATGGGTTTATCGACGCCGTCGCCGAGGCGCGCGCCGTTTATGGCGCAGGTCGCGTTGCTGTCGTGTTGGGCACCAGCACGTCGGGTATCACTGCGGGCGAGGATGCGTACGGACAGCGCGACGCCGACAGTGGCGCGCTGCCGGATGGGTTCCACTACGACCTTACGCAAGACATGTTCTCGCTCGGACGCTATGTGCGCGCCGTGCTTGGACTGCGCGGTCCGACGCTGGTGGTGTCCACCGCCTGCGCCTCCAGCGCGCGCAGCTTTGTCGACGCGGCGCAACTGATCCACAGCGGGGTCTGCGACGCCGCCGTGGTTGGCGGCGCCGACAGCCTGTGCCGGATGACGCTGCACGGTTTTGCCGCCCTGGAGTTGATTTCGCCGGACCCGTGCCGACCCTGTGATGCCGGGCGCGCCGGGATTTCGATTGGCGAGGCCGCGGGCTTTGCGCTGCTGGAGCGGGTGGATACCCCGCGACGGGACGGCGCTTCCCATGACCGGCTGGCGCTTCTGGGGATGGGCGCGGCCAGCGACGCCTATCATATGTCATCGCCACACCCGGAAGGCGCCGGGGCGGTCGCGGCGATGCGGCGAGCGCTGCTGAGTGCCGGCCTGGCGCCGGCACAGGTCGACTGGGTGAACCTGCACGGCACTGGCACGCGGGCGAACGACGCCATGGAGGACCTGGCCGTCTTCCAGGTGTTCGGCAAGACCGTGCCATGCAGTTCCACCAAAGGCTGGACCGGCCATACCCTCGGCGCTTGCGGCATTCTGGAGGTGGTGATCGCCGGGCAGTGCATGGCGAATGGCTTCGTCGCCGGGTGTCTCGGGGTAGCGGCGGCCGACCCGGTATTTCAGGCCGACGTGGCGGTCGCCAACCGGGAGCAGCCGGCACGCATCGTGGTCAGCAATTCGTTCGGCTTCGGTGGCGCCAATTGCAGCCTCGTGCTGGGCCGCGTGGCATGATCGGCAGATGCGGGGGATGCGTGGCGTGAGCTGTCTTGCCGCCCGCATCGTTGGGGTGTCGGTCTGGGGTCCGGCCCTGGAGGGGTGGGCGGCGAGCCGGGCCGTGCTGGCCGGCGAGGCGCCGTATGTCCCCGCGGCGTCGCCGGCGCCGCCACCCGCGCTGCTGCCCCCCAACGAACGGCGGCGGACCGGGCCGGTCGCGCGGCTGGCCCTGGCGGTGGCGAGCGAGGCGGTCGCCATGTCAGGCCTGCCCCCGGACGGCCTGCGCGGCGTGTTCGGCAGCGGCAATGGCGACGGCGTGGTGCTCGACAGCATTCTGCGGGATCTGACTCGGGCGGGCGACCAGACGCGCCTGGTCTCGCCGACGCAGTTTCACAATTCGGTGCAGAATGCCGCCGCGGGATACTGGTCGATCGCCACCGCGAGCCACCAACCCGTCACGTGCCTTGCCGGCCATAACTTCACCTGGCCGTCCGCGCTGCTTGCCGCCATGGTTGAGGTGTCGACGCATGGCGCGGCGGTGCTGCTCTGCGTCTATGATCATCCGATGCCGACGCCGTTGCATGCCAAGCGCCCGCTGCTCGCGCCGTTCGGCGTGGGGTTGGTGCTGGCCCCGGCGGAGCTTGCGAGCGGTATGGCGGGGCTCACCGTTCGCTTCGTGCCGGAGCCGGCACCGGCCGATGTTGGGGCGGGCGCGGGCGCGCTTGACCAGTCGGCTTTGCGTGCCCTCGCCGATGGCAATCCGGCGGCTCGCTCGCTGTGGCTGCTCGAAGCCGTCGCGCGCGGTGCGGCCGGTTCGCACGCGCTGGCTTATCTCGACGGCCGGTTGGATGTTACGGTGGCGCCATGACGCACCGGACCGTGAGTGATCGCCGGGACGTTGCCCGCGACGTTGATAGTCCGGGCAATGATTCCGGGGGCGTTGATTGCTTGGGCGTCGATGGGCGCGCCATCGATCGCGACGCCATCGCGGCGCTGGTTCCGCATAGCGGCGGCATGGTGTTGCTGGACCGCGTGGTCGCATGGGACGACAGCTTCATCACGTGCCGGACACGGTCGCATTTAGACCAATCGAACCCGCTGCGCCGCGCCGGCCGCCTTTCCGCGATCTGCGGGGTCGAATACGCGCTGCAGGCCGCTGCGTTACATGGCGGGCTGGCTGCCGGCGGTGCCACGCAACGCGCCGGATTCCTGGCGGCCTTGCGCGACGTCGCGCTACACGCCGATTGGCTGGACGACCAGGCGGTCGGCGATCTGTACGTGACGGCACGACTGGAGCGTCATGAGCAGAGCGGGTCGATTTACGCTCTCGAGCTGCGTTCCGCGGGCGGCGGGCTGTTGCTGTCCGGGCGTGCCGTCATCGCCCTGCCACCGGCGCGCCGCCCATGAAGCGCGCGCTGGTGACCGGTGGAGCGAGCCCGGTGGGCGAGGCGATCAGCCGGCGCCTGGCGGCTGACGGACTTCATGTCGTCATCCATGCGCATTCCGGCGTGGCGCGCGCCACCGAACTCGCCGCCCGCATCCGGGCGACGGGCGGGTCCGCCGAAGTGCTGGTGTGCGACCTTGCGGATTACGCCGTGACCAAGGCCGCCCTGGAGCATGTCATCACGGCCGGTGCGCCGCAGGTCGTGGTACACAATGCCGGCACCCATGACGACGTGCCGATGGCCGGCATGTCCGAAACGCAATGGCGCGGTGTCGTCGATGTGTCGTTGGGTGGGTTCTATGCGGCCGTGCAGCCGTTGCTGCTGCCCATGATGGCGACGCGCTGGGGCCGGATCGTTGCCATCTCGTCGGTGTCTGCCCTGATGGGCAATCGCGGGCAGGTGAATTACGCCGCCGCCAAGGCCGGATTGATCGGCGCGGTGAAATCCCTCGCGCGTGAGATGGCCAGTCGCGGCCTGACGGTCAACGCGGTGGCACCCGGCGTGATCGCGTCGCCCGCGGTCGACGCGGTGATGGATGCCGCCGCCATCGCCGCCCTGGTGCCGATGAAGCGCGCCGGCCATCCCGATGAGGTAGCGTCGCTGGTCGCCTTCCTGGTATCCGATGAGGCCGCGTATATCACCGGCCAGGTTGTCTCGATCAACGGCGGGATGGCGTAGGGCCGCCGCCTTGACGCGTGCCCCGCTCGGCCGCCCGAAGCGTACATGGGAAAGGAGTGCCTGATGCCCGAGCTTGCTGATCCTGTGGCCACCCGGATCGCCGAACCCGCCGGCGCCCGGCGTAGCGCAACACCTGCGCACGGCGAAGTTTGCGAATGCGATGTCCTGGTGATCGGCGGCGGGCCGGCCGGCTCCACCGCCGCGGCGCTGCTGGCGGAGCGTGGGCGCGACGTGGTGGTGCTGGAGAAGGATGCGCATCCGCGCTTCCATATCGGTGAGTCGTTGCTGCCTCGGAACACCGAGCTGTTCGACCGATTGGGGCTACGCGAGCGGATCGCGGCAATCGGCGTGCATAAGCCGGGTGCCGAGTTCGTTTCGGACCGCACCGGCAAGAGCGTGCATTTCCAGTTCGCCGATGGGCTGGACCAGGCCTACACCTATAGCTGGCAGGTCCGCCGCGCAGACTTCGACGCGACCTTGTTCGCCAATGCAAAGATGCGCGGTGCGCGGGTCGCGGAGCGCACACGGGTGACCGAGGTCGTGTTCGGAATGGATGGCGCCCGGGCGAAGGTGAGTGCGACAGGACCGGACGGTGAGGCCCTGTCATACGCCCCGCGCTTCGTGCTGGACGCGTCCGGCCGCGATACGTTCCTGGCGCGCAAGATGCGCTCGATCAGCGCGAACAAGGTGCACAACACCGCGGCGCTGTATGGCCACTTCAAGGGCGTGGTAACCCGCACCGGCGAGCTGGCGGGCTACATCACGGTTCACCTGGTCGAGGATGGCTGGTTCTGGTTCATTCCGCTGCCCGATAATGTCATGAGCGTGGGGTTTGTCGGCAACCAGTCCGCCTTCAAAGGCCGCCAAGGCAGCCCGCGGGAACTGTTCATGGCCCGCCTGCAGGTCAGCCCGACGGTCCGCGCGCGGATGGAGGGGGCCGAGCTGATCTCCGACATCGTCAGCACGGGGAACTACTCCTATGCCTCGAACGTTCATTCCGGTGACGGCTATCTGATGATCGGCGACGCTTTCGCGTTCATCGACCCGGTGTTCTCCAGCGGGGTTCTGCTGGCGATGACCTCGGGCGATCTGGGCGCGGGCGTGGCGGACACCTGGCTGGATAACCCGGCGGCCGGACGCGCCATGGCCCGCCGGATGGAACGGGAGTTGCGCGCAGCGATGCGGCGGATCAGTTGGCTGATTTACCGGATCAACACGCCGGCACTGCGCATGCTGTTCATGGCGCCGGGCAACAAATTCCGCATGCGGGATGGCTTGATCAGCCTGCTGGCCGGCAATCTGCGGGCGAACTGGCGCCTGGTGTTCCCCGTCCTGGCGTTCAAAACCATCTATTACGTGATGGCGCTGCTGCAGCGTCTTGGCATCCAGTGGCAACCAGGCGCCGTTTCCGCTCCTGCGGTTGCGGCCGAATGATATCGGGCGGCGAAGGGAACGACTCTCCCTCTCATGGTCGGACTTCACCGACCATCCACGACTTGCGTTCGTCGTAACAACGACAAGAACCTATGCGGGTGGGAGTGGCAGCCAGGCGCTGGATCGGGTTCGGTATGCGTCCCACAGCACGAGGGAGCAACCGATGCGTATCGAGACCCAACCGCAAGACCACCCGACCGCCACCACGGGGGAGACTGCCAG
>DASRQX010000370.1:0-21356 GCA_035696165.1 Acetobacteraceae bacterium | reverse complement strand
TTGAAGCGCGTGCACCACGCGCTCTACGTCAAATGCCGAGAGCAGGCCTCGCGGGAAGCCAGTTCGACCGCGGCGATCATCGATGCGCAGAGCGTCAAGAGCGCGGAAAAGGGCGGCGCACACATCGATCCCCACACGGGTATGACGCGGGCAAGAAGATCAAAGGCAAGAAGCGGCATGTCCTGGTCGATACCCAGGGTTTGATGCTGCATTCTATCGTCACAGCCGCCGATATCCAGGATCGCGACGGTGGCGCCGCGCTGCTGGGCACGCTGTTCGGTCTGTATCCGATCCTGCTGAAACTTTACGCCGATGGCGGCTACCAGGGACCGGAATTCCACAGCTCAGTGAAAACTGTCCTGTCAAAGGTAAAAGTGGAGATCGTCAAGCGCTCAGACCAGGTCAAGGGATTCGTCGTGCTGCCCAAGCGTTGGGTGGTCGAAAGAACGCTAGCGTGGCTCAATCGCTGTCGCCGCCTGGGCAAGGATTGGGAAAATCTCAATCACAAAGCGCGGGCCTTTTTGTTGATGGCCTCCATCCGCCTCATGGTCAGGAGGCTATGTCGGGCCTAGAGATGGTTCCGGACAGACACTGAGAGTCCGACTCGCATCTCAAGCCGAACGATCGATGCGTCGTGTGAGCAGCATGACGGAAGCGGCATAGAGGAACGCGGTTGCGGATGGGACGGTTGCCTCGAAGTCCTTGGCGAGACGGCGGTTGCGCCCGAGCCAGGCGAAGAAGCGCTCGACTACCCATCGGCGGGGATGCACGGCAAAGCCGATCTGGCCGGCCTGTTTGCGCACGATCTCGACGATGACCCTGGTCGCATTTGCCACGCGTTCGGCGGCATAGGCGCTATCGGCGAAAGCCCGCTCGATGAAAGGATACAGCGCGCGGGACGCCTGTAGCAGCGGGATGGCACCGTCGCGATCCTGGACCGAGGCAGGATGGATCTGAAGCGCTAACCCCCGGCCATCCGTATCGACCATGACGTGACGCTTGCGGCCGTTGACTTTCTTGCCTGCGTCATACCCACGCGGGCCACCGGCTTCCGTGGTCTTGACGCTCTGGCTGTCGATGACCGCCGCGCTCTGGCAGGCCTCACGGCGGACACGCTCGCGATCCCGCATCACCAGTAGGTGGTTCAGGCACCCAGGTCCTGTCGTCGCAAAAGCGGGTGAACCAGCGATAGGCCATCTGGTGCGGCGGAAAGCGCTCCGGCAGCATGCGCCACGGACAGCCGCCGCGCAGCACGAAGAAGATCGCGTTCATCATCTCGCGCATCGGTCAGGTGCGGTGTCGGCCGGTCTCGGCAGAAGGCGGCAGCAACGGCGCGAGTAGCTGCCATTCCGCATCGGTCAGATCACTCGGGTAGCGCAGGTCGTCCCGGTCATGATCTGCCCGGGTTTCGGGGGTCCACATTGGAGGCTCCAGCAATTGGGGAACGCTTAGATTCCCTGGAACTCTCGGGATTCAGGCCCCTCAGGATGGTTTCGAGACAGCCTCCGAAAGGACGATCAGCTGTAACGGTCATCAGCGAGGGTGATCCGGCACTGCCGACTCTCGTCGGCACCGCGGCGGGTAGACCCGTGACGGATGATCGACTTCGGTCGGCGGCGGGAGGGAAAGCCAATTTCTGCGTCGCGCGCCGAATGCTTTGTGACCTATCTGGTCAACGCCCGGATGAACAACCGTCGACAGATGCGCTGGCCCCCTCGTGGCGCACATCGGGTTCTTCAGGTCCGTGCCGCCGTCCTGGACAGCCGATTAGATACGACAATTACCCCGATCGCAACCTGATGCCCAAGGTCTTTACGGCTCTCATCACACATCACTGGATTTCCAGGGAATGCGTTCTCGAGATCATGGGCAATCTGACGGCAAGACTCCCCGGCGAAGCTTCGACAATTTCAACGACCGCAGGGCGGCGCAGCTGATTCACGCTTTCGATATCAAAGCCGGACCGATCCGGGCGAATGTCGATATCGCGGAAAAGTCCAACGAGCTTCCCGCCGCGCAGCAATTGCTCGACGAACTGCAGGTCGCACACTGTATCATCACACCTGATGCGATGCACTGCCAACGTACAGGCTCAGGCCCGGCTCATCGTCCAATTGAAATACAATCAGCCCATGCTGCTGCAACTGCCGAAGCTGACTGCGCCCCCCTCAGCCCGACCAGCAGTCACACCACGGTCACCACCGCGCGCAGCCGGCACGAAACCAGGACAGTCGACGTATTCAGCGCCACCGGCACCGTTGCCGGTACCGAGTGGCTGCCCGTGATAAAGGGTGTCGTCCGCGTCGGCCGCGATGTCCTGCATCGTGATGCCAAGACCGGTCCGTGGGACAGACGTCCGCGGTCGCGTACTACGCGGCCGATGTTCCCACATCAGCGCTCCACGCCGCAATCGCAATTCGATGCCATTGGCACATCGAGAATCGGCTGCACTGCACTCGCTATGTCACCTTCCAGGAGGATCAGTCCCGCATCCGTCAGCAGCCAAGCGCCCTCGCCCGGCTGCGATCCCTCGCCTACAACATCTTGTGGCGTAATCAAACGTCAACGTTCAGTCAGAATCAATATGCCACCGCTCTCGCCGGAGTTGATACGTCGCTCAAGTGGAAATTCAGTTAACAGCGTTGAACAGCCCTGCCCTTAACCGCTCCCGTTCACTCTCCTGCCCCCACACTCTGGGCGCCCTGCGTTTCCGGTTCGATAGGACACGGCAGCCGGGGCGGTGTGACGTCGGGGGTTCCTACTTCACAGCCGTGGTGCCGATCCGGGCGCATCGCTACATTCGCGACATGCAGATTTACATTTTTGCAATCGCGACATGCTCTAAGGTGGTCGGCCTCGAGGGCAGGAGGGCTGGTGACGATTTGCTGGCGTATCGCGCACCGTAACTATTTCGTGGATCGACCTTCATGCCAGCAGGCGACCGACGACCCGACGCCGTTACAATTTGCGCGGCCATAGCTCGGGGTGGCCACCGCCTTGTGCCAGAGTGAGCCATCGTATGATCGAACATCTCAAGCGCCCCCTACCCCTCCACCAACCCCACTTCACGCTCTTGGCATGCGCTGCCCCAACCAACTGGACGATCCCCTTGCGCTTGTGCAGCAGCAGTGCCTCCCGCGCCCGCTTCACCGTGGCATCCGCTGGCGGGCTGTCGAGCGGGTCCAGGCCCTTGACCTTGAACGCCTTGCCGATGATCTCCCGGGTGTGCGCGGCGACCTCAGTGGCCGAACCAGTCCAGGGTTGGAGAAGGGGTGTGGCGCAGAAGGAGACGAGATGAGCGTGCCCGGCAGCGATCCTGACGCCAATCAGCGGGGCAAGCCGCAGCGACGGCGCCGGTTGTCTGACCACATCATGATTGCATTTCACGTTGCTTGCGATCGGCATGACTTTGAGACAGCGCGCCGATTGCTCGCCATCCTGGAATTCACGCTACAGCGCGCGCCGCCCGAAAGGTGGCGTGAGAGGCGGCTCAACGTGCAGCCGCTCATCACTGCGCTCAAACGCCTATGGGTCTTGCGTCACCATGCCCAGCGGCTCGCTGCATTGCACGGCGCGGAAGCCGGAGCGGGATCTCAGTTCTGGGCGTATGGCGCGGAGCATAAATCGGTCACTGTCCATGTCGGCGATTGCCGCCACTGCCGTCACGGGACCGGCGTGTCCCCGCGGCGAACCTACGGGCGCCGCTTAAAGTGGGAGGGACCGTTCACCTTCGCGCAGATCAAACGCCTGATAAAAACCAGGCCACCCTACTTTTGCCTCGACTGCATTCCGGAGGATTTTGAGCTTCGAACTGAAACGTCCCCAAAGCCTCTTCCTACCCCTCGACCAACGTCCGTCGCGTCGCATTCCCAGTCCCCGCCGTCCGCGCAACGCTCCGAGCTTGTGGCTTCGCGAAGGCCTCGCGGAGCCTGACCCGCGTCTGCTTCATCGTCCGCCGGCACGACAATCACCCCGATCGCAGTGTGATGCCCACGGTTTTTATCGCTCTGCCTCCAGCTACCTGGGCAGAAACCCTGAACGAAGCCATCTTCCGCTTGGCTATTGTCAAGCTCGGCGGTGTAGAGGCGGTACTGCGGTCCGAGCACCCCGCCGGAGCTCCAGATTGACTTCAAGGGTTTTATCTACATCGTTACAGTGATTGCTCGCCACATCGAGGTGGGCAGGACTTGAAGCTGTTACCGCGCCTGCCACTCTGGCCGTTTTGGACGCCGACACAGGAGGACCCGCGTGCCGTCGAGCCTACGACGCTTGTCGCCTTCTCAATAGACGCTGGGCACCGACCATTTGCCAACCGCCAGTGTTAGCCTAGCCCATCTTCAACAGTGTCCTTTAAGAGGCTGACCCGGAATGTCTCCGCAACGGAATGTCGAGTCTCTTCAGCCCTTACCAGTTTTGTGCCCGGCTTTCTCTTCGCACGACGACGACGATCACACATCGGGAGTTGCGTGATCCCAGCGGCTACGATTCTCTCGGGTTTGCGAAGACACCGAGGAGTCAGATTGTGGCCTGGACTGGAATCACGCGCCCCAAATATCGGCGCGAAGGGCTACGCTATGCAAGCGATACCACCGACGAAGAGTGGGCGTTGATCGAACCGCATCTACCCCCGCCGGCCAGCCGTGGGCGGACGCGGAAGACCGACCTGCGAGAGGCCGGCAATGCGATCTACTACATCGCCCAATCGGGCTGTCAGTGGCGGATGCTGCCAAAGGATTTCCCGCCATACTCGACGGTGCAGCGGTATTTTTACGATTGGCGCAACCGTGGCGTATGGCAGGCCATCAACCATGTGCTGCTGATGGAGGTGCGTGAAGCCGCCGGCCGCGAAGCCAGTCGCACCGCCGGCATGATCGACAGCCAGTCGGTCAAGACGACCGAATCTGACGGACCGCGGGGATATGACGCCGGCAAGAAGATCAACAGCCGCAAGCGGCATATCCTCACAGACACAATTGGTCTGCCGGTCGGGATGATTGTGCATCCAGCGGATATTCAGGATCGCGACGGTGCACCCGCCCAGCTGGCACGTGCGCGCAGCTCATTTCCCTGGCTGCGCCACATCTTCGCCGACGGTGGTTACGCCGGCGACAAGCTGCAGGATGCTCTCAAGAATCTCGGCGATTGGACGATCGAGATCGTCAAACGTTCGGACGTTGCCAAGGGCTTTGTTCTGCTGCCCCGGCGCTGGGTGGTCGAGCGTACGTTGGCCTGGCCGAACCGTAACCGACGATTGGCCAAGGGTGTCGAAGCGACCATCGAGAGTGCGGTAACCTGGCTCTATGTTGCCAGCGTCAAGCTGATGTCACGCCGTCTGGTCGCCGCCTGAACGCCGTCGTGGAAGCAGATTCACAACGAAATCAAGAGGCTCGCACTGCTGTGCCGATTCGAGTCAGACTCTGAGAGACACGCGGCCTGGAACGACCGCCATGGGTGGAAAGCCGGCCTTCCCGAGCTATCTGCGAACAGCGGGATCGGACAATGAGGAGTTCCTCGTGGCGCGTCAGCGTGGCTTTTCAATTCGCGATAGAACGTAATCGAAAGGGGCCGTCGACACCCGAAAGTCGCCTCGGAACGGGTTGCTCAGCGCGATGATCAACACAAGCACCAAAACCCCGGAGAGAGCCAGCAAGGAGCACATAGCGAGGTGCATGCGCACGCTTGGCGAGCCCAAAAACGAGCCAAAGGCGATCGTGATCGCTCCGCCAACGATGACCACGAACCAAACGATCTTGGGGATCGTAGTCTCGGCGGCCAATAGTCTCTCCTGCCTGACGTCGCGAAGCCGCATCAAGGATTGCAGGAGCAGCATGTGAAGGCTCGTGTCCGCCGGGCTGGCCGGCCTTATGTCGGCCGCGAGCTGGTCCAACTCCGCGAGATATTTGTCGCCGACGCGAACCACATGGCCCTCTGCCTGCGCCGGCCACTCGGTCGCTATGACGGCCACCGTGTAGCGGTTCAGACCGGCAATCAGGTTGGTTCTCGTCGGTTCGGCAAGGCCGTTCGCTGCCTGAAAGACGTCCATGACCTGGCCGGCCTCCGTGTAGCTCGCGGCATTGGCCTTGTTGAAGCCCTCCCAAGCGAGCATGGCGACGAAGGCCAGGAGTACGGCATAAGTCACGCCAATGATCGAGAAGATTGCCGCCGCAATTTCGTTGTGCTGGCGTCGAACATCTGGCGACACGAAGCATCGCATCGCGAACTCCAGAAGGCTCGTCCCAATCAGAGCGACGATCACGAGCGAAAGCCCGACCGCCCAGATTGGGTATTGGTAGACCATGTCAGGTCGCATCATTGTTCGAACCACCCGCCCGCGCGATCGGCGCATCGCGCTTCAGCACGCCCTCTATAGCTGAACTGGATCTGGTTACCTGGAGCTGAACTGGATCTGGTTACCTGGCCCAGCCGGTCTTGCAACCCGCAGGATGCGTGCGTCCGGCTGGTGCAGCAAGGCCGAACCCGTCGGCGTTGGACCCGGGTACCGAGTGGGTGAAGGGTCGCTGTCAGCCGTCAACGATTTCCAACGGCGAAGGTCGGCTTATCGCCGCTGGACGCTCCAGAGCGGACGTTCCGGATTCGGCCAAATTGCGACCTGCAACGCCACCGAGCCTCGCTGCTATGTGGAACGGCAAGGATGAGTGGATTCCAGCTGTCGCCACCGTCGGCCCTGCTACCGCCGCTTAGGGTGGAAAGCGGCGATTCGCACAATGCGGACGGGATACATAACAGCGGCGAGCATTCAGTTTCACCTGCAATACTGGTTCACCTGCAATGCTGGCTGGCAGCGCCACCCCACAGGTATGTCGCAAGGCAGTGGATGATCGAAATCACGTCGCCATCGCCGCCTTGATCCGCGACACGGTGTCGCTGCCGACGCTCGTCGCGTCCGAGCGACATCGGGCTGAACATGCTCGCATCGGTACGGCCAGCCAGAACTATTTCTGCTCATCCATGCGTTCGTCATGTCGGCTGTGCTGCGCGACCGGGCGTACCGTCTCGCCGCCAGGATGTGTCCCGTCACCGTCCGGTTCGAGTATGGCCTCGCGATTCTTCGCGAACGTTACGGAAGGCCTTTACTCCCGTGTTGGGGCCAGCGCGCCCTGGACAACGTGCATCGGCTGGCCAGGGACGCAGACCAGGCCCTTGTGAAAAGACACCAAAAAGGCCAGACAAATCGACGGAAAGTCGGCGATATCGGAATTGCTGGCTCCTTCCGTCCCAACGAGCGACGTCGTGCCGCCATCTGGATTTCGTTGCTAATAATACGAATCTATGGAGGAGCAAGCGATGCCGTATCATCTCGAGGGCCACCTTCTGGAAGTCTGCGATTGCCGTGTGCTGTGCCCATGCTGGATCGGCGAGGATCCCGACAATGGCACTTGCGATTCGATGCAGGCGTGGCACATCGACAAAGGCAGTATCGACGGCGCGGACATGAGTTGGCGCACCGTCGCCATGATCTGTGAAATTCCGGGCAACGTGCTGAAGGGCGGTTTCCGGGTCAACGTCTACATCGATGATGGTGCCTCCGACCCGCAACACGAGGCGTTGCCGGAAGTTTATTCCGGCAAGCGGGGCGGACCGATCGCGGAACTCGCCAAACTGGTCGTCGAGGTGGTCTCGGTCGAGAGGGTACCGATCACGTTCACTGTGGACCAGGGTCGCGGAACGCTCAAAATCGCCGACGTCGGCCTGGCCGAACTGGAGCCCTATCGCGGACCGAACGGAGCGATCACCACGCTCGCCGACACGATCTTTTCCACCGTGCCCGGCGCACCGGTCTTCGTTGGCAAGGCGCCGCGCTACGTCAGCAAAAATCCTGAACTGGGCCACGACCTCGACATCTCCGGGTTCAACGCCCTGCAACGCACGTTCGTGTTGGACGGCTAGCGCCGCTGCCGATCCGACTGGCGCGGACGGCACTGGACCTTCCGCCGCTCGCCACGGGGCTCGTCGTTCTGTCCTGGATCACGTCGCTGGTGTGGGACACGAGCCCCTATGCGCGCTATCTGAACCATGGCGACTGGGCGGCGATTGGCCTCGGCGCGGTGGTCTGCGCCTCGGTGCCGGGTGGGGCGTGGCTGGTGCCCGTCCTGCTCTATGGCGGCGGGTGGTTGCTGATGTCAGCGGCGATGATGTTGCCGACCTCCCTGCGGCTGATCCGCCTGTTCGACCGCATGATCTCCGGGCGTTCCGATTGGGCGGTGCTGCACGGGTTGCTGATCGCGGGCTATCTTCTGGCCGGGCAGGGTTCGGCGTGGCCGCGCATCTGCTGGACCGCGCGCTGCATGCCGGGCTCGGTGACTGGGTGTGGCTCACCGCGCACCCTTGGACACCCGGCGCCGTTGTCCTGGGCGTGGCGGGGGCATTTCAGCTCTCGAGGCTGAAATATCATTGCCTGGATAAGTGTCGCACCCCGCTTGGCTTCATCATGAGCCGCTGGCGCGGCCCGCACCCATGGCATGACGCGTTCATCCTGGGCCTGGCGCACGGCACCTGGTGCGTCGGCTGTTGCTGGGCAATCATGCTGCTCATGTTGGTCGTGGGTGTCGGCAATGTCGGCTGCATGCTTGCGCTTGGATCATTAATGGCGATCGAGAAGAATGCAGCGTGGGGCCGACGAATGGGCCAACTGCTCGGCTTCGCGCTTCTTGCGTGGGCTGGGACAATCGCGACGGTCAACGTTTTGACGTGAGCACGCGAGACGTTCGCCCAGCGCCGTCACGACACTGACTTCCACTTCTCCACGATCCTCAAGACTGACAACATCTTGGCCGCGGTTGATCGCTTCCCCCAGACTGACCAACCGTATTGCGTGGAAACCGGTGGCAACCGCCGCGATTACCCTGCCTCCGCTTTGGGTCGACG
Source organism: Acetobacteraceae bacterium (assembly GCA_035696165.1). GTDB lineage: Bacteria > Pseudomonadota > Alphaproteobacteria > Acetobacterales > Acetobacteraceae > Palsa-883. Next base: position 12,470 of record DASRQX010000370.1, on the reverse strand, counting down.
GCCGACATTCAAACTGCCCCAGCCGCGCCATAGCTTTGCGGGCCTCTCAACCCAATCCGCACAGTTCCCCGGAGCCCGATGCTAGCCTGGCGGCGCCTCACGCATCATGATGTATCCCGCCCGCTTGGCAGCCTGCGGACAGTGGCGTGGGAGTTTCGGGCTTGACACATGCGCCGCACCGCTTCGCCGGACACTCGGCCGGGCCAACAGCCAAGCCTACCGAATGACCGCGCTCGGCGCCTTCGAGCTGGTCCTGCTGTTGCTGACGGCGGCCGTGCTGTTGGCGCTTCTCGCGCGTCGCTTGCACGCGCCACCCGCTGTCGCCTTTGTGCTCGGCGGCATCCTACTGGCCGTTACGCCAGGCATTCGAGCGCTCGAATTCGACCCCGACCTATACATGGCCCTGTTTCTGCCCCCGCTGGTCCAGGCGAGCGCGTTCTTCACCGTATGGCGCGAATTCCGCGCCAATCTCCGCCCGATCCTGCTGCTGTCCATCGGCTTGGTGTTCTTCACCGCCTTCTCGATCGGCTGGCTCGCCAAGCTGCTGCTGCCGGACGTGCCCTGGGCTGCGGCCTTCACGTTGGGAGCGATCATCTCGCCCACCGACACGGCGGTCACGACGGCGGTGCTCTCGCGGCTGCCTATACCGAAACGTATCGTGACCGTGCTGGAAGGCGAGAGCCTGGTGAACGATGCGTCGGGGCTGGTGCTGTATCAGGTCGCGATGATCGCGGCGATGACCGGCCAGTTCAGCCCGTCCCATGCGGCATTCAGCTTCGTGCTGCTGTTTGCGGGTGGCATCGTGGTGGGCACCGCCTGGGGCTATGGCTCCATCTGGCTGTTCCGCCGCCTGCACGACACCAACCTTGAGATTGCGGCGAGTTTCCTTGTCGCCTGGGCGAGCTATCTGGCGGCCGAGGCCGTCGGCGTGTCCGGCGTGCTGGCCACGACCACCTGCGGCCTGCTGATGGGCTGGTACCAGCACGAGACATTCTCACCCGAAACAAGGACGCAGGCGCGCGCCGCCTGGTCGGTCGCCGTCTTCGCGTTGGAGGCGCTGCTGTTCATTCTGATCGGACTGTCGCTGCGCGGCATCATGGCGCGATTCGACGCGCACGCGGCGGCAACGCTGTTGCCGCTGGCGTTGCTGATCTCGTTCGGTGTTGTCACCGCGCGGCTGGTCTGGGTGTTCCCGGCTATCTACCTGCCGCGGCTGCTGCTTCCCGCGCTTCGTCGCGCCGACCCGTACCCGCCCCCCGCGGTGCCGTTGGTGATCGGATGGGCGGGGATGCGCGGCGCGGTCAGCCTGGCCGCCGCCCTGGCGCTTCCGGTCGATTTCCCCGATCGTGACCCGATCCTGCTGATCACCTTCATCGTCATCCTGGTCACCCTGCTGATCCAGGGCGGCACGTTGGGTGTGGTGATCCGCCTCCTGAAGCTCAATTTGATGGTCGATCGTGAGGCGCCGCCGGCGCATGCGCAAGTCCGCGCGGCGATCGCGGCCGTTGCATTGCATGTCATCGAAGAGCGCACGACCGACCCGCTGGACGGCGCGATCGCGGCAGACATGATACCCGAGTATCGCGACCGGGCCGGTTGGCTGGTCCGCGTGCACGAAAACGCCGCCACGGTGCGCGCCGAGCTCGCCGCGCGGCTTGTTCTGCGCCGCGAGGCGCTTGCCGCCAGTCGGACCGAGCTGCTGCGTTTGCACCGGTCGCGCGAGATTAAGGACGATACCTTACGCGCGCTGGAGCAGGAACTGGACCTTGAGGACATCCAGCTTCGTTCGCAACTCCGGGCTGGTTGAGGCTGACTGATCAGCCAACGGCTCGCTCCCGTCATGGCCGGCATTATACCGATCGGCGGAAGGATTGACCGACCGGCGCCCCCCGTCATGTCGGCGTATTCCGGTATCCACGACTTTCTTCGCTGCACCAATCAAAGGCGTGGATACCCTCACGCCACCGCCTCGCGGCTCTCCAAACCCAGCCATCGATCGAGCAGCGGCCCCTCTGGCGCGCTCAATGTTGCTTCCTGTTGCCGGCAGAGTGCCAGAACGCACGCGTGGAAGGCGTCGCTCACCGCGGTGCCGGTCACCCTCCCGGAGGCAAAGTCGAAGCCGGCACCGCGCAGAATTTCTCGGATGTCGCCCACTGGGCGCAGGCCGATCTCCACCCCGGCGGCGCGGCAGCGATCGACGGTGCGGCCCACCAGGTCGAACTCGCCGGTCTCGCTGATCGCCGCCGCCATCGCGTCGAACGCCGCACGATATTGCTCGGGCGACAACACCGGCAGGCCGATCGCTGCGTGCAGCCGTGTCGCCAGCTCGACCAGCTCCGGCGTTTGGCCGGCCAGGGCGCGCGCCAGCCGATCGCCGCGCATGCCGCCCGGTGGCGCGCGCAGCCTGGGCCGCGATGGTGCCTCAGCGACCTGGGCGGGTGATTCCGTGCCGGTTTCCCCCACTGCGTCCGTCGACAGACCCAGCGCCTCCGCCATGAAGCGGTCCTGCGGCACCACCACGTCGCACGCGACGCGCAACGCGGCGGCCATCAACGGATCGTTGACCAGCGTCGTGCGCCGGTCGTGCTCGCGCAGGCGCAGCAGCACCGGGGTGAAATCGGCGTCGGAGGCCAGGATGATGAACTCGTCGAACCTGGTCGGGTGGGCGATGGCATCGAGGATGTCGACCGCCATCCACAGATCGGCGGCATTCTTGCCGCGCGTGGTCAGCGGCGGGCAGTCGTGCACGGTGAAGCCGGCGCGCACAAAGGCCGTACGATGGCGGCGGAACTTGTCGGGATTGAGGTAGCAGCGGCGCAACAGGATGCGGCGCTGCTCGACGTCTTGCTCTGCCCTCGGTGTATCGCCGGAGCTCACCTCAGGGCGCGCGACGTGTCGGCCCAGCCGGAACCATTCCAGCCAACCCGCCGGGTCATCGGCGAAGCGCTCAGCCGCGCGCGGATCCATCTTGTCCAGATTGCTATGGAAATTATCGAAGTCGATGAAAATCGCTGTTTTGACCGGCATTGCGCCCCCGCCTCTTGACGCCGCGCGCCGTGAGGGGAAGCGTTGCGCATGGACGCAGCTTTCCCGACTGAAGCGTTGGCACTGCATCATAGCCTGCTGACGCTGGACACGCATATCGACATCCCCTGGCCGACCGGCCCCGACCCGTTCGAGGACGGGCCGCGGCACGTCGACCTGCCGAAGATGCGCCGCGGCGGCATCACCGCGAGCTTCTTCGCCGCCTACGTTCCGCAGGCCGCTCGTTCGCCGGCGAGCGAGGAGGCCGCCTTCGCCCGCACCGAGGCGATGCTGCTGGCGATCCGCGCGATGGGGCGCAACGAGGCCGGCATCGACGCGCGGCTCGCCGTCTCGGTCGACGACATCGAGGCTGCCAAACGCGACGGCGTGCTTGCGATAGTGCCGGCGGTGGAGAATGGCTTCGCCATCGGCAACGATCTGCACCGTCTTGCCCGTTTCGCCGAGCTTGGCGCGCGCTACATGACCATGACCCACAACGGCCACAACGCGCTCGCCGATTCTTCCAACCCACGCTCCGACCTGGGCGATCGCGAAGTTGAGCACAGCGGCATCAGCGCGCTCGGTCGCGCGGCGGTGGCGGAGATGAACCGGCTGGGCATGCTGGTCGATGTCGCGCATGTGTCGCGCGATGCGATGCTCCAGTTTGCCGAATGCTCGCGTACGCCGGTGGTCGCGACGCATTCCTGCATCCGCGCGTTGTGCGACAATCCGCGCAACCTGGACGACGTGCAGCTCGACGTGCTGCGCGATGTGGGCGGCGTTGTGCAGGTCACGGCGGTCTCGGCGTTCCTGCGCCAGAACGCGAAGCCCGAGGCGGTGACAGTGGCGGATTTCGCCGATCACATCGACTACGCGGTGCAGCGCATCGGCATTGCACATGTCGGCATTTCCTCGGACTTCGACGGCGGTGGCTGGTTCAGCGGCTGGAAGGATGCGTCCGAGAGCCCGAATATCACTGCTGAACTGTTGCGGCGCGGGTATGATCGAGCAGCGTTGTCGCTGCTATGGGGTGGCAATTTCCTGCGCTGCATGCGGGCAGCGGAAAAGGAGGCAGCATGACCCGAACTGTCGGCTTGCCGGATGGCACCGCGGTTCCGGCGCTCGGCCAGGGTACCTGGCACATGGGCGAGCACGGCAGCGCGGCGAAGGCCGAAGTGGCGGCGTTGCGGCTGGGCATCGAACTCGGCATGACGCTGATCGACACTGCGGAGATGTACGGCAATGGCGGCGCCGAGGAGGTCGTCGCCCAGGCGATCGCCGGGCAGCGCGATAACATATTCCTGGTCAGCAAGGTCTATCCACACAACGCCTCCCGCGCCGGAGTGCCGGCGGCGTGCGAGCGCAGCCTGAAACGGCTGAACACCGATCGTATAGACCTTTATCTGCTGCATTGGCGGGGCAGCCATCCGTTGGCCGAGACAGTCGCCGCGTTCGAGAAGCTGAGGAACGAAAACAAGATCCGCTACTGGGGTGTGTCCAACTTTGATGTCAGCGACATGCAGGAGTTGATGCGGATCAAGGCGGGCACCGCCTGCGCGACCAACCAGGTGCTGTATAATCCCGACACCCGCGGCATCGAACACGACCTGCTGCCCTGGTGCTTGCAGCATCGCATACCGGTGATGGCCTATTCGCCGGTCGGCCAAGGCGGGCGGCTGTTGCGCTCGGCGGCGTTGCGGGACGTGGCGAAGCGGCACAAGGCGACGCCGGCGCAGATCGCCACCGCCTGGGGACTGCGTCATCCGCATGTCATCTCGATCCCGAAAGCGGTCGATCCGGCGCATGTCCGCGAGAATGCGGCGGCCGGGGACATCACGCTGACCGATGCGGACCTGGCGGAGATCGACGCGGCGCATCCGCCACCGCGGGGCAAGCAGTCGCTGGGGATGTTGTAGCGACGGCTATAGGGGAGGAAACCGGATGCCAGCGAAACAACCTGTGGCCATTGTGTTCGATACATTCGGCACGGTGGTGGATTGGCGCAGCAGCCTGATCGCCGATCTGTCAGCCTATGGCGCCAAGCGCGGCATCGCTGCCGATTGGACTGCGCTGGTCGACGCCTGGCGCGCCGCCTATCACCCGTCGATGGACCGCGTGCGTAAGCGTGAAGTGCCGTGGGCCACGCTGGATACCCTGCATCGCGGCTCCCTCGACATGCTGGTGGACAAGTTCGGCATCACCGGTCTGACCGAGGACGATCTGCGCCACATCAATCTCGGCTGGCACCGGCTGAACGCCTGGCCGGACTCGGTCCCAGGCCTGACACGGCTGAAGCGGCGTTTCATCATCGGGCCGTTGTCCAATGGCAACGTCGCCCTGCTGACCAAGATGGCGAAGCACGCCGGCCTGCCATGGGACATGGTGTTCGGTTCCGACCTGTTCGGCCACTACAAGCCCGACCCGGAAACCTATCTGGGCGTCGCCAAGCTACTGGATATCGCACCCGGCGAAGTGATGATGGCGGCGGCGCACAACAACGATCTGGCGAACGCGCGCAAATGCGGCCTGATGACCGGGTTCTTCCCGCGCCCGACCGAGTACGGCCCGCACCAGAAGCGCGATTACGCCGCCGAACAGGACTGGGACGTGGTGGCGAAGGACATCGAGGACTTGGCGAACCACCTCGGCGCATAAACCGGACGCCGACGGATGACAACACACGCGCCGATCAGCAATTACCGCTTGGATGGTGCTCGCCTGGGAACAGGCGGGTGAGCCTGGGGCCTGTTGCGGCTCGGCAGGCAAGTCATCAAGTGCACACAGAGTTACACTGAGTTTCCACAGAGTTTCACCGAGGAAGCAACCAACGACGCGTCGCGCGACTGTTCTTGTTTCCTTCGCGCGAAGCGCATCGATACTTCTCTCGTGGAACTCTGTGAAAACTCCGTGTAATACCAGGCGCCCGAATGATCGACTCTTCGGTGCTACCCCCGTCATGCTGGCGCAGGTCGGTATCCACGACTTTCTTTGCTGCGACGAAGACAAGTCGTGGATACCGGCCTGCGCCGGCATGACGGGGGTAGCGGCCCGTACGTCAATGTTTAGGGCCGTTAGTATAACTCTGTGTGCACTTGATTGCGTGCCGGCGGAACGGCGCACCACCCGACCGAAACGAGATTTTCTGCTGCCGCTCGCCCGTCGGCGGCCTTGCCATTCAGGCCGAAGCGACGCCATCCTGACCGAAGTATCCGCCAGGAGGAAACGATGACATCCGACCTACTTGACCTCGAGCAGGCGCTGCAGACCTATTTCGATGGACTGTACGACGGCGACACCACCACGCTCGCCCGTGTGGTGCACGAGGTCGCACACCTGTTCAGCACCGCCGACGGCAAGCTCGGCGACATGTCGCGGTCGCAGTGGTTCGACATGATACACTCCCGCCCGTCGCCGCGGTCGCGGGACCTGCCGCGCAACGACCGGATCGTGCAGATCGACCGCTCCAGCCTGACCACCGCCCTCGCCAAGGTGCACTGCCAGATCCCGCCGCGCTACTTCACCGACTACCTCACGCTGGTGAAGCTTGCCGACGGCTGGAAGATCGTCTCAAAAACGTTCCACACCGAAACCCGCTGACGCAGCCATCATGTCCTACGACTATATCATCGTCGGCGGCGGGTCCGCCGGCTCCGTTCTCGCCAACCGCCTGTCGGCCCGCAGTAGCAACAAAGTTCTGGTCTGCGAGGCCGGCCAAGACACCCCGCACGGCAAGGTGCCACCGCAGATTCTCGATAGTTATCCCGGCACCGCCTATCTCGACCCGCGCTTCCACTGGACAGAACTGAAGGTCACCACCGAGGTCATCTCGCACAACAATCCGCAGGAGAACCGACCGCCGTTGCGCAAATATGAACAGGCGCGTGTGCTGGGCGGCGGCTCCTCGATCAACGGCCAGCTCGCCAACCGCGGCGCGCCGAGCGACTACGACGAATGGGCGGCCCGCGGTGCTGCCGGCTGGAACTGGGACAACGTGCTGCCCTACTTCAAGAAGGTGGAGCGTGACATGGACTTCGAAGGTCCCTGGCACGGCAATGCCGGCCGTATTCCCGTCCGCCGCATCTTTCCCGACCTATGGCCCGAGCACGCCAAGGCCGCCGCCGAAACCTTCAAGCAGGCCGGCTATCAATTCCACATCGACCAGAACGCCGAGTTCGAAGACGGCTACTTCCCGATCACCATCTCCAACGCGTACGAGCGCCGGGTCTCCGCCGCGATCGGCTACCTCGATCCCGGCACGCGCATGCGCGACAACCTGACGATCTCCACCGACACCCAGGTCAGCGAACTGCTGTTTGACGGCAATCGCTGCGTTGGCGTGAAGGCGCTGGTGACCGGCCGCCCGCAGGAGTTCCGCGGCAACGAGGTCATCCTGTGCTCGGGCGCCATCCACTCCCCGGCGCACCTCCTGCGTGCCGGCATCGGCCCGGCGGGACATCTGCACGACCTTGGGATCGAGGTCCGCGTCCACGTTCCCGGCGTCGGCCAGCGGTTGCAGGATCATCCCGCGGTTGCCGTCGCCGCCTTCATCAAACCGCACGCGCGGATCATCCACGACTATTCGCGCCGGCACATCTACCTGGCGCTGCGCTATTCCTCGAAGCTGGACGGCATCCCCCAGGGCGACATGTTCACCGTGGTCACCAACAAGACCTCGTGGCACGCGGTAGGCGAGCAGATCGGTTCGTTCATTGTCACCGTCTACAAAACCTACTCCGAAACCGGCGAGGTGAAGCTCGCCGCGCGCGACTGGCGCGCCGAGCCGGTGGTGGAATTCAATCTGCTGTCCGACCGGCGCGACCTGGAACGCATGATGGACGGGGTGCGCCGGTTCGGCGCCATGCACCTGACACCCACGATGCAGGCGGTCACCGAAAACCCGTTCCCCGCCAGCTACAGCGACAAGGTCCGCCAGGTCGGCCTGATCAACACCAAGAACAAGCTGATCACCGATGCGTTGGCGAAACTGCTCGATGGCCCGGCGGCGCTGCGCAGCTATCTGATCCGCAAGCTCATCATGGAGGGCGTCACGCTCGAAGGGCTGTTGACCGACGACGAGCAGCTCGAGGCGTTCTGCCGCAAGGCCGCGGTCGGCGTCTGGCATGCCTCCTGCACCTGCCGGATGGGCAGCGAAGACGACCCCATGGCGGTGACAGACCCGGCCGGCCGCGTGCGCGCTGTCGACGGGCTGCGCGTGGTCGATGCCTCGATCTTCCCGGTGGTGCCCTGTGCAAACACCAACTTCCCGGTCCTGATGACAGCCGAGAAATGCGCCGACGCCATCCTCGCCGGCGCCTGAGCGACCCCGCTGCAACACACTGCTGTGTGAGGTGCGAAGGCCGACTTTGACGGTGTCCTTTGCCTTGCTACATTGTATGGTAGGTGTCATTGGTGTGGGGTCGAAGCCATGCAACCGGTGCTGGATGCGATACTACGGCGGGTCGTCACGCTCGGACGGATGACGGTGCGCTGGCCGGACGGCCGGTTCACCACCTACGCCGGCCCGCCGGGCTCCGGGCCGGAGGCCGGGATCGCCATCCTCGACCGGCGCACGATCCGGCGGCTGGTGCTGAACCCGCTGCTCGCGTTCGGCGAGGCCTACATGGATGGCGCGCTCGAGCCGTTCGACTGCACCATCTACGACGCGCTGGACGTTGCCGCGATCAATCTGATGGCGAACGACAAGGGGCACCCCGTCGCGCATGTGCGGACCAAGGTCAACACGGTCAAACGGCGCATCGACCAATACAATTCCGCGGCCCGCGCGCAGCGCAACGTCGCACATCACTACGATTTGAACGGGCGCCTCTACAGCCTGTTCCTGGACCGCGACCGGCAATACTCGTGCGCCTATTTCCGGCGCGGCGATGAAACGCTGGAGGAAGCGCAGGTCGCCAAGAAGCGGCATATCGCCGCCAAGCTGTGCCTCGATCGTCCCGGTCTGCGCGTCCTCGATATCGGTTGTGGCTGGGGTGGGCTGGCGCTGACTTTGGCCCGCGACCACGGTGCGCATGTCACCGGCATCACGCTGTCGGCAGAACAGTTGGCCGAAGCGCGTGCCCGCGCCTCGGCCGAAGGGCTGGCGGATCGCGTGTCGTTCGAGATGCTGGATTATCGCGCGACAACGCAACGGTTTGACCGCATCGTCTCGGTCGGCATGTTCGAGCATGTCGGCGTGGTGCACTACCGCACGTTCTTCGACGCCGTGGCACGCTGTCTGGAGCCCGACGGCGTGGCCTTGCTGCACGCGATCGGACGCAGCGACGGGCCGGCCAGCACCAATCCCTGGATCGCCAAATACATCTTCCCAGGCGGCTACTGTCCGGCGTTGTCCGAGGTCCTGCCGCAGATCGAGGCCAGCGGTCTCGTGACCACCGACATCGAGGTTCTGCGGCTGCACTACGCCGAGACGCTGCGCCACTGGCGCCGCCGCTTCGCCGCCAACCGCGACACGATCGGCACGCTCTACGACGAGCGCTTCTGCCGGATGTTCGAGTTCTACCTGGCCGGCTCCGAGATCGCCTTTCGGCGCGAGGGCCACATGGTGTTCCAGATCCAACTCGCGCATCGGCAGACCGCGGTGCCGCTAACGCGCGACTACATCACCGACGCGGAGCGCCGTGTGGCGCGCGCGCCGGCGCGGCGGGAGTCGGTGGAATAGGCTTAGTCTATCGTCCGCGGCGCGGGGGGTCGATCGTGTCATCAGGGGGGTTCGGATCAGCGCCTGGCCGCTGATTGCGGCGCACGCAGGGGCTGAGGGTCGAGCTGGCTCGCTGATCACGCAGCTTGTTGCAGCGCGGCCAACTCGCGGATCTTGCGCGCCATCGCGGCGATCCCGTTGCCGCGGTTCGTGGACAGCGCCTCCAGCAGCCCGAGGTCCTTCAGGAACACCGGGTCGGTAGCAACGATCTCCTCCGGCGCGCGCCCGGAATACACCCGCAGCAGCAGCGCAATCAGGCCGGAAACGATCGCCGCGTCCGACCTGCCACCCAGATACAGCCGACCGTCGCGCCGCACCGCCTCCATCCACACCTTGCTCTGGCAACCCGGGACACGATGCGCGTCGTTCTGCCAAACCTCCGGGAAGGGCGGCAGCTTACGGCCCAGCTCGATGATGAACTGGTAGCGGTCCATCCAGTCGTCAAACATCCCAAGCTCGTCGCCGATGGCGGCGATCGCCTCGGTGGCGGAGGGTTCCTCGGGTGTGACGAACGGATCCGGCATTGCCGGGATGTGCGGCCCGGGCCGGGTCTCGTCAACCCCACCGAAGATGGATCACAGCTTCAGCAACCGCCGTGCATTGCCGCTGGCGATCTTCGCCTTGTCCTCGGCACACAGCGGAATCTTGTGCAGCCAGTCGGTCGCCGGCTGATTGGGCGCGAACGGGTAGTCGACCGAGAACATGATGCGGTCCACCCCCATCGCCTGCACGCAGCACAGCAGCGCGGGATCGGACCAGAAGCCGCTGGTGGTGATCCAGAAGTGCTCACAGAACACCTCGCAGAAGCCGCGGCCGGCCTTGGCCTCGCGCGCGAAGCCCATGTTGATCCGCCACAGCAGGAACGGCAGCCCCTCGCCGAGGTGTCCAAGGACGATCTTCAGCCCCGGATGGGCGTCGAACACACCGCTGAGCACCATGCGCACGCCCTGGGTTGCCGTCTCCACGGTGAAGCCCCACGCGGCGCGCAGGATCGAGGGCCAGTCCTGCACGTAGTCCTGGTAGTAGGCGTCGATCACCGCCTTCTGCGGCACCGCCGGGTGCAGGTAGATCGGCACGTCAAGCGCAGCGGCCCGCTCGAAGATCGGCCAGAAGCGCTTGTCGTCGAAGAACACGCCGTGAGTCGGGCCGTTGATCAGTGCACCCTTGAAGCCGAGCTTCGTCACTGCGCGTTCCAGTTCGTCGGCGGCAGCCTTGGGATCGGGGGTGGGAAGGGCTGCGAAGGCGGCAAACCGGTCGGGATGCGCCGCGACTGTGCCCGCCAGCCGATCGTTGGCAATGCGCGCCAGGCGCACGGCGGTTTCGCTGTCCATCGTCTGCAGCCCGGGGTTGCCGTGAGACAGCACCTGCAGGTCGATCCCGGCGGCGTCCATCTCCTTTATTCGCAATTCGGCGACATCATTCAGACGCTCGGCGATGGCAGGGGCCTGCCTGGCGTCTTCGGGGGCGTAAGCGCGGGCCACGTCCGGGTCCTGGTAGTGCTCTTCCAGTGCGATGACCTGCGGCTTGGCTGGCATCGGTTCCCCTCCCCTGGCTGTGTCCGGACAATGTTGTGGCACGGTGCGGCGTGCGGCCGCCAGCGTGCGGCCGGCGTGCAGCGTCAGGCCGGTGACAGGGCGTTCGCGCGCAACCAGTCGGTGAATTCATCGTCCGTCATCTCACCGGCCGCCATGGCCAGCGTCATCAGCACTGCGTTCGCATCGCTCACCGGGAACGTGCAGCCGTTCAACCCGAGGAATGTTTCCAGAGCCACGTATGCGGCGCGCTTGTTGCCGTCGAGGAACGGGTGATTCCGCGCAATGGCGATGGCGTAAACCGCGGCCAGTTCGGCGACGTCCGGGTCGCCATAGCCGGCGCGGTTCAACGGCCGGGCCAGCGCGCGGTCCAGCAGCCCGTCGTCGCGCACGCCGATGGCGCCGCCATGTTCGGCCAGTTGCTCGTCGTGGATGGCGAGGATGAGCTGGCGCGACAGCCAAATCGTCACTTGGCCAGCTCGCGCAGCACATTGCGGCGCTTCTTCATGATCTGGCGCGCCAGTTCGAACTGCGACGCGAAATCCGGGTCCGCCGTGGTCAGCCGCACACCGTCGGGCTGGTCGATGGCATAGACCGTGTCGCCCTTGCCCACGCCGAGCTTCGCCAACAACTCCTTCGGCAGGATCACGCCGACGGAATTGCCGATCTGGGTCAGTTTCAGCGCGTTCATGGCACTCTCCTCGTGTCCCGTAAGGTTCTAACATAAGTGGTAACGCCAAACCAGCGATTTTTGCTCCACCCATCACGCTGGCGCCGCGCCTGACCCCAGCCCTAGGATAGCGGCAAATCAAGAACCGCCGGGGGAAACCGCCATGCCGCATACCACACCTATCGTCGGCTATCTGTTGTGCGGCCTGCTGGCAGCCGGCGCCGTGACCATCGGCGCGCGTGCCGCCGAGCCGCTGACCATCGGCTTCGACACCGAGGCGACCGGCGGGCTGGCACCGAACGGCAAGGCGGCGCTGCTGGCGATGCAGATCTGGGTTGACGACACCAACGCCAAGGGCGGGCTGCTCGGCCGGCCGGTGAAGCTGATCACCTACGATGACCAGAGCAATCCGGCGCTGGTGCCCGGCATCGTCACCAAGCTGCTGGACGTGGACAAGGTCGACATCCTGATCGGCGGCAACGGCACCAACGTCGTCGCGCCGGCGCTGCCGGTGGTGATGCAGCGC
>DASRQX010000369.1:0-12570 GCA_035696165.1 Acetobacteraceae bacterium | reverse complement strand
AACCCCTCCCAGCAGGCGACAAACTGATCCAAGGCGCTCTCCCAAGGTGTGTTTCGCACGCCGATTGGTAGAGTCGATCATGCCCGAACCGGGCAAGCGGTGATTCGCCTGTCAAGAGATTTCGAAGTGCGATTCCCCTGGACTCTTTTGTGAGCTATCGCGACAGCAGCGGCCAGCGGTGCTATCCTCATCCAATGGGCAAGCGGCGCGCCAAACACCCCTTTGAGGACAACCCCTTCATCGACGGCTTTCTCGAATGGATGGACGCACCCGAGGGACAACAATCGATCGAGGCACTCGATCTGGTGTTCGGCGCACTGGAACATGCCGGCGCCGACGCCAGGCAGCGCAAGATCGTCTGGGCCGACGGGAAACGGCTATCGATCGAGTACTCGACGGACCGCATCCACGCGGGGCATCCGGGCGTGCCTCGCCACCTGATCGAAACTCACGTGCAGGGTTGGCTCGAAAACTGTGCGCCAGAATCCTACTCCGAACGCCAACTTGCGGAACTCGACCGGCTCATCGGACCCTGGCTCGACGACTATGAGCGCACGTCACGAGCCGCAAAAGAGTAACCGAGACCTCGGCACTCTCGAGGACGTACTATGGACGTGATCATCCCCTTCCATTGCATAGAGAGCGCATCCATCCACTTCTATCAAGACACTATTTTTGCGTTTTATACTTTCCAAGAATTTCTCGAGCTGCCCACTTGCAAGGCCAGCTGTGATCGTCTCGGTGTGAGTCTTGCCAGGAAAGACGGTGATGCCGCCAGTCGAGATAAACGCAGTCTGTTTAGGGAACTGTTTATAGAAGTTACACATCATCATGTGGCCAGCGCCTTCGAGAACGCCTCCGTCATAAGGAAGGAATTGCATGTCCGTCGTAAAATGCAGGGCCGGAGTTTTACCGACGTTCTCAAAGGAAAACGTCAAAGAAATCCCAATGGCGCCAGGGGTATTCGGATCGCCGGCGGCTTGGATTCTAATACCGTCTCTTATTGCGATGGTTGCCTCGATCCAAGGCCGGATGCTGGCAACAGCGATTTTAGCTTGTTGGCCGGAGGCATCACCAGACTGCTTAGCGACGAGGAAGGAAGCACCGACGCCAATAAGCCCGAATACGCCGACGCATGCACCTATGGCTGTGATCCAGTTCAAGCACTTGGCTGCTCTCGTCTGTTGATTCCAATAGCGCTGTTCAGCGGCGCGTCGTTCACTTTCTGCGGCTATGTCCCCGGACGCGGTTTGGTGCGCCGGCCGTTCGGATGGCTTCGCCTGTTCGGCTGGTTTGGCATGGTCGTCGCTGGGAGTGTCTTTGTCCTGTCGGTGCTCCCCTACATGGTCGCGGCCATATGGGCCGTAGTGTAAATCCCATATCACGATAAAGACGGCGAATGTCCCCAAACCGGTGCCGATGATTATCTGCAAGATCACTGAGTTCGCCTCCGCCTCCCTCGGCCCTTCCGGCGTCTCAGCAAAGTGCTACGGCTGCGCCGAAGTTGTCGGGGTCGGTCCGGTCGTCATGAGATGGCTCGAACGCGGAAATGTCTGGCACTGATTCGCTCCCTGGTTGGTGTCGCAACCCAGGATAGCGAAAGTCGCGGCCTGCGCGAGTCCGCTCCGCCAGCTTCCCATAACCGTTATCGGAATTACGCCTCGGCTCCCGATCAGGTGAGCGTCGGCGCTTTCGTCCTGTGCGCTGCCTTGGGCGCCGGTGGGGCGTCCAGGCCACCGAGCCGGATCGCCCCCTCCAATGCCCGCCGGATCGCCTCGGGGCGCGTTGGATGCGGCGCCGGCTGCTGGGCAATCCAGGCATCAAGCCGAGCGAGCATGTCCGGTGGCAGCCGCACCATCACCCCCGGCATCTGGCCACCGGTGGATGGGCGTCCGCGCCCACGCTTTTTTGAGGTATCCGATATTGACGACGCCATGATTTAAGGATACCTGTAAAAGCAGGCCAAGGCAAGGGTTGCACCCCTCGCCCCGGCCCTAACCCCAGGCAGGAGGTCAAGTCATGCCCAAGGCTGACACCACCAATACCACAACCACGCCCGCGCCGGACCTGGCGCGCACCACCCCCGGCCGGCGCGGACTGCTGGGTGGCGCTGCAGCGCTGCTCGCCGGCGCTGCTGCCGTCACGCTGCCTCGGCCCGTGCGAGCCGCTGGCACGGACCGTGACGCGGGGCTATTGGGCCCCGGCGCCGATCCGGTGCTCGCCCTGTGGCGGCATTATAATGACCTCCTGCGCCAGCAAGACCCGATCTCGGACTCGGCGGACGCGTTGCGCGCCGCCCTGACCGCTCGCTGGGGCGAGGCTGGGATGGCGACGTTATCCGCAAGTATTCTCTGGGGCCACGACCCGGATCATCACGAGTTGATCCGGCTGAACACCGAATGCGACCGCCTGACCGCTCTGATCACGGACACAAGCGATACCATGGCGGACACGCCGGCGGAATCGATCGCCGGGGCGCGGGCAAAGATCCAGCTCGCGATAAGCCTATGCCCTGCCGATCCGGACTATCTCGAAAACTGCGACTACCACGAGTGGTTTGCGTTCAAGGTGCTGCGTGACGCCGATCGGCTGCTGGCATCTCGGCGGGAGGGCGTGGCATGACCGGTGGCGATCGTGCGACGACTGCCATCGCACGACCGTTGCCGGTGGCGTTGACCTTTACGCGCATCCGCTCCGGCTTCGTGTCGTTCAGCGGCGGCGGTCAGCCGATCCGATGCATGCTCACACGGCTAACGCCTAGAAGATGGCATATTGAGCGAGCGCGCTGGACCGGCACCGAGTGGAGCGTGTTCGAGGTATTCCCCGCGCCATCGCTCAAGGCCGCGAGTCGGTGGTGCGAGGACGCGGCTCGGAATGATGGACTGCTCGCGCCGATCGACGCCGCCTGTCGCCGGACCCGCAGGGCGGCCGCTAGGCTGACGATGCGCTGGCCGCTACCGACGCACCTCGGTGGGAAGCCGGTGCCACCGACCCCCCTGGTGCCACCGCCCACGCCAGCCTGACCCGCCATCCCGCCCGACGCGACGGGGCCGCTCCGCGAGGGGCGGCCCTTCTGCTGCCGACGACTGTGGCGCTACTCGTCCGTGGCGAAGTCTGTCTCGATCGTGGCCGGCAACTTACCCAGCAGATCCTTTATATCGCCCGGCACGGATGGGGGAGTGGCGTTATGCCCTCCATGCCAAAAGCATGTCAGCGTAGCAGTAAGATGCTCCCCGCGCAGCAACTCATGGAGCTCGTACGTCCGCTGATCGTCCAGGAATTTACGCACGTACGTAAGATGCTCACCGAGCGCCGGACTCTCCGACAGGTGGTCGGTCGAGAAATACCAGACACCG
The DNA here is from genome assembly GCA_035696165.1 of Acetobacteraceae bacterium. Lineage (GTDB taxonomy): Bacteria > Pseudomonadota > Alphaproteobacteria > Acetobacterales > Acetobacteraceae > Palsa-883. The sequence goes on along the minus strand of DASRQX010000369.1, from coordinate 9,214 downwards.
GTTCTCGCGGTTATGGGATTGCCCGAGCGGCCAGGCTTGTAGGTCTCGCCTTTGCGATACGCATGTGTCGGGGAAACCTTCAGCACGTTGGTGACCGCCTCCGGTTCAAGCGCTGCGCCGGCCACCCGGAAGGTCACAAAAGTATGGGTCATGCCACTTTGATCAGAGCTCATCATAGATGTTCCCGATCTCGTTGTCGGCTGAGTCGGTCACAGTTCCGTCATCATATATGATGACGTCGTCGACCGGCCCAAGGTTTGCCTTGGCCTTGATCTTGTGAATAGCGGCTCTGAGCTTCCAATGCTCAATTCCGAGTGTCCTGCTCACATAGTTCGTGGGACTCGCGTGCTTGTCCCAGATGACGTTGGCCAAGACGTTGCCTTCCATCCCCATTTTGGCCAGCATGCGGAGGCAGGAAGGTCGGACGAAGGCAGAGCCGCACCGATCCGTTACTCCCTATTTAGACTGTGCTCGCGGAACTCGACACTCCGCAAGAGAAAATCAACACGTTGCGATAATGAAGCCGTCCATGTTGCACCCATGTTGCACGGACTCGCCGGGATTGCCTGGGAATCGTTGGAATTGCTTGGTATTTCCTGCGACACGCTGCGACACGAAATCCGGCCGTTGCGCCAACCACGATTTGCCATAAGCGCTTGTTTTATCTGGTGAATTGGATGGTAGCGGCGGGCGGATTTGAACCACCGACCAAGGGATTATGATTCCCCTGCTCTACCGCTGAGCTACGCCGCCATCCGATCCGCGAGGCCGCGCAGATAGCCGCGCCACCCCTACCGCGTCAACCGCCGGTCCACGGATGAAGCCACCCCCCAGCACCCGGTCGCCATCATAGAACACGCAAGCCTGCCCGGGCGCCGGCAGCGCGGGCGCGTCCAGTTCGACCTCGGTGCCCGCTGCGGTCATACACACCGACGCCGGTCGAGGCACATCGCGCGCACGCAGCTTCACCTGGCAGCGCAGCGCCGTTCCCGGCGGTTCGATCAGCCAGTTGACCTCGCGCAGCCGCACCTGGGTGGTGCCGTCGCTTCGTGGCCCAACCACCACGCGGCGGGTCCGCGCATCCAGCGCCACGACGACCTGCGGCGCACCCTCGATCTCGGACGCGGCGCCGAGCCGCTTCGCCTGGCCCACCGTGTAGCGTGCCACCCCGTCGTGCCGGCCCACCGTCTGACCTGTCCGATCGACGATCTGCCCCGGCGCCGCGGCATCCGGGCGTAGCCGCGCCACGACGTCCGCGTAGCTGCCCGACGGGACGAAGCAGATATCCTGGCTGTCTGGCTTGGCGGCTACCTGCAGCCCCAGTCGCGCTGCCTCGGCACGGACCGCCGCCTTGTCCGGCATCCCCCCCAGTGGGAACATCGCGAAGTCGAGCTGCTCGCGGGTGGTGGCGAACAGGAACCAGCTCTGGTCGCGCGCCGGGTCAGCCGCCCGGTGCAGTTCCGGGCCATCGGGCCCGTTCATGCGACGCACATAGTGCCCGGTTGCCAGCCGCTCCGCCCCCAGCCCGCGTGCCAGCGCCATCAGGTCGTTGAACTTTACCGTCTGGTTGCAACGCACGCAGGGCACCGGCGTCTCACCGGCTGCGTAGCTGTCGGCGAAATCGGCCATGACCGCGCTGGCAAACCGTGCCTCGGCGTCGATCACGTAGTGCGGGATGCCGAGCCGATCCGCCACGGCGCGCGCGTCATGGATGTCCTGCCCGGCGCAGCAGGCGCCTTTCCGCCCGATCGCGGCGCCATGGTCGTAGAGCTGCAAGGTGACGCCAATCACCTCGTGGCCGGATTCGTGCAGCAGCCCGGCGGTCACGCTGCTGTCCACGCCGCCGGACATGGCAACGACTATGCGCATCGCTACTCGTTCAACATATTGCGGCTGCCGGCCGGCAGCTTCACCACCAGGCCGTCCAGCTCTTCGGTAATGACAATCTGGCACCCCAGCCGTGAGGTCTCGGTCAGCCCGAACGCCAGATCGAGCATGTCCTCCTCGTCCTCGGTCGGCTCGGCCAGCTTGCGGAACCAGGCCAGGTCGACGACCACATGGCAGGTCGAGCACGCCAACGAGCCCTCGCACGCCCCCTCGATATCCACATTGTTCTCGTGCGCGATCTCCAGCACCGACAGACCCAGCGGCGCGTCGACCTCGCGGCGCGTGCCATCGCGCTCGATGAAAGTCATCTTGGGCATCATGAGGCAGCCTTCGTTCAGGCCTCGGCCGCCGCCGGCGCTTGCATCCCCGCATGCGCGGCCGCCAGCGCGGCAGCGGCAAAGTCGACATCCGCGGCCGAGGTAAAGCGTCCAATCCCAATGCGCAAGCTGCGCGCGGCCTCGTCGGGCGGCAGGCCGAGCGCGCTCAACACATAGGACGGCTCGACCTCGGCGGACGAACACGCGGAACCCGTGGACACGCACAGGTCCGGCGTCCGCGCCATCAATTCGGCCGCGGTCACCGTCGGGAAGGTCAGATTGAGGTTGCCGGGGATGCGCGCTTCCATCGTCGCGTTGACCCGCACCCCCGGCAACGCGGCCTGCAGCCGTTCCAGCAGGCGGGCGCGTAGTGCTGCGATGCGGGTGGCTTCCTCGGCCATTTCGGCGCGCGCCAGACGGCACGCCTCACCCAGGCCGATGACCAACGGCGCCGGCAAGGTGCCCGACCGCAGCCCGCGCTCCTGCCCGCCGCCGGAGAACAGCGATACCAGGCGCACCCTCGGCCGGCGGCGGACGAACAGCGCGCCGACGCCCTTCGGCCCGTAGATCTTGTGGCCCGACAGCGACAGCAGATCGATTTTTTCCCCGGTCACGTCGATCGGCACCTTGCCGACACCCTGCGCCGCATCGGTGTGGAACAGCGCGCCCGCCTCCTTGGCGATCGCCGCCAGGGTCGGGATGTCCTGCACCACACCGATCTCGTTGTTCACCGTCATCACGCTGACCAGCAGCGTGGGCACGGTCAGTGCGTCACGCAGCCCCGACGGATCCAGCAGCCCGTCGGGGCGCACCGGCAGGAAGACCGGCTCGAAGCCTTCCTCCTTCAGGTCGAGCACCGACTCCAGGACGCACTTGTGCTCGGTCGCCACCGTCACGACGCGGCGGCGGTCGCTGCCGCTGCGCAGCGCGTGACGGGCCGCGCCCTTGATGGCGATGTTGTTGCTCTCGGTTGCGCCGGAGGTGAACACCACTTCGCGCGGCTCGGCACCGATCAGCGCAGCGACATGCGCGCGCGCCTCCTCCGCCGCCGATTCGGCCTCGGTTCCCATCACGTGCTCGACGCTGTGCGGATTGCCGTAGTGCTCGCTGAACCACGGCAGCATCACCGACAGCACGCGTGGGTCGCAGCGTGTGGTCGCCTGGTTGTCCAGGTAGACCGGGCGGTTCGGGCGCGGGGGAGGGGTGAGGGTGTTCATCGCCTGCGTGCTCATGCCAGTCGCTTGCGTACTCATGCCGGGAAATGTGGCGTCAGGCGGCCCGCGATGCCAGGGCCGCGCGCAGCCGCGCCGCCATGCGCGGATAGGTGGCAGCGAAGGCCGCGACATCCGCCCGCGTCGCATTCCACGGCAAGGAGACGCGGATCGCCTGGCCTGCCAGCGCGCCCAGGCCCATCGCCGCCAGCACATGGCTGGCGGTCACTTTTCCGGAACTGCATGCCGCCCCGGCGCTTACCGCGATCCCGTCAAGGTCGAGCGCGATGACCTGCGCGTCCGCCCGCACTCCTGGCAGCGCCAGGCAGGTGGTGTTGGCCAGCCGCGGCGCCCCCCCGCCGCAGACCAGAGCGCCGGCGTCCACTGCAATCTGCTCGATTGCGTCACGCAGCGCGGCGAGCGCGGGCGCATCGCACCGTGCGGTCAGCTCGGGTGGGTCGGCCGAGGCGGCAGCCGCGAAGCCGGCGATTGCCGGCACCGGCGGGGTGCCGCCGCGCCGCCCACGCTCCTGCCCGCCGCCGCGGATCAGCGCGGTGATCGCCGAGACCTCGGGCGCCAGCAGCAGCGCGCCGGCGCCCATCGGGCCGCCCAGCTTGTGCGAGGATAACGCCAAGCTGTGCGCGCCGAGCGCCGCAAGATCAACCGGGATCCGCCCGGCCGCCTGCACGGCGTCGACATGCAGCCGCGCCCCATGGCGCCGGCACAGCGCCGCGGCCTGGGCGATCGGCTGCAGGGTGCCGGTCTCGTTGTTGGCCAGCATCAGGCAGACGAGGGCCGGGCTGCCATCCCGCAGCAATTCGGCCAGCGCATCGAGATCGGCCACGCCCTCGCGATCGACCGGCAGCATGACGGCGTTGGGGGCCGCCGCCCGCACGGCGTCGTGTTCGGTGGCGCCGACGATCACCCAACGCCCGGCGCTACCGGCGGCACCACCGAGCGCCGCACCTGGTGCCCCGCCCAATGCCCCGCCCAATGCATGGACGGCCAGCGCGTTGGCCTCGGTCGCGCCTGAGGTGAAGACAAGGTCCTCCGCCCGGCCGCCGAAGCGCGCCGCCAGCGAGGTGCGGGCGCCCTCGACAACGCGCCGGACCGCACGCCCGGCGCCGTGCACCGACGACGGATTACCAACCAGCTCCAACGCCGCGAGCACCGCCGCCCGGGCCGCTGGACGCAATGGCTCCGTGGCGTTGGCGTCGAGGTAATGCATCGCTACTCCGCGACGAGTTCGGCCGCACGAGCGCCGGTAGCCAGCCCCGCGCAATCGGTGGTCACCGGCCCGGCGCTTCGGCTGGTCACCCGCACCGCGCGGCCGGCGACCTTGCCGTCGATCACATCGGCCAGGGTCACACCCTGGAGGAACAACCGGATCTGCCGCCCCAGCTCGAACCACAGGTCATGCGTCTGGCATCGCCCGGCGGTGCCCTCGGGACCGGCGCCCGCCATGCACCCGGCCTCGCCAACCTCGCAGCGGGTGGCGCGGATTTCCTCGTCCACCGCAGCGATGATCGCGGCGATCGGCACCTGGTCGGCCGGACGGCCGAGGCGATAGCCGCCGCCGGGGCCACGCATCGAGGTCACCAGCCCGGCACGCCGCAGCTTGCCGAACAGCTGCTCCAGGTAGCACAGGCTCAGCTGCTGGCTGGTGGCGATCTCGGACAGGCAGACCGGCGGACAGGGAAGTGTGGCGCAACGTGTCCGCACGGCCAGATCGACCATCGCCATCACTGCGTAGCGGCCGCGGGTGGAAAGCTGCATCGCGTGGCCTACTCGGCTGCCGGCTGGTGCTCGCGCATCTGCTGGGCTGCCATCTGCTGGGCTGCGAGACGCGCGACCCTTGCCTCCAGCTCCGCCAACTCGCAGTGCATCTGGTCCAGGTCACGCAGCACAGGGTCCAGGCTGCCGTCGCACGGAATGCCGTACGGGTCGAAGCCCCGCGACGTTGCGCCTGCCGGTGCACCGATTGGGCGATCGCCCACCAGCGAGCGGTCGACCGGGCGGGCGGGAATGCCGACCACGGTCGTGTCGGGCGGCACCGGGTCCAGCACCACCGCGTTCGCGCCGACCCGGGCGTTGTCGCCCACGGTGATCGGCCCCAACACCTTGGCCCCTGCGCCGATGATGACGTTGTTGCCGACTGTCGGGTGCCGCTTGCCGCCCTGAGTGCGCGCCACGCCGAGCGTGACCTGATGGTACAGGTAGCAGTCGTCACCGATCTCGGCGGTTTGGCCGATCACCACGCCCATGCCATGGTCGATCACCAGGCGGCGACCCAGCTTGGCGGCGGGATGGATCTCGATGCCGGTGAGCCAGCGCGCGATATGCGAGGAGAATCGCGCCAGCAGGGGCAGGCCCGTGCGCCATAGACCGTGGGACATTTTATGCCACAGGACGGCGTGCAATCCGGGGTAGCACAGCAGAACTTCGAGCGAGGAGCGCGCCGCCGGGTCCCGTTCCCGATATGTCCGCACTGTCTCGCGCAAGAACATGAAAGCCATGCGATGATTCCATTTAACAACGCGCCCCAACCCCCATTATAACGGGCCTGCCTTGGGGAGCAGAAGTCCGTCCCTGGGGTCCGGCCGGTTTGGGGGGCCGAGCGTCAGGACGGGGGGTTGCGATCCTTGCGGCACCATGCCGCGCCAGGCAGGCTAGAAGTTCCTGACTGCACGAGTCAAGAATTCGTGCCAGGGAATTCACGCCGAGGCCCGGGCCGCGTAGGGTTGCCTACCCTCCTGTTCAGACCGCGCCCGCCTGTGGCCGTGCCAGTCGAATTCGGGCTTCGCGGGGCACTATGTCGGATATTAAGCCGGGGACAGCACGGGTCGTGAGGGCGCGTGCCTGTGTCGCCGGAGGTCGCAAGCAAACGGATTTCGGAACGCCATGCCAGAGGTAATGTTTGCCGGCCCAGACGGTCGGCTCGAAGGCCGTTACCACCACTCGAAGGAGGCAGGCGCGCCGGTCGCCCTGATACTTCATCCGCACCCACTGCACGGCGGGACGATGAACAACCGGATCACCTACGCGATGTATCAGTCGTTCCAGCGGCTGGGCTGCTCGGTGATGCGGTTCAACTTCCGTGGTGTCGGCCGCAGCCAGGGCCGCTACGATGGTGGCATCGGGGAGATCGGTGACGCCGCGGCGGCGCTTGACTGGATGCAGGCGGTCAACCCGAACTCGGCCGGGCTGTGGATCGCCGGCTACTCGTTCGGCGCATTCATCGGCATGCAGTTGCTGATGCGCCGGCCGGAGATCTCCGGCTGGGTCAGCGTGGCGCCGCCCGCCAACCACTACGATTTCGGCTTCCTGGCGCCCTGCCCCTGCGGCGGGCTGATGATCCACGGCGACACCGACGAACTGGTGCCGGAGCCGGCGGTGCGGAAGCTGGTGGACAAGCTGAACACCCAGAAGAACGTGCACGTGGACTACCGGGTGTTTGGTGGCGCCGACCACATTTTCGCCGAGCACGCCGAGGCGGTGTCCGAGGCGGTGGAAGATCACGTCGGCAAGGTGATCGCCCGGCGGCAGATGGCGCTGGCGGCCGACTAGGCCGTTTCATCGAGGCAGCGACGGCGCCAGCGCTGCCACCACGAATCCCTAGCCGGTCATGCCGGGCCAGGTGGATGTCGGGCGCGTCATCGAGGGCCAGCGATCCAGCCGGTTTCAGCGCTCGCTGGTACTGTGGCTGGTTCTCACCATGATGGTCGAGGGCAACGACAACCAGGTAGCGGGCTATGCCGCCCCGGCGATGATCCAGGCCCTGCACATCGATCGGGCGCGTTTCGGCGCGGTGTTCGGTGTCACCCTGCTCGGCTACATGCTTGGCGCGCTGGTGCTGGGTGCGGCGGCGGATCGGCTGGGCCGGCGCCGGATCGTCATCGCCGGCACGTTCGTCTTCGGCGTGTTCACGCTCGCCACGGCCTATGTGACGACGCTGCCGGAGATCCTGATCCTTCGTTTCCTGGCCGGCACCGGCCTCGGCGCCGCGGTACCCAGTTCGGTCGCGCTGATGGCGGAGTATGCGCCCGCGGCTTCCCGGGCCACGCGGGTCGCGCTGATGTTCGTTGCCTACACGATCGGCGCGGCGCTCGGCGGTCTGATCGCGGCCTGGCTGATCCCGCGCTTCGGTTGGACCAGCGTCTATCAGGTGGGCGGCTGGAGCGGCGTCGTTCTCGCCGTCCTGCTGTGCTTCACCCTGCCGGAGTCGGTGCGCTTCCTGCTGGTGACACAGGATCGCGGCGGCTGGCAGCGGCGGGACCTAGTGCGCATCCTGCAGCGGCTGGACCCGGCACTGCGGATCGGCGCGGCGACACGGCTGGTGTCCAGCGACGCTGTGTTGCACGCCGTGGGGGTGTCGCCAGGCGTGGGGGTGCGGCACGGCGTACTGGTGCGGGACCTGTTCCTGGACGGTCGCGCGGCGCGCACCATGCTGCTGTGGATTACCTATATTGGCACGCAGATGACGTTGAACTTCCTGACGAGCTGGCTACCCACCGTGGTGCATCAGGGCGGGCTGTCGCTGGAGCAGGCCGAGGTCACCACCGCCCTGTTTCAGTTCGGTGGAGCCGCGGGCAGCCTGAGCTTCGGGCGCCTGCTGGACCGGCACGGGCTGGTGTCGCTGGCGGCGGGGTTTCTGGTCGCCGTCCCGGTGGTTTCCGCGCTCGGCATCGCCGGCGGCTCGGCGGTGCTGCTGATGGTTCTGGCGATGGCCGCCGGGTTCTGCATCCCGGGCGGGCAGGCGGGCGTGAACGCCCTGTCCGGCACGATCTACCCCACCTATATGCGCGCGACCGGGACCGGCTGGGCGTTCGGCATCGGCCGGATCGGCTCGATCCTCGGGCCGGTGCTCGGCGGGATGCTGCTGGCGCTTGATCTGCCGCCGTCGCTCCTGTTTCTTTTCGTGGCGGCGCCGGCGTTGTGCGTGGCGGCGGCCTTGCTGCTGATGCGCCGCGTGGCGGGGAACTATCCGCAGCGTGGCGGCGCAACGTGATCGCAAGCTGCTGGGGTGGGGGGCAGGGGAGATGGCAGGACAGGAAGCAAGCACGTCCGAGATCGCGGCCGCACGGCGCAAGCTGATCGAGGCGGGGCGCATCCTGGAGCATCAGGGACATGGCGACATGACGCGCGGTCATGTTTCCGTCCGGGTGCCGGGGCGGCCGGAGCATTTTTTCATGAAGCCGCACAGCATCGGCTTCGGCGAGATCACCCAGGCGAACATCCTGACCATCGACCTGGCGGGCGAGGTGGTGGCTGGCACCGCCCGCCGGCACAGCGAGGTCTATATCCATTCCGAAATATTCGCGGCTCGGCCCGATGTGAATTCGGTGATCCACACTCACCCGACCCACACGGTTGCCCTGTCCGCGACCGGGCGCCGGCTGCGTCCGATCAGCCAGGGCGGGGCGGTGTTTGCCGACGGTCTGCCGGTCTACGCCGACACGATCGACCTGATCCGCACCGCGGAGATGGGCCGTGGCGTTGCCCGCGCGCTGGGCCCGCACCGCGCCGTGCTGCTGCGGTGCCATGGGTTGGCGATGACCGGACGGACGTTAGAGGAAGCGGTGGTCCTGTGCGTGATGCTGGAGGCGGCTGCTCGGATTCAATTGCTGACGGAGGCGGCGCCCGGCGATGTCGCTGACTTTCCGGCCGAGGACGTGATGCGGCTGCGCGACAATCTGCTGAGCCCGGAACAATTCGTGGTGAATTTCGCCTACCTTGGCCGCCGGGCGAACGCGTAACGAACCCTTCGATATCGCAAGCAAGCCAAGGATGTGAGGATTC
>DASRQX010000368.1:0-2615 GCA_035696165.1 Acetobacteraceae bacterium | reverse complement strand
GTCGCATCGGTTCTGGTTTGGAAGGTTAGTGCGACCGCGTCGGACATAAATGATTACCATCCTGCACTTGATCACCGGGCTTGAGGTCGGGGGTGCCGAACGGATGCTGGCCCACATCGCCAGCTGCTCCGACCGCCGCCGCTTTCGCTCGGTGGTGGTCAGCATGACCGGGACGGGCAGGATGGGCCCGCTGTTCGAAGCTGCCGGCGTGCCAGTGCGCTCGCTCGACCTGCGCCGCGGCGTGCCTGATCCACGCGGAATCCTGCGATTCCTTCGCATATTGCGGGAGTATCGCCCGGATATATTGCAGACTTGGCTCTATCATGCCGACCTGCTCGGCTTGATCGCCCGTCAGCTGAGCCCGACAAAACGTCTGTTGTGGAACCTGCGCTGCACCGAAATGGAAGGCACGGCCGGCCTGACCCGGCTGTTGGCCTGGGGTTCGGGCGTTCCCGAGGCCGTCATCGTCAATTCGTACGCCGGACAGCGTTACCACGAAACTCTCGGCTATCAGTCGCGGCGCTGGGTCATGATCCCGAACGGTTTCGACACCGAGTGCTTTCGCCCCGATACGGGGGCACGGCGGCGCGGCCGGGCCGAGCTCGGGATCTCCGATGACGCCGTCGCGCTGCTGCTGCCTGCGCGCTACGATGCCATGAAGGACCACGCGAATTTTCTCGCCGCCGCAGCCAAGCTGGCAGGTCGGCACCCGGAGGCCCAATTCGCGCTGGCCGGGGCTGGCGCCGAACCCGGGAACCGCGAGCTGAGCGAGGCAATCGCCGCGCATGGCCTTGCAGATCGGATTCGCCTTTTGGGCGAACGCCGGGATATCGAAGCCCTTTACCCCACCTTCGATATCGTCACCCTGTCATCGGCTTTCGGTGAAGGTTTCCCCAATGTCCTCGGCGAAGCGATGGCGTGCGGGGTGCCGTGCGTCGCCACAGATATCGGCGATGCCGCAGCGATCATCGGCGATTGCGGCATCGTCGTGCCGGCACGCGACCCCGAGGCGCTCGCCGCCGGCTGGCAGCGGCTCATGGGGCTCGGAGCCCATGGGCGCGCGGCGCTTGGCGCTCGGGCGCGTGCCCGAATCGTCGAGCATTATGACCTCGCGCTTGTGGTGGCGCGCTTTGAGGTGCTGTACGACGAAATCGCGGGGGGCGATCAACCCAATAGCTAGAGCCCGTCTCTCCAAGTAATACAACGCCGTCCCCGCAACAAGTGCCCATCCGAGGGTCATCAACCATCAGCAATTGGGCGCCTTACATTAGTTGCCTGGCTCGCCCGCGGTGCTCCAAGGCCCGCCGGGCAAGCAACACAGCGTCGTGCCACGTCTGAGAAGACGAACTTCTTCCTGATCCGCCAGCACTGCACCGACGGTAAAAAGCGACGCCGCAAGAAAAGCCGTCCTGATGCTTCAGGGTGCGGGCAGCTCAAGTAAAGGCGGATCCCGCGGCTGATCTCACCGGCTTGCGGGCGCCGCCGGGTCGGTTGATTATGCGTCAACCCCCGTAGAGGGATTCTGAAGGGACGGACATGTCTACAGACGCCAGTGCCGTAGTGGCGAAGCCATCGGCTTTTCGCTGGGTGCAACTCGCGTTCGGCATCGTCTGCATGGTGATGATCGCCAATCTGCAATACGGCTGGACGCTGTTTGTCCTGCCGATCGACGCCAAATACCATTGGGGGCGGGCGGCGATCCAGGTAGCCTTCAGCATCTTCGTGCTGACCGAGACTTGGCTGGTGCCGGTCGAAGGCTGGTTTGTCGACCGTTTCGGCCCAAAGCTGGTCGTACTGATCGGCGGCATCCTGGTCGGCATCGCCTGGATCATGAACGCCATGGCCGACTCGCTGACGGTGCTTTACATCGCCGCGGCGCTCGGCGGCATCGGCGCCGGGGCTGTCTACGGCACCTGCATCGGCAATGCGCTGAAATGGTTTCCGACCGGCGCGGGTTGTGCGCCGGGTTGACCGCGGCCGGGTTCGGCGCCGGATCGGCGTTGACCATCATCCCGATCCAGCAGGTCATAGCGGGCCAGGGGTCGGGCTCCGGCGGGTGGAGAGTCCCGCCGGCAGGATCGGGAGGCCGCCCGACGAGTCCCGCGACGCCCTCTGACGGGAAACTGGTGGGCGTACCGCGTGCAGCCAGGGATCGAAGGGCAGGGACAGGTCCAATTGCCGGAGCGCGCTCCGCAAGTTCGGCCTCACCGGGTTTGCCCCGTCGATGCTAGTCCTAGCCCCAGTGCTAGCCTGAGGCCAGTTCAGTCTCGAAGAAATTGAGATATCTGATTGAAATAAGTGCGGTTATTAGCCAGAGACTGCACGCCAGGTAGGCGGCTCGCCAGGGCGCAGGTCGCGGTGGTGGAGGTCTGCAAAGCATGGTGAAGAGAGCTTCGCCGGAGCGCCGGGCAACGGCGGGCGCTGTGACCCGTCATTCCCATCGCAATGATCAGATGGCAAGGTTCGACCGAGGATCGCGGTAGATACCGTGTTGGCTGTCCAGCGGCAAAATGGGCTCCTTCGATCTGGGTGAGCATGCCGGCGTGCTCACAGCGGTCAAGGACAAGGCGCACGATCGCGCACGGGCCTACGGCCCTCCTTGACCGCCGCTGCGC
>DASRQX010000367.1:0-11859 GCA_035696165.1 Acetobacteraceae bacterium | reverse complement strand
CAGCACCACCAGCGCCGTGGTCAATCCAACCCCGCCTGGGCAGGGGCCGGGCAACCTGCTCACATCGATCTGGGCAAACAGGCGGACCGCGCCGTTCGGCGCCACATCGACGATCGTGGTGCCCGTGCCCTGGAGATTAGCCTTGTTGTTGAAGTTGCTGACCAGGATGTGCCCCCGGTGCAGGCGCCCCGCGGTCCGCGGTACCCGCGCCATTCCGTACGGGTTGACGTCGCCATTCGCCGGAACAGTCGAGGCGACGGTCGTGATGCTGTGCAGATCGTCCAGTATCGCGCCTTCGTCCTCCTCGCGCGCGGAGAAACCCGAGGAGGGAAAAGCGACCGCGCCAAGCAGCGGGAGCGCGAGCAGGGCAGCCAGGGACAATTTCATCATTGGGACTCTCTCCCCTGGGTAGGAGTGCTGAATCTCGCCGGTCCGCCACGGTGGGCCTCTCTTTGCGACGACCCGGGCGGTCTTTAGTCCTTGGCACGCATGGTTGGCCCCTGAGTGTCCATCCGGGAACATCTTGAATCGTTGGAATCAGTTGTGATTCGCTTTGGGCGGTACGATTCGCGGGAGCCGCCGGATGTGCACGAACGAGATCCGTGGTCGGTATGACCGAAGCAAGTTGCGCTACCCGAGCGACCTGACGGACAAGCAGTGGGGGGTGACTAGAACCCTGATCCTCGCGGCGAAGAAGGATGGCAACAAGCGGACGATCGATACGCGGACCGCAGTAAATGGGATGATGGACATCCTCGGCACGGACTGTCAACGGGTGGCACTGCCAAGGACTTGCCGCCGCGCAGTACGGTGGATGCGCGCATCAGCGCCCAAACCGGCGCCTGCGCTGCTGAAACGACCTGACCGCCCGCAAGAAGTCGATGTGCCGGAACGACGGCCACAGAACATCAGTAAAGTAAAACTCGCTATAGGCGCTCTGCCACAGCAGGAAGCCCGACAGGCGCACCTCGCCGCTGGTGCGGATAATCAGGTCCGGCTCGGGCGCGTCGGCCAGATAAAGGTGCCGTCCGATCGCCTCGGGCGTCACGCACCTGACAAGCTCATCGGCCGACGCCCCATCACGCGCCTTGTTGGCGAGTAGATCGCGCACCGCGCTGGCGATCTCCTCGCGACCGCCATAGGCAACCGCGATCGACAGCAGCATCGTGTCATATCCGGCGGTAACGTCCTGCGCCGCGCGGATCGCCGCGAGTGTCGCCGCGGGCAGCCGATCGAGGCTGCCGATCGCCTGGACCCGGATGCGGTGGCGATGGATCAAGGGGTCGTTGACGAGCGCGTGGAGCTTGGTTTCCAGCGCGCCGAGAATGCCGGCGACCTCGGCCGCCGGGCGGTCGAGATTGTCGGTGGAGCAAACCCACAGCGTGACCGCGGGAATCGCCAGCTCCATGCACCAGCCCAGCACGTCGTCGAGCTTCTGCGCGCCCCGGCTGTAGACCTGTAACGGGTCGCTCAGCCCCGAGCGCAAGCCGAAGCGTCGGTTGCCGTCGAGGATGATGCCGACATGGCGGGGTGACGGGCGCCGCCGTACCTGCGCAACCAGATGGCGCTCATACATGCCGTAGATCGGACCAAGCAGGGACCGCTGCCCGACGTCGTAGGCTTGACGTGCCCACGGCAACCACTCGCGGCGCGGCAGGGCGCGTTCGGCGGTGCTCATGCTCGTGTCCGCGGCGAGGCCGGCCCGGCGCGCCATGCGAGTGCGGTCTTTGCCACCGTCATGCCGGCGCATGCCGGTATCCACGACTTTCTTTGCCGCGACGAAGACAAGCCGTGGATACCGGCCCTCCGGCCTTCGCCACCGGCAGGCTCCGCCCGTCCTCGGGCGCTTGACCCGTGGGCCGGCATGACGTGGGGAACCGCGGAAGCGTCGATCATTCGGACACCTGGTATACCATTCGCTCGGGGAAATCCGTGTCTTTGATGACTATTTGCAATAAAAAATCACCACAGAGGCACAGAGACACGGAGAAGAATATCAAGTTGATCACTTGGCGTTTCTGCTCCGTGCCTCCGTGTCTCCGTGGTGATCCTTGCTTGCGGACATGCGGCAGGGCACAGATTCCGGCGAGCATTGGGTGTATTATACCTCACTGGTCGGCATAGCCCACGACGAAATCGGCGCGGCTGAACGCGCGCGTGAACGCCCAATATTCGACTAGCTGCCACGGCGAGTTGGCGATCACCCGGCCAGGCGCGTTCTTGTCCCAAGTGCCGACCCCGCCATGCGACCACACCATGTTGCGGTGCGCCGCGTCCACCTTGACGTTGTAGGCACCATGCGGTTCCTGTCGGCATTCAAGCGTGGCGATACCGCTGTCCAGCATCTCGCGCACCGCCTGCATGATGTGGTGGATCTGGCTGTCCTGCCCGGCTGGGCAAAAGCTATCGGCGAGTATCATGACCCTCCACCGCCGCTGCAAGAGCGGGCAAAGCGCTTGAGCGAAGAGCTGTATCGAGCCGCCGGCTAAGCCGGATGGCGGGGCGATCGACGCAGCGCTCGAAACCCGAAGCTGCGATCAACACGACCGGGACGAAACCGACGAACGTGATTGCGATGGCCGCTGGGTTGGGCTGGAAGCCGGCCAACATCATGAAGCCCGCGCAGCCGAGCGTGAACAGGATCGGGAAATGCAGCAGGTAGATGCTGAACGACAGGCGGCCAAGCCGACGACACAAGGAGCGAGCGAGCAACCATTGCGCGGCGGGACTGAGCAACACGCCCAAAAACAGCGCGATCGCAGCGAGCTGGCTCTGGAACTGGAACAGGTTCGGCGCGGCCACGGGTGCGAAACGGGCGATCTCGGCACGCACCACCTCGACCGCGCCCCAGTCCTTGCCGGCGCTCATGGCCAACCCAAGGACGATCAGGCCGGTCCCCAGAACGGGTATCGCCGGGCGATCCAGGCGCACGGCGCAGAGATGGCCGAGCACGAACAGGAACATCGGATGGGTGCCGAACAAGCCGGCGCAGACGACGATCGCAGCGCGATGCAGCCATGCCGATCGGGACCGCAGGCGAACCAACAGGAGCAGCAGCAACGAGCCATACAGTTCCAGATGCAACGACCAGAACGGTGCGTCGAGCGAGTGCTCCAGCAGCGGCAGGTGATCAGCGATCGGCGCGAACAGCGTGTATTCACGGTAGCCCAGCAGCAGGCTGTCGAGACCGATCTCGCGCGCCAGGTGAGACAGGGTCAGGGCACCGCTGGAATCCATCGCGAGCCAGGCGGAGCCGGACACCAGCGCGGCGTCCCGGTGCGCATTCGGCAATGCCGCGAGCAGCGCCAACGCGACGCCGGCGGCCGCGGCGACCGGAATGCCCAGCCGGACGACCCGCCTAGCCGCCTGGCGAGGCCATGCCCCGCCGCGAGCAAAGGACGGCGTCAACACCGCGCCGCTGATCAGGAAGAAGACGTAGACTGCTGTGTGACCGTCGAACAACACCCGCACCGGCGCAGCAGCGTGCTCCGCCGTGTCGGGCAGGAAGCCAGTGACGAAGTGCAGCAGCACCACCTGCAACGCGGCAACGCCACGCAGTCCCTCCAGGTATTGCACCTTGCCTGAGCGCATCGCGCGGTTATCCCGCTTCGCGCGGGCCGGGGCCAGCACGGTCGAGCCTTGGGCGCCTGGTGTTTTACCTCGCCCGCGCTTGCGGGAGAGGTCGAGGCGCGAAGCGACGAAGGTGAGGGTCGTGCCGCGTGCACCCCCCCTCACCCTCGTCGCTTCGCTCGCCGACCGCGAAGGGCGGGCGAGGTAAAAAGCGTGACCACTACTGCTTCGGTGCCACATCCAGCCGCACCACGATGCCTTCCAGCTCCGGCCTCGGCGCAGGGTACCGACGCATCACCTCCGGATCATGCCCTGGAACGATGTGCTGCGGCGTCGGTGCCGCGGCGCGCAGCTTGTCGAAGCCTTCCAGCATCTCGCCGATATGGAACGCCGTGGTGAACGGCCGCTCGGTCTCCATGTTCTCATAGAAATGCGTGACGTCCGACGCCACGACCACCCAACCTCGCTGAGTATGCACGCGTACGAACTGCAACCCCGCCGAATGCCCATGCGCCGGATGCAGCGTGATCCCAGGCAGCAGGTCCACCGGTCCGTTATACAAATGCACACGCCGCGCATAATTCAACCGCACGATGCCCACAACATCGTCCACCTCGAACGAATGCGCCAGCTTCTGGTAGCGCATGTAGCGGCCCACCGCGTAATGAATTTCCGGCTCCTGCAAATGGAACTGCGCGACCGGGAACCGATGAAAATTGCCGACATGGTCGTAGTGCAGATGCGTCAGGATCACGTCCTTCACGTCCGCCGCATCGACGCCGATCAGCGCCAGCGCATCGATCGGGCAGCGCAGGAAGGTGCGCTTGCGCTGGGCGGCGACCTCGGCGGTGAAGCCGGCGTCGATCACCACGGCGCGGCCGTCGCCCTTGGCAACCCACAGGAAGTAATCCATCGGCATCGGCCCATCATGCGGATCGCCGCCGATGAAATGATCCGACCGCAGCGCCTCGCGCATGGCGTAACGGATGGCGAACAGCTCGTAGATCGGCGGGGTATCGGACAACCCTCGGTTTCCTTCTATTTTTCAGGGACGCAGGAGCCGTCCACACTGTTCCATATTTGGCCGATCTGGCGCTCGGAATGAAACCGCCAGTCGGGCTGCTTGTGTCCGTCGAGGTCCCACCCTGGTCGCAGCAGCGTCGCGGTCGGCAGCGCCGGCGCAGCACGCCCCGCCCAGCCGATCTGCGTGTCACTGACCGTGGCCCGTATCCCGTCGACGGTCTTCGCCTCGGAGTCGACATGAAAATGCCAGGTGAATGGAGGGTCAAGGGTCGTGCCACCGTTGCGCGGCACGGAATTCGTGAGCTGGCACCGCAGGGTGACCGGCTTCGCGTTGGCGGTGCCGGCCAATCCGGCGAACGTGGCGACAAGAACTAGCGGCAGAGTCCGTTTCGGTTTCATGCAGGGTCCTTCTCGTCGCCATAAGGCGGTGTCGATGCCGCACCCACCAGAAAGGCGCGAGCCTCGGCCGCCGACCACCAGCTTACCACCAAATGCGGCGCATGTGCCGCGATCAGAATGGTCTGCGCGGGATCGCTCTCGACGAAATGCGTGCAGCCCAGGCGGGTCGCCGCCTCGGCCTTGTAGCGCGCGATCAGGGGGGTCTCGTGCGGCATGCTGTCGGGGCGGCATTGCACCCGCAGCGCGCCGTGACCGTGGCGGGCCAGCCATTCCTCGGTCAGCGCGCGGTCCATCTCCGGCCGCCCGGTGATCACCACCGCGCGGGCGGGATCGTAGTGCGGCAGGACCCCATAAGGCGCGGTGTCGTGCCGCTGCGCGACCGCGGCTGCAAGGTCGGCATCGTACACGGCGGACGGCACGTCGGGCAGGAACACCCCATCAAGATCCAGGCCGTGGAACGGCGCCTCGGTCGCGCGGTCCGGGCCGGCGCCGGTCGCACGGAGCGCACGGCCGGTGGGCGTGGCCTCGCCGCGCTCCCACGGGAAGCGCCACAGCGCGCGCATCGGATGCGACAGGTCGGGCACGTAGGCGGCGACCTCCGGGTCGTGCACCACGGCCAGCGTCAGGCAGTCGCGGCCGTCGGCGAGCAAGGCCGCACGCACCGCCCGCATCGTGCCGCCGGTGGAACAGCCATCATCGACCAGCAGGATGCGCCCGGCATCGGGCGGCGCACCGATCCAGCGCACGGCGCCGGTGGCCCGCTCGAAGCCGATCATTGCCAATTGCGACGCCAGCAACCCGGCCGCCATCGACGCGGGCACCAGGCCACCGCGGGCGATGCCGACAACCGCCTGCGGCTGCCACGCGGCGGCGCGGTCGAGCAGTGCGGCGATCATCCGCTCGGTCTGGTCGTAGCCGAGGAAGACCGGCATGCGGTCGGTTTGCAGTCCCTTCCAGACGAGTCGCTCGGTCGCTGTCATGCCGTGATGTTGGCCATCGGATCGGCGTCCGGCAAGCGCAGCGGCAGTGCAGTCTGGCCGAGCACCCAACCCTCCCACCGCTGGATCCACGGATCATCCGGCGCGATGTCTGGCCGGTTGCCGGCGAGCACGTTGAGCACGCACAACAGGCCAAGCATGCAGTCGAACCGATCCTCGCCGAACGCATCGGCGCCGAAGCCGTCGCGCGCGGCGGCGGCAAGGGCCGCGTCCGGCCATGCCCGCAACGCAGCCATCGCCCCGAGCAACTTATCCGCCACCACGGCGCGGTCGGCCTGGCGGCGCTTGCTGCCCTTCAAACGGATCCCGAGATGCCGCAATGCCTCGGCGGGATAGGTCTCCGCCACCGCGACAGTCCCGGGCGCCAGCAGGTCGCGGAACGCGCCCTCGAACGGCCAGACGCGGATGGGTTCGTCGGCCAACAGCGCGGGCAGCAGCATGTCGCGCCAGGCGGTGACCGCCGCCTTGCCGGATTGGTTGGCTCCAAGGGTCCAGAACAGCGGCGCCCCCGCCGGACGCTCAAAGGTCGCCCGATCGCAGGCGCGCGACAGCCCCATTGGCCCGCCCAGCGCCAGCGCCAGGGCATGCGCCGCGCGGGTCATCCCGCGCACCCCGCGCGCCGGATAGAACGGGCGGTCCACCCGAATGTCCTCCAATGTTGGGCAGACCCGGAAGAAATCCGGCCATCCGGCGGTCTCCCGCAGGAAATGCAAAAACCCCTGCTCTGTCCGGCGCGCCGCATAGGCCCGCGGCACACCGATCGGCAGATCGAGGCCCAGCGCCACCGCGCCGCCATCGGCCGCTGCAAGCAAGCTCGCCAGGAAGCCATCCACCTGCCCGACCGGCTCCGGCGCCATGACCCGCCAACCGGCACCCGTGCGCCGCGCCCGGGCCATCCAGCGCTTGCGCGCGTCGATGCTCCAATCGGCGTGCACCGCCAAAGACGGCAGAAGCAACGATCCGCTACGCTGCGCGCACATCAGCCGGAGAGCAGGCCATGAGCTTCCGCTACAGTCCCGCCGCCCGCACCCTGCACTGGCTGACGGTGCTGTTGGTGTTCGTCATGTTCGTGCTGGGCATTGCCATGGTCTACCTGGTGCCGGACAGCGAGCCGGCGCTCTCGCACCGATTGTACAACACGCACGCGAGCCTGGGCGTGGTCATCCTGGTGGCGATGCTGCTTCGGCTGATCTGGCGTTGGCGCCATCCGCCGGGGCCGCTGCCGCAGCACGTGCCGCGCATATTCCACACCGTGGGCCACGCCAACCATGCGCTGCTGTACATCTTGTTGCTGGCGCAGCCGATCATCGGCCTGCTGCGTGACAACACCGACGGGATCCAGGTGGTCTGGTTCGAGATCGTGCCGGTGCCGCAGCTCATCGGCAAGCACGCCGCGCTGGCAAATGTCCTGTCAGCGATGCACTGGTACGGCGCTGTGCTGATCGGGCTGCTGATCGGCGCACATATTGGCGGGGCGCTGTTCCACGGCGTCATCCGCCGCGATGGCGTCCTGCAACGGATGCTGTAGCCGGTTACAGAGACCGGGCTACGGCGGCGCGGCTACAGCGGCTTATGCGCGCGGTCCAGCAGCCGCGAGATAAACCCCGGCTTCTTCGGCGGCTTCGCTGCCTCGACGGCCTTCTGCTTTTCGCGCTCCTCGGCGGCGATCTGCCGCTGCTTGCTGTCGAGCCATCTCTCCAGGCTCATCCCGGCCTTGGCGGCGCGCTTGGCTTCGTAGGCACGCTGTCCCTCGGTCATCGTCTTGCTGATCTTCAAGGCACGTCCTCGCTGCTGGCGCGCGGTTGTGCCGCCACGCCGCGGTACAGGCAAGCCAAGGCTTTGCCCCGGACCCCCACCAAGGGGCGCTGCCCCTTGGAACCCCGCCAAGGGCTCTGCCTTTGGTGGGGGGCCAGGGGGGCAAAGCCCCCTGGCGCGGGGTCCGGGGCAGCGCCCCGGCTTGCCTGGACCGTTGCGCAGCGGCACAACCGCGCAAGTTGAGGAGATGGCGGCGATGGCAACGCGCAGCGTGGCGACGGTGTTCGGTGGCTCAGGGTTCATCGGCCGCTATGTCGTCAAGCGGCTGGCGGCGCAGGGTCGTGTGGTTCGCGTTGCGGTGCGCTATCCGGAGGCGGCGCTGTTCCTCAAGCCGATGGGCGCGGTTGGACAGATCGTGCCCTTGTATGCGCCGGTCCAGCACGAGGCGGCGGTGCAGCGGGCGGTCGAGGACGCCGACCTTGTCGTCAATCTGGTTGGCATCCTGGCGGAGCGGCGGGCCGGGGATTTCCAGCGCATTCACGCTGAGGGCGCTGGCCGCGTGGCGCGCCTGGCGGCGGCAGCAGGTGTGGCGCGGCTGGTGCAGGTGTCTGCGATCGGGGCCGATCCGGCGAGCCGGAGCAAGTATGCATCGAGCAAGGCGGCAGGCGAGCAGGCGGTGCGGGCAGCGTTTCCCGCCGCGACGATCCTGCGTCCGTCGGTAGTGTTCGGTCCGGAGGACGGGCTGTTCAACCGCTTCGCCACCATGGTCCAGCGTTTGCCTGTCATGCCGGTGGTTGCCGGCACCACACGGTTTCAGCCGGTGTATGTCGGGGACGTGGCGGATGCGGTGATAGCCGGGCTGCAGCGGGAAGCTGCCGCGGGGGCAACGTACGAGCTCGGCGGGCCGCGTGTGCTGAGCATGCGTGAGCTGCTGGCCTACATCCTGGCGGAGACCGGACGGCGCCGGCGGCTGATGACAGTGCCGATGTGGCTGGCGAAGCTGCAGGCGGCGGTGTTGGAACACCTGCCGGGCAAGCTGTTGACGCGCGATCAGTTGTTGATGCTGCAGCGGGACAATGTGGTCACCGCGGGTGCGCCGGGGTTGGCGGAGCTGGGGATCGTGCCGACCCCGATAGATTTGGTGGTGCCGGCGTATCTGCGGCGATTTCGTCCTGGCGGTGGCCGGCGCGTGGATCTTTGGCCAGCATAAAAGGACTGAAACGGACGTATTTTATTGGCGTGGGATGGGATGACCATCGGCGATTATGGAATCTGTTGATATTAGGACACTTGTACTGACTTAGCAGGTGCAAAAAGACTCGCAAACAGTGTTTCCCTCGATATAGTCAGTCCCAACCCGGCGCCGCCGGATTTGGGAGTGAGCATGCCCGAGCGCATGTTGCAGTTTATCCGCCTGGAGCAGCAGTTCCCCGAACGTCGGGCCGCGGCCGAGCGCGCGCATGATTTCGACGAGATCTACCGCGACTTCGCGGCCAATTCGGCGGCCGCGCAGGCCAGCCGGTGCTCGCAATGCGGCGTGCCGTTCTGCTCGGTGCACTGCCCGTTGGGCAACAACATCCCCGACTGGCTGAAGCTGACTGCCGAGGGTCGGCTGCAGGAAGCCTACGAGATCTCCTCGGCGACCAACAATTTCCCGGAGATTTGCGGCCGGATCTGTCCGCAGGACCGGCTGTGCGAGGGCAACTGCGTCATCGAGAAATGCTACGACGCGGTCACCATCGGCGCCGTCGAGCGCTACATAACCGACACCGCATTCACTCGCGGCTGGGTCAAGCCACTGCGCCCGGTGCGCGAGCGGTCGGCTAGCGTGGGGATCATCGGTGCCGGTCCGGGTGGCCTGGCCGCGGCCGAGCAGCTCCGTCGGCGCGGCTATCAGGTCACTGTCTATGACCGACACGACCGGGTCGGCGGTTTGCTGATCTACGGAATTCCGAACTTCAAGCTGGAAAAGCCGATCGTGCTGCGCCGCTGGAAGCTGCTGGAGGAAGCCGGCATCCACTTCGAGCTCGGCCGCGGTGTCGGCGGGGGAGAAATCAGCTTCGCCGAAATGCGCGCCCGGCATGACGCAGTGCTGATCGCGACCGGTGTCTACCAGGCACGCGACATCGGCGGCCCAGGCGCCGGGCTGGCCGGGATCGTGCCGGCGCTGGATTATCTGTTCGCCTCGAACCGCATGGGGCTCGGCGACCGCGTGGCGGATTTCGACTCCGGGCTGCTGGACGCCGGCGGCAAGCACGTGGTGGTGATCGGTGGCGGCGACACGGCAATGGACTGCGTGCGCACCGCGGTCCGCCAGGGCGCCGCGTCGGTGAAGTGCCTGTATCGGCGCGATCGGGCGAACATGCCCGGCTCGATGCGCGAGGTGAAGAACGCCGAGGAAGAAGGCGTCGAATTCGTCTGGCTGGCCGCCCCCGAGGCGTTCCTGGGCGACGGCACGGTCACTGGGGTGCGCGCGGTGCGCATGCATCTCGGGCTGCCGGACGCGAGCGGTCGAGAGTCGGTGGAGCCGATCGAGGGCAGCCATTTCACGATGCGGGCGGACCTGGCAATCAAGGCACTAGGCTTCGATCCCGAGGATCTGCACGGGATGTTCGGGGTACCGGCATTGGAGCTGACCCGCTGGGGCACACTGAAGGTCAACCACCGCACATTCGAAACGAGCCTGCCCGGCGTCTTCGCGGCGGGCGACATCGTACGCGGCGCCAGCCTGGTAGTTTGGGCGATCCGCGACGGCCGCGACGCCGCCGAGCAAATCCACAAGCATCTGGAGCGGCAGACAACCCTAGCGGTCGCAGCGGAATGAGCCGCTGTCTGTACACGTTGCCCACGCTTGCGGGAGAGGTCGGCGAGCGGAGCGAGACGGGTGAGGGTCGTGCCCGCGGCACGACCCTCACCCGCGTCGCAAGTGCTCCGCGACCTCTCCCGCGAAGGAGAGCGGGAGAGGTGTACCGGGGTGCCACCTCAACTTGCTCGGTGGCAATCCAGCGCCTTCCGGATTACATCTATCACCGCCTCCGGCGTGGAATAGACCTCGTCGTTCCAGAATCGCATCACACGCCATCCGAGACCCTCCAAACACGCCGTCCGCCGCGCGTCATACGCCGCCCTCGCGTCTGCATGCTGCCCACCATCCAACCAGACGATCAGCCGATGCCGCACGCAAGCGAAGTGGACAATAAATGGTCCAATCGGATGCTGCCGTCGGAACTTCCACCCCTCCAACCGTCGACCACGCAACAGAAGCCACAACCGACGTTCGACCTCGGTTATGTCCCGCCGCAGCGCACCTGCGTTCTCGTTCGTCATCGCCACGGCCTGCGTGCAATCGGTAAACAAACGATTGCCAATCGTTTACCTCTCCCGCTCTTCGCGGGAGCGGTCGAGGCGCGAAGCGACGAGGGTGAGGGCCGTGCCGCATGCCCCCCCCTCACCCGTCTCGCGAGGCCCGCCGACCTTGGTCCGCTCTTCGCGGCCCAAGCCCGCAAGCGCGGGCGAGGTGAGTTCCTGACCGGAAACCACCCATGACCGAACCAATCGAATCCCCCACCCAATTCCTGGCCGCATGGCAAGCCAACACTGCTGCCCTGCACCAAACCTACTCCCCCGCCCAGGAACATGATTCCTGCGGCGTAGGCTTCATCGCCGCCCTGAACGGCAAGCGACGCCGCGACGTCGTCGAATCCGCCATCGCCGCGCTGAGAGCCGTCTGGCACCGCGGCGCCGTCGACGCTGACGGCAAGACCGGCGACGGCGCCGGCATCCACCTCGAAATCCCACAAGACTTCTTCGCCGCGGCCGTCGCGCGCAGCGGCTGCGCCGTCATGCCCGGCCCGATCGCCGTCGGAATGATCTTCCTGCCGAAAACCGATCTCAACGCACAAGAACGCTGTCGGCAGATCGTCGAAACCGAAATCCTCAATTTCGGCTACCGCATCTACGGCTGGCGCCAGGTTCCCATCGACGTCGCCTGCATCGGTGAGAAAGCCAACGCCACGCGTCCCGAGATCGAACAGATCATGCTGTGGAACGCCAAATCGGCGCCCGAAGCCGATTTCGAGCGGGACCTCTACATAATCCGCAGACGGATCGAAAA
>DASRQX010000366.1:0-32007 GCA_035696165.1 Acetobacteraceae bacterium | reverse complement strand
CGGTTCAAGGAAATCAGCGCCGCCTACGAGCTGCTGTCGGACACCGACAAGCGCGGCCGCTATGATCGCGGCGAGATCGACGCGTCGGGCAACGAGGTGCCGCCGCAGCGGCCGTTCTATCGCGATTATGCCGATGCCGCGGGGCAGTCTCGTTACCGCGGCCAGACCGGGTTCGACCCGGAGAACCTGGAGGATATCCTGGCCCAGGCATTCGGCGCCCGCGGCGCCGGCGGGCGTGCGGGTCAGCACTTCACCGCGCGTGGCAGCGACGCACACTACACGCTGACCGTCGGCTTCCTGGACGCCGCCAACGGCACCAGCCGGCGCATCACCCTGCCGGAAGGCAAGACACTGGACGTGCGCATTCCGGCCGGCACGCGCGATGGCCATGTGCTGCGGCTGAAGGGCCAGGGCATGCCGGGCTTCGGCGGCGGGCCGGCCGGCGATGCGCTGGTGGAGATCGTCGTCGCGCCGCATCCGCTGTTCCGCCGCGAGGGCGATGACATCATCATCGAGCTGCCGGTGACCATCCAGGAGGCGGTGGTCGGCGCCACGCTGGAAGTGCCGACGATCAAGGGCAAGGTGCGGCTGACCATTCCGCCCAACTCCGGCACCGGTACACGGCTGCGGCTGCGCGGGCGCGGCATCCACGCCGGCCACCAGTTCGTGCAATTGCATGTCGTGCTGCCGCCGGTTGACGAGCCGGAGCTGGCCGAGTTCCTGAAGACCTGGACGCCGCGGCACAAGGTCAACCCGCGCGAGGGGCTGGAGGAGGGCTAATGCGGATCACCTCGGTCGTCGCGCTTTTTGCGGATCTGCCGGAAGCCGAGCTGGTGAGCTGGGTTGCCCGCGGCTGGGTGCGGCCGGATCAGGGCGGGTCGGACCAGGCTGGGTTGGACCAGGGTGGGTTGGACCAGGACGGGCCGGACCAGGATGTGGCGGAGTGGGAGTTCCACGAGATCGACGTGGCGCGCGTGCGGCTGATCCATGACCTGCACCGCGCCATGGAGATCGGCGAGGAAACCATGCCGGTGGTGCTGTCGCTGCTGGATCAGGTCTATGAGCTGCGCGGCACGCTGCGCGATCTGCTGCACGCG
Organism: Acetobacteraceae bacterium; assembly: GCA_035696165.1. GTDB lineage: Bacteria > Pseudomonadota > Alphaproteobacteria > Acetobacterales > Acetobacteraceae > Palsa-883. The sequence continues at coordinate 30,910 of DASRQX010000366.1, read as the reverse complement.
CTGGAGACGCAGCCGGCCGAGGTGCGGACGACGGTGCTGGCGGCGCTGCGGCGTGAGTAGGACGCGGATTGTGGGGCGGAAGGGCCTTGCCCGCGGACCCGTGAGCCGCGGGGCGGCGTATTCCGCCAACGCGGCAAACCGGCGCGGCAGTGCAGTACCGTGACGTCGTGCGAGGTATCCACTAGGAGTGGGAGTGGCGGAAGGCGCTGGCCCCCGGATCAAGGGTCTGGGGGCAAGGCTTTTCCGCCCTACGTTTTTTCGCCGTGCGCGGGACGCAGCGGCCAAACTTGCGGCGTGTTGGCACGCCGCCCTGGATGAGGATGACCCCATGTTGCAGCCGCCCCCCGCCCGCCCCGGCATGCGCGAGGACGAGGTCGATACCCCCGCGCTGCTGATCGATCTGGATGCGTTCGAATACAACCTCGACCACATGGCGGCGCTGCTGGCACCGACCGGTGCGAAGTTGCGGGCGCACGCCAAGACGCACAAGTCGACAGTGATCGCGCATCTGCAGATCGCCCGCGGCGCGGTCGGGCAGTGCGTGCAGAAAGTGGCGGAGGCCGAGGCGCTGGCCTGGGGCGGCGTGCCGGACATCCTGGTGAGCAACGAGATCGTCGGCGCCTCGAAGCTGGCGCGGCTAGCGGCACTGGCGCGCATCGCCAAGGTCGCGGTGTGCGCCGATGACGCGGCGCAGGTGGCCGCGATCGAGACGGCGGCGGCGGATGCCGGCGTGCGCCTGCCGGTGCTGGTGGAGATCGATGTCGGCGCCGGGCGTTGCGGTGTCGCACCGGGGCCGGATGCGGTGGCGCTGGCGCAGCGGATCGCCGCGTCCCGCCATCTGATTTTCGGCGGGCTGCAGGCGTATCACGGCAGCGCCCAGCACAAGCGCACGGTGGCGGAACGACGGAGTGCGATCGGCGGCGCGGTCGAGGCGTCGCGCCGCACCGTGGAGCAGTTGCGCCAGCAGGGGCTGGACTGCCCGATCATCGGGGGTGCCGGGACCGGAACGTTCGAGCTTGAATCGGTGTCCGGGGTGTATACGGAGATGCAGGCTGGCAGCTATGTGTTCATGGATGCGGACTATGCGCGCAACCTGGACGCCGAGGGCGCGCCGATCGGCACTTTCCGCCATTCGCTGTTCGTGTTGGCGACGGTGATGAGCGTGCCGCAGAAGAGTGTCGCGGTGGTGGATGCCGGGCACAAGGCGGTTTCGGTGGATTCCGGGATGCCGGTGATCTGGCAGCGGCCGGATATTCGTTACCTGGGCGCCTCGGACGAGCACGGCAAGCTGGAGGTCGGGTCGGAGACCACGCCCCCGAAGCTGGGGGAGAAGCTGCGGCTGGTGCCGGGGCACTGCGATCCGACAGTGGATCGTTACGATTGGTTTGTCGGTGTGCGCGGCGGGCGGGTGGAATGCCTGTGGCCGGTGTCGGCGCGTGGGGGGATGCACTGAGCACTGACAGACCCGCCCCTCCCGTCCGCCACGTCGTTTGGGGCGAATTGCCAGGGCGTGGCGGGCAGCATTCAAGAATCAAGCGCCAAAACCATGGTGTCGAAAAGATTGGGCGTTTTTGTTGCGGAATTCCGGCGGGAATGACGTCTGTGATCTACCTCGACCGACCTGCCGGGATGGCGAGAGCGAGGCAGTGTAGCTTGTCTATATGCCGATCAGGGTGTTGCTGATCTTGCCGCCCGGCCCTGGCGTGCGGCGCAGCCTCCCGAGTATTTCGAGGTAGCGGCATATCTGGTTCACCTGTCTGGGCTCGATGCCCAACTGGCGCGCGAGCTCGTCGTCATCCAACCCCGGCGAGCGGCGCAGGGCCTCAATCAGACGGTCGGTGTCCGTCGGCATCAGGGAACCTCCTGAGTGGCGCGCCAAGGGAGAAAGCCAGCCGGTAGGGTCCGGTAGCGGGTGCCGTATGAGCCCACGAACCGGACGATCTTTTGGACCGGCAGACAGCCATCTGGATGGCCCGCCGCAATGGCCGCGCGCGGAATGAAGGGCTTCGCGGCATCCTCTGGATGCAGAACGAGAGCCGTGCCGCCATATTCCTTGATTGCCCGCAATCCAGTGGCCCCGTCACTATCCCCGTCACTCGGAACAGTACCGATGACCTGCTGCCTACAGGCGTCGGTGGCGGAGACGACCACGGGGCCGGCGTCTCACCGATGTTGGCTGTAGGCTTGTTCAGCGGGTATTGTCGGTAATGTATATTACCGACTCGGTGAGCTCGCTTTCTACCCGTATGTTTTGGGAAGGTGAAAAGCGACGCGTGCCCGGACCAACTGATAACATTCACAGGAAGCCGCCACGAGGCCCGGCCGATCGAGTACAGTGACCTGCCCTCGGCCGTGCGCAATCAAACCGGCGCGTTCCAATTCCCAAGTAGCATTCGTGATGGTCGGCCGCTGAACCCCCAGCATTTCGGCGAGCAGGTTCTGAGTGATCTGCAGTGTGTCATCGTCACCGCGGTCAAGCATCATGAGCAGCCAACGCGCCAGCCGCTGCCTGAGGCTGTGCGCACCGTTGCACGCGACGGATACCATGACCTGCTCGAGAAAGGCTTGGACGTAAGCGTACATAAGGCGTCGGAACGACGGCATCGACCCTATGGCCCGGTTGAACGCCACGCGCGACATCTTTGCCGCGCTCCCCGGGATCTGGACGAGAAATCGGGCCGAGGAGCTCTTGGCGCCGAGGAGGGCTTGCACAGCCGTGCAACCCTCCCGACCGATCGTTGCCATCTCAATGATACTGCCGTCGGCATAGACTGCAACCGCCGAGACGCCGCCGCTGTTGGGAAAGAATACATGGTCGAGCAAACTATCGGCGTCCATCAGGACCTGCGCGCGTTGGCAGCGTATGTGTTCAAGCTCCGGCAGAAGCTGCTTGAGATTGGAGGATGGCAGGGCGAGTAAAAGCCGATTGCGGGGCCAATTTGATAGAGCGTTCATATGCTTTAGGTGGCGCCCGGTGATCTGGCCGCAAGAGGCACTGATACCCGCAACCAGCACTGAAGCAGCGGCGGCAGGCTCGGAATCTACGCAGATCACCGCAGGCATCGTCCAGCGGTCGACCGTGCGAACCTTCACCTCGGGCTGATCCGCAAACGTCCGCTCTGTCGAGGCTGACCCTCACGGAAGGAGAAAAGGTTCAATATCGAGCATCGTGCCGTTACGTTTTTTTCGTTGCTGTCACGGTAAGGTATCTTCGCACTGCCGCGATCGGTAGGCAACATTCCATCCCAGCCCCTTGTCTGCTACCAACCGCCGAAATGGTTGACCCTTCCAACGATTTCGGCGGTTGGTATCGCGCGCCGGGTTGCCCCCCATGGGAAACAGAGGGCGGCGGCGCGCCGAACAAAGACTCATACCAACGGTCATTCTTTATGCGGTTGGTATGAAACGCATTCATTTCCAATTCGCGTTCTTCGTGTCTTCGTCGTAAGTTTTGCTCTCTTGCGGTCGACCCGGTACGGTGAACGATTGGCATCACCTAACCAGCGGGGCGCGGACCAGTCGCGCGATGATGCAGCGCCGACGGATATGAATGCGGCGAACTATCGCCCGGCGCAAGTCCGCGCCCCGACCTGCGCCCCTACGCCACCGCTGCGGCCACCGACGCAAGCCCGTACACGCCCCGCGCCCCTGCCAACGGTACAAGCCGGCTGGTAATCCCCAGCACCGTCTCCGCCCCACCCAGGTACAGCAGCCCATCCGGTGCCAGCAGCAAGGCGATCGCCTCCAGCACCCGCGCTTTGGTTGGCTGGTCGAAATAGATCAGCACATTGCGGCAGAACACCAGGTCGAACCGCCCGAGAGGACGCAGGTCGGCCAGCAGGTTCCACTCGCGGAAATCCACCATGCGCCGGATCGCCTCGGCCACCCGCCACCGGATGCCCTCCTTGCGGAAATGCCTGACCAGCATCTGCATCGGCAGCCCGCGCTGCACCTCGAATTGCGAGTAGATGCCCTCGCGCGCACGCGCAAGCTGGTCGCGCGCGATGTCGGTGCCGACGATCTCCACCCGCCGATCGCCCAGGCTGGCGCGCATGTCAGTCAGGATCATGGCCAGCGAATAGGCTTCCTGACCTGAAGACGACGCGGCCGACCAGATGCGGATCGGCGCGCCTGGTGGACGGGCGGTGTGCAAACGTGGCAGTGCCTGCGTGCGGACATGCTCGAACGGCTTGTCGTCGCGGAAGCACAGGCTCTCGTTGGTGGTCATCGCCTCGACCACCTCCTGCGTCAGCGGTTCAGTGCGCGGGACCTTCAGTCGTTCGGCCAGCGCGTTCAGGTCGCGCAGGCCGTGCCGCTTGAGGATCGGGGCCAGCCGCGTGTCCAGCAAATAGAGTTTGTCCTGGCCGATCGCCTGTCCGGAATGTACCTTTAGCAGGTTGGCGATCGTGTCGAACGTCCCGTGGGCAAGCGCCGCGCTCATGCGCGCGGCCGCCCGGGCAGGGTGCGCAGCTTCGCGGCGATCTCCGGCAACGGCAGCGCGGCGTGACACAGCCCGGCCTGTGCCACCGCGCCGGGCATGCCCCAGACCACGCTGGTCGCCTCATCCTGCGCGATGGCGGTGCCCCCGGCGTCGATCACCAGGCGTGTGCCGGCCAGCCCGTCGTGGCCCATCCCTGTCAGCATTGCCACCAGCACGCGGCCGTCACACGCGGCGGCGGCGCTGCGCAGCATCGGATCGACCGAGGGGCGGCAGAAATTCTCCGGCGGGTCTTCGGTGAGCCGCGGCTGCAGGCCATTGGCGGCGCGCTCGATCAGCAGATGGCGATCGCCTGGGGCGAGGTAGATGCGGCCCGGCTGCAGCACCTCGCCATGCTGCGCCTCGGCGCAGGGCAGGCCGCTCAGCTTGCTGATATGCTCGGCGAGAATAGGCGTGAATGTGCGCGGCATGTGCTGGGTCAACATCACAGGTATTGACAGCGTGCCGCCGAGGCCTTGCACGAGAGTGAACAGCGCTTGCGGGCCACCGGTCGAACTGCCGATGGCCAACAGCCACGCGGGCAGCGACGCGGCCGCTTGCAGGCGCAATGCGGCGGGCGGCTGCGCCCCGCCGCCAGCACGGTCATGACGTGTCCCGCGGTCGCCGTGCCGGCACGCGGCGCATTCGCCAAGCCAGGAGGATCCACATTAGCCGCGACGGCTCGTCGACGCAGGCGCGCGAGGCCCTTCACCTTCTCGATTAGCTCGCGCCGGAACGTTTCGTCACCGGCCAGGCCGATTGAACTCGGCTTCGGCACATAGTCGGCCGCGCCCAGCCGCAGTGCGCGCATCGCAATGCCGGCGCCACGCGTGGTCAGGGTCGAGGCCATGATCACGCGCAGGTCGGGATCGGCCCGCAGCAGCGACGGCAGCGCGGCAAGGCCGTCGAGCACCGGCATTTCGACGTCGAGCACCAGCACGTCGACCGGCGTGCGGGCCAGCTCGTCGATCGCCGCGCGGCCATTCGCCGCGCGTGCCACCACGCGGATTTCCGGGTCGGTTTCCAGCATGCGCACGATCGCGCCGCGAATGGCGACCGAATCGTCGCACACGATGACGCGCACCTGCGCCGGCGCCTTCACCTGGGCCTGGGCCGGCGACGCGGGGGCGTCGTGTGGCGAGTGGACGGCGAGATTCACAGCACGCCCACCTGGGCGAACTTGCCGATCAGAATCTCCTCGTCAAACGGCTTCATGATGAATTCCTGGGCGCCGTACTCGATCGCCTGCTCGATGAACGACATTGCGGTCTCGGTCGTGCAGAACACGACGGATGGGCGGCCCGGCCCATATTTGGCGCGCAGTGCCTTGAGGAATTCGATGCCGTTCATCACCGGCATGTTCCGCTCGAGCAGCACACAGTCGGGCAGCGCCTGACCGCAGAGCTCCAGCGCCTTCTGGCCGTCCTCGGCCTCGCGTACCGCGAAGCCGTGGCCCTCCAGGATGCGCCGGGCGACCTTGCGCACCACACGGCTCTCATCGACCACCAGGCAGGAATGCGTCATCGACGTTCGGCCCGGCTCGCCAGGGGCGAGCGGCTTGGCGACGTCCAGCACCACCAGCAGCCTCCCCTCCAACCGGTAGATGCCGGTTGCGAAACGCGCCCAGGACGCTGCGAGGGTCGGCGGATTGCGCTCGAATGCGCCGGCTGTGACGCACATTAGCTCGGACACCTGATCGATCAGCAGCGCGTAGAGTTCGCCGCCGTGCTCGGCCACCACCTCCATGCGGCGGGTGCCTCTCGGTGCCGGCGGCAGACCGAGGCGCCGGCGCAGGTCGATCGCGGTGACGATGCGGCTGCGCAGATTGAGACTGCCGGCGACTTCCTCGGGTGCCAGCGGGATGCGGGTGATCGCCTGTTCGCCGAGGATGTCGCGCACCCCAAGCGCCGGCACACCGCAGAGCTGGTCGGCGACCGTCAGCGTGACGAACTGGCGCTCCTCGTCGTCGGGCGCCACATCGGCATGGTCAAGAACGTCCGTGGTCATCTTGCGGGCTCCGGTTCAAAGGGGGTGGTCCAGTTGGATGGGTGGTCCAGTTGGATGGGTGGTCCGGGGGAGGATGGTCTAGTGGCGGCGGTGCGGCACGGGGGTGGTGAGGCAGCGGGGGGGGGGTGCGATCGTCAGGCGGGCGTTGGCCAGGTCTGACGGCGGGGGCGCGTGCCCGACTTTAGTTGTCGTCAGACTTTGATTGTCGTCAGGTTTTGGTCGTCGTCAGGCGGTGATCGGTTCGGCGAGGCATTGCGCGAGGCTTTCGAGCAGCGCGTCGCGCTCGAACTTGGCGAGGTAGTCGGTGAATCCGGCTTCGCGCCCGGCCTCGACATCGACCGGCTCGGACCGTCCCGACAGCGCAATCATCGGCAATCCGGCCCATGCAGCGCCGGCGGGTGCCGCGCGGGCGAATTCTCGCCCGTCCATCTCCGGCATCTCGATATCGGATACGATGATCTCGAACATCGCGCCCGCCTCGCGCAGACGCAGCGCCTCGGCCGCGGACCCTATGGCGGTGACCTGATAGCCGGCCGCGACCAGGGTGGGCACAAGAAGCTGCCGGAAGAAGTCGCTGTCCTCGACTGCCAGCACACGTGGCTTGTGGCCGCGGGTGCCGTGCGCGGAGCCGCGGAACCAGTCCTGTGACGCCTGAGTGAGCCAATAGCCGGTGTCGATCAGATCGGTGGATTTGCTGGCGATCACCGCGGTGCCGAGAAGACCCGGGCGCGTGCCCAACAGCTCGATCTGCAGCCGTTCCTCCACCACATCGATGATCTCATCGACCATCAGGCGCATGGAGCGTTCGCGATCGGCGAACACCAGTACGGGCTGGTGTGTCCGGCCCGGATCGGACGGCTCGCCGAGCGACACCAGCGGCCTCAGCTTGCCGCGATACTGGGTCACCGGTTGGCCGCACGAGCTTTCGATCTTCTCGCGCGGGATGTCCTCGTGCCGCGCGATCAGGCCGAGTGGAACCGCCATCAGCGAGTTGCCGGCGGCGCGGAACAGCAGCATCGTGGTCTTTTCGCCGGAGCGTGCCGCCTCGGACCCGGAGCCGGAGCCGGCAGCGCCGGCGGTGCGTGCCTTGCTCTCGCCGCTCGCGCCGATGCCGGTCGCCCGCGCGATCCTCTTGGTGTCGAGGATCATGATCACCGAGCCATCGCCCAGGATGGTATTGCCGCTGAACATGGTGATGTAGCGCAGGATCGGCGCGACCGGCTTGACCACGATCTCTTCAGTGTCGAACACGCGATCGACGATGATGCCCAGCATGCTGGCACCGACCTGGGCTACGACGACGTGCGCCGCTTCATCCTCGCGCGACTTCTCGCCAAGCCGCAGCAGGTCGTTCAGATTGATCAGCGGCAGCAGACGGTCGCGCAGCCGCAGTACCGGCGTGTCGTTGATCCGTTCGATCACCGTTTCGGCGACACCGTCCTGCCGCGCCGCCTCGCGCTTGCGGTCCGCGCTGGTTTCCGCCGCGCCGTCGGCTCGGCCGTCTGCCGCGGTGTCGCCTGCGCCGCCACGCTTGGCCCGCACCAGTTCGACGACGCTGATCTGCGGGATGGCGAAGCGTTCGCCGCCGGATTCGATGATCAGCGCCGAACCGATGGCAAGCGTCAGGCGGATCTTGATGGTGAACGTGCTGCCCTGGCCCGGCGTGCTCTTCAGGTCCACCGAGCCGCCGATACGCTCGATATTCGTCTTCACCACGTCCATCCCGACGCCGCGGCCGGACACCGCGGTGACTGTCGCGGCGGTGGAGAAGCCGGCGCGGAAGATGAAGCGATGAAGCTGTGCGTCGGTCATCGTGGCCAGTTCGGCCTCGGTGGCCAGGCCGTTCGCCAGCGCCATGGCCTTGATCCGCTCGACCGCCAGGCCGCGGCCGTTGTCGGCGATCTCGATGATGATGTGGCCGGCCTCGTGGTAGGCGTTCAAGGTGATGTGGCCGATCTCCGGCTTGCCGGTGGCGCGGCGCTCGGCTGGCGTTTCCAGCCCATGGTCGCCGGAGTTGCGCACCATGTGGGTCAGCGGATCCTAGATCAGCTCCAGCACCTGGCGGTCCAGCTCGGTCTCGGCGCCGTGCATGACCAATTCGATCTTATTGTCCATGTCGCGGGCCAGATCGCGGACGATGCGCGGCAGCTTGTTCCATGCGTTGCCGATCGGCTGCATGCGCGTCTTCATCACGCCTTCCTGCAGGTCCGACGTGATGTGCGACAGCCGCTGCAACGGCACCGCGAAGGTGCTGCTTTCCTGTGTGCGGGCGAGCTGCAGAAGCTGATTGCGGGTCAGCACAAGTTCGCTGACCAGGGTCATCAGGTCCTCGAGCACGTCGACGGTCACCCGGATGGTCTGCTGGGCCGGCACTGCCTTGGCGGGGGCGCCGGTCGGCGCGCCCATCGGGTTTCCGGCTTGGGTGGCGGCGGCTGCCTGCTCGGCTGGCGGCGGTGCGGCGGGCGCTTCCTCGGGTGGCTCTTCCGGAGGTTCGATCGGCGGCGCCATGGCGCGGATCGGCTCGGGCGCGCGTGCCGTGGTCACCGGCGCCTGCGCGGCGGACGCCGTCGCCGATACAGATGGCTGGGGGGGGCCTGGGGGAGTGCCTGGGGGGTGATACCGGCGGCGCCGTCGCCATGCCCGAGGCGGCACGGTCCAACGCGGCGATCAGCTCGGAATCGTCACCGGATGGCTCGGCTTCGGTCGCGGCCAGTCCGGCGAGGATCAGCTTGATGCGGTCGAGTGCGGTCGGCACATGGCTGACCACGTGAGGGGTGACGACCAGCACGCCGTCTCGCACCTTGCTCAGCACTTTTTCAGCCGCGTGCGCCACACGCTCCAGCCGCGGCAATCCGAGGAAGCCGCAGGTGCCTTTGATGGTATGCACCAGAGGGAAGATCAGCGAGAGCGTGCCGGCGTCATCCGGCGTTCGTTCGAGCCGCACCAGCGCGACATCGAGTTCGGTCAGGTTCTCGGTCGTCTCGGTGAGGAAATCGGCGAGCAGGTCGTCCATACTAGCGTCCCAACGGTCGGAAGATCCGGGCAGAACGCGATCCTGGGGCGACGCATGCGAAGAAATGGTAAATGCCCGGGTAGAAAATCCCGGTGTGGCCCGTTGGTGTAGGCTGATTGTAATTGGAGTCGCCGCAGCACCCTCACCCTCGTTGCTTTGCGCCTCGACCTCTCTCGCGAAAGAGCGGTAGAGGTGGCGTGGGTTTGTCGGATCAGGCGGTGGTCAGACGCAAAGGCGGCGGCAGCGGGGTGGGCCGGCTGGCAACAGAGCCGTGAGGCTCAGGCCATGGTGGCGGCCCCGCAGAGCGCGGTCAGCGGCGGCAGGACCGTCCGCGGGCTGTCCAAGGCCTGCTGGGCCGTGGCCCCATCGGCCAACATGCCGATCAGTCCCGCCGGCCAGGCTGCGTTGGGCCCGACCAGCCGGGCGATCAGGTCATTTGCCCCGCCGTCGAGACGCAACACGCCGCCCTGCGGCACCGACTCCGCCGCGAGCAGCAACAGGTTCAGCACCAGACGGCCCATCGCCGCCGGGAAGACCGTTGTCTCGGGCAGGCCGGAAAGGTCGAGCGCGACGCGGCGCCTGGACAGCCCGTGCGCCAGGGCGGCCAGGCGCGGCAGGTCCAGCAGTTCCGGCTGGCCGGCCCAGGCGGCGCGCAGGAGCGTCAGGCGCAGGATCAGGGCGTTGGCGGCGTCGGTGGAGATCGATACCGCCTCGGTTTCCCCGACCTCTTCGGCCAGCAGTTCCACCATGCCGAGAAGGCTGCCGAGCAAGCCGCTCAGGTCGTGGCACATGCGGGCGGCGACCAGCTCGGTCAGCCGTACACCTTCGTCCATCGGCGCGGTTCCCCTGCTGAGCTCTTGGTGTCTGTCCAGGACGTCTGGTGGGTCGGTCCGGCGGGTCTTTTTGGCGCCGGGAGTGTCGGAAGCTTGCCACGATGTCGCTGCATCGTGACGGCGCTTTCTCCTTCCCAGCGCCAAAAATACCCGATCTCCTTGTGGACCGGCCCTCAACCGCCAGACTTCCTGGACGGACACTTGGATCGGTCTGCCGGCTGATGGGCGGGAACCTTATGGCCGAGCCGGACCGGTCGTCGAGGCCGGCGATGGGCTTTTCAGCGCCGGAAACCGAGCCGCATCACGGTTCACCGATCCGTAATTTCCAAAATCCCATGCGAAGACCAAGATCAGCGCGACCGCTGGTGCGGCCACAATCGGGAAAATCTGAATGCACACAAAAGTCGGGACCTCCTTGAGCAAGGTCCCAGCCGTCACGCTCGGCTTCTGGATCATCAAGATCGCCGCGACCACGTTGGGCGAGACCGGCGGCGACGCGGTGACGATGACGCTGAACCTGGGCTACCTGATCGGCACCGCGATCTTCGCGACCGTCTTCGTCGTCGCGGTCGCGGCACAAATCGCCGCCAAGCGCTTCCACCCGCTCCTGTACTGGTTCGTCATCGTCGCCACGACGACGGCCGGCACCACGCTGGCGGACTTCGCGGACCGCTCCCTGGCCATCGGCTATGTCGGGGGAACGTCGATGCTGTTCATCCTGCTGATGGCGACGCTCGGGCTTTGGTATTGGTCGCTGGGCACGGTGTCGGTCAGCACGATCGTGTCGCCCAAGGCCGAGATGTTCTACTGGGCGACGATCATGTTCTCGCAGACCCTGGGCACGGCACTGGGCGACTTTATGGCCGACACGTCCGGGCTTGGCTACGGCGGCGGCGCGCTGGTGTTCGGCGCCGCGCTGGCGGTGATCGCGGCGCTGTATTTCTTCACCGGCGCGTCGCGAACGCTGCTGTTCTGGGCCGCCTTCATCCTGACCCGACCGCTGGGCGCGACTGTGGGGGACCTGCTCGACAAGCCGGTTTCCAATGGTGGCTTCGCGCTCGGGCGGTTCGAAGCGTCCGGCGTGCTGATGCTGGTCATCATCGCCTGCGTTCTCATTCTGCCGCAACGCGCGGGTCAGCATCCGGGGACGCCGGAGGCTGTGTAGGCGCCATTCCCGCCTGATTTGCCGTCGGGTGACATGATGCCGGTTGTGCACGAGCCGGGCCAATGGGTGCGCCACCCCGGCCAACCGGATTGGGGGGTGGGGCAGGTGCAGTCCGTGATCGGCGCGCGGGTCACGGTGAACTTTGAACACGCCGGCAAAGTGTTGGTGAACACCGACGTGGTGGCGTTGGTGGCCGCCGATCCTGCGAGGGAGGATCGTCAGTAACCCCTGTGCAACGATCCTAACCGATGAGGTATGGTCCGGCATGCCTCGGCGAGGCTAAGGGTTTGGCCCTCGTCGCAATCATCGGCCGGTCGGCGGGCTTTGCTGCTTAAGCCATTCGAAGATAATCGCGGTGGTATCGGTAAAGGTCATTTCGTCAGGTTCGATCCTGGCCTGCCGCAGGATTTCGGGAAGGTCCGTGGTGAAGCGGGCATGGAGCGCCGCGACGGCCACCCCGCCGGGCAGCCGCATGCCGCTCGCGCTGCGGAGTAAGTCGCGCACTGCGGCGATGGCCTGCGCCGGCGCGTTGGCGTGTGCCTTGAAGTCATGCCCGGACAGATCGGAGATAAAATCGCGATAGCGGGTGCGGTCGGAATCCATCACCAGGCATTGCTAGCAGCGTTGCGCATCGCTGCCGTAGTGCAGGGCCCCGAGGAAAAGGCCAAGTTCCAACGGCATGTTGAACCGCGGCAGGCCGCCGCGGCTGCTTGCATCGGTACGCGAGATGTCATGGATGCCGTAGCGGCACTGGCCGATCAGGTCGGCGATCTTGCCCAAGCGCGCGCGTCCGGCGTCGTCGATTTCCAGTGCATTGCGGGCGACATGGCCACATGCCATCACAGCGAAGACGATGGCGTCGAACATCGGCTGGTAGGCCGGATCGAACGGGCAGTCGATGAAAACGCTGCTGTCGTAGGCTGGCGCGGCGGCCGCGGTGTCAGCCACGGGTATGGGCGAACCCCGTCGTGGTGCGGCGCACCGCCTCGGTCAACGCCTTCCGCCGCGCGGCGTTCGGCGATGTGGCCGGAGGCTGCACGTTGACCCGGATAGGTGAGCGGCCGATCTGCACCGACGCAGGCGCCAGCTTCGGCCCGGCCGGCGGGTTCGTTGGCTCGGATTTTCGGAACACACCCATACTCCGAAAGTAGGGCGATGGCGTCGAGCTCGCAAGGATCGAACCAGGAACCAGCTTCAAGTATAGACCGATCCCTCAGCCATTGACGGATCGTTGTGAAAATATCGATCGACCCGCGATACATCAGACACGCAAAGCATGCCCGGCCCTGGAATAAAACAAGAAGCAAGTCGCAGACCGTCCGCGCTGCGGTACTAACTTTGCAGCGGTACTAGCTCCAAGGATCAATACGACTTTGGCAGATCCAGCACGCGCTCGGCGAGGTAGGACAGAATAAGCTGCGGGCTGACCGGGGCGATGCGGGTGATTAGCACTTCGCGCAGATAGCGCTCGACGTGGTACTCCTGCGCGTAGCCCATGCCGCCGTGCGTCATGACAGCGCGCTCGCAGGCGCGGAAGCCGGCTTCGGCGGCCAGGTACTTGGCGGCGTTCGCCTCCGCGCCGCACTCCTGGCCGGTGTCGTAGAGCCAGGCGGCTTTCAGCATCATCAGGTTGGCGGCTTCCAGCTCAGCCCAGGATTCCGCCAGCGGGTGCTGGATCGACTGGTTCTGGCCGATCGGGCGGCCGAACACGATGCGCTCGCGGGCGTAGCGGGCGGCGCGGGCCAGGGCGACGCGGCCGATGCCGATCGCCTCGGCGGCGATCAGCGCGCGTTCCGGGTTCAGTCCGTGCAGCAGGGCGCGGAAGCCTTCGCCTTCCTCGCCGATGCGGTCTTCTTCGGGGATTTCCATGTCCTCAAAGAACACCATGTTCGAATCGACGGCGTGGCGGCCCATCTTGTGGATCAGCCGCACCTCGGCGCGCCTGCGGTCGAGCGTGGTGTAGAACAGCGTCAACCCGTGCGAGCGGCGCTTCACCTTGTCCAGCGGCGTGGTGCGCGCGAGCAGCAGGATCTTCGTCGCGGTCTGCGCCGTCGAGGTCCACATCTTGGTGCCGCTGACCACGTAGCGGTCGCCGCGGCGCTCGGCGCGGGTGGTGATCTCCGTCGTGTTCAGGCCGGCGTTTGGTTCGGTGACGCCGAAGCAGGCGCGGTCCTGGCCGGCGATCAGCGGCGGCAGCATGCGCTGCTTTTGTTCGGTGGTGCCGTGCACGACGACGGGGTTGAGGCCGAAGATGTTGATGTGGATGGCCGAGGCACCGGACATCGCGGCGCCGGATTCGGCGATCGCCTGCATCAGGATGGCGGCTTCGGTGATGCCGAGGCCGGCGCCGCCGTATTCCTCGGGCATGGCGATGCCGAGCCAATTGCCCTCCGCCATTGCGGCGAAGAAGGCGTCGGGGAAGGTGGCGGTGCGGTCGCGTTCCAGCCAGTAGTCGTCGCCGAAGCGGGCGCAGAGGCGCAGCACCTGCTCGCGGATCTCGCGCTGCGCGTCGGTGAGGGTAAAGTCCATCGCGCTGGCCTATGATGTTCGTGCTATCCGAACAGACCTTAGTATCCTGCGCCGCGAGCGAACAGGCCGGCGCAGGTTACTGTGGCCGGAGCGGAAGGTGACGATGACAAAGATCCAGTACGACCACGACTTCTATGCCTGGCCCACGGAGCAGGCTGGGTTGCTGCGTGCCGGCAGGTTGGCCGAAGCCGATATCGAACACATCGCGGAAGAGATCGAGAGCATGGGCCGGAGCAAGAAGCGCGAGCTGGTCAACCGGCTGACCGCGCTGCTGCTGCATCTGCTGAAATGGCAGTTCCAGCCTGGGCTGCGCGGCAACAGCTGGCGGCTGAGCATCGAGGAGCGGCGGTGTCGCCTCGAGGACCACCTGAACGACAACCCGAGCCTGCGGTCGCTGCTGGATGCGGCCATGCGCGACAACTATCGGCTGGCGCTGATCGAGGCCGAGCGCGAGACCGGGCTCGCCCGCGCCACGTTTCCGCCAGTGTGCCCCTTCGCGTTCGAGCGGGCGACTGGTGCCGACTTCTGGCCGGCGTAAGCGGGGGCGCGTTTACCGGCTTGACGCGCTGTCCGCCGCGGGATCCCGTGATGGGCGTGGCCGCCGCTGCATCAGGCCGAGGCCGGGCACGTCGGTGCCAAGCAGCGCGACGGAGAACGGTTCGGGCACCGCGGAATACGTGCTGCTGGGTCCGAAATCTGCCTGACACGAACATGTTGAAAACTGCGACACCGACCAGGCGCCCTCCGAGGCGCTGCTGAAATTCAGGTTCGATGTGTTATCGACACTCACTTGGAATGAGCCGGGCAGATCAGGCCCGATCGATCCTGTGAAGCTGGAAAGGTTGGTGGTACTGACCGTGCATGACCCAAGCAGGTTCGACCCATCATAGACGAAGCTGACAAAATTCGCATTGCTGAAGGACACACCCCGGGTGTAATTTTGGACCGTCAGCACGGCGAAGGCGAAGCCAGCGCGCGCGAAGCAATCCGAGCACTTGCCGGCAAAGTCATACGCGATCTGGTTGGCGCTCGCCGATTCAGGTGCAGCGGCAATGGTAGCCGCCGCCGCCGCCGTTGCGAAGAGCAGGTACCGTATCGTGTGTATGCGTCGGCCCCCGTAAGCTACGCGTTCTTAAAATCGTCACGCAAATGTTGTACCATCCCGTAACGATTTGATATACAAGGGTAATATCAGATCGACGCCAATGCGTTCGCGGGAAGTGTAAGAAATCCCGACGCTCGGTCGGCCCTTGGCCGGGTTTGCCGGGAAATTGGTGCTTGTCGTTTCAGGAATTCCGACAAATGTCGTCACGGGGCTGGTCTTGACGGAATACCAGCCGCCGGCACGGTAAAGAATTCCGACACATGCCTCGAGCGCCGGCGGATGGCCGGGTCGAGGTTTCGCTGCCTGTCATGCCGGGAGCCGTTCGAAGCGTTTGAGTGCCATTGAGCAGCGATCCGCGTTCATATCGGGTCTTCCATCATTCCGGACGGTTGGCAGGTGTTCGGATCGGCGGTCAGTCCGGTCGGCCTAACGCTTACGACTTCGCACCGGACGGTGACCTGCCGCTGGTCGCGAATCTTTCATGTTGGTATTAGCTTGTGTCTGATAGACGCTCGCGCTGATCGCCGACCAACGCGACGCGCCAACCAAACCGGGGGGAAAGACACATGACGACTTCGCATCGATTGGCCGCCGAATGCTTCGGCACGTTCTGGCTGACCTTTGGCGGTTGCGGCAGTGCGGTCGTGGCTGCCGGCTATCCGTCGCTGGGCATCGGGTTCCTCGGCGTCGCGTTCGCCTTCGGCCTGACCGTGCTGACCATGGCTTACGCCGTCGGCCATATTTCCGGCGGGCATTTCAATCCGGCGGTGACGGTCGGACTGTGGACCAGCGGCCGCTTCAAGACCGCTGATGTCGTGCCCTACATCCTGGCCCAGGTGGTCGGCGCCATTGCCGCGGCGGCGGTGCTGTTCATGATCGCCTCGGGGAAGCCTGGCTGGGAGCCGGGCGGCTTCGCCTCGAACGGCTACGGGGCACTCAGCCCGGGCCAGTACAGCCTTGCGGCGTGCTTCGTTGCGGAGGCGATTCTGACGTTCTTCTTCCTGGTGATCATCACCGGTTGCACCTCGAAGGGTGCGGCGGTCGGCTTTGCCGGCATCCCCATCGGGCTGGCGTTGACCCTGATCCACCTGGTGTCGATCCCGATCACCAACACCTCGGTCAATCCGGCGCGCAGCACCGGCCCGGCGCTGTTCGCCGGAGGGGCCTATATCGGCCAGCTTTGGCTGTTCTGGGTTGCCCCGCTGATCGGTGCCGCGGTGGCGGGACTGGTGGCGCGCTGGCTCTACGAGCCGGTCGTGATCACCGAGACTGTGGTAGTCGTCGAGTCGGAAGCGCGAGTGGGTTGACCTGGACCGCGCCGCCGCTGGTGGGGTGGTCGCCGCAGCGGCGGACGCGTTCCGGGCGGGCCGGGTGGTCCGAAGTGGCCAGTCCCGCATGGCCAGTCCCGCATGGTGGCGGACGTTATTGAACCAGATGCGGGTACAAACCGGTGACGCCGATGATGATGAGATAGATCGCCACGATGAAATTCAGCAGTCGTGGCATCAGCAGGATCAGTACGCCCGCGATCAATGCTACTATAGGTTGTAGCATGATCATTCGGATATGAATGTCCATTCGATCGACTCCATTGCAGGTGGTTGGGGAGGACAGCACGACGGCAGCCAATGCACCACAGTGTGGCGTGATCCTGGCAAATCAGCGCGCTTGACGAACATCTGATCGTGGTCATGTCGGCGCTGGGGGCAAGCGCACGAGGACCGGCAGAGCCTGCCATTGGCGAAGGCCGGGGGGCCGGTATCCACGACCTGCTTTCGTCGCAGCAAAGCAAGTCGTGCATAACCGGCATGCGCCGGCATGACGGGGGGCTAGCGGCCCGTGCGTCAATGTTTGGCGGTGATGGTATTACAGCATTCGCTGCAGGATGATCTTCTGCACGTCGGACGTGCCTTCGTAGATCTGGCACACGCGCACATCCCGATAGATGCGCTCGACCGGGTAATCCGCCAGATAGCCGTAGCCGCCGAGGGTCTGGATGGCGGCGCTGCAGATTGCCTCGGCCGCTTCCGAGGCGAACAGCTTCGCCATGCAGGCGGCCTCCAGCGCGGGTTTTCCGTCCGCCTTCAGCGTGGCGGCGTGAATGACGAGTTGGCGCGCCGCTTCCAGTCGCGTCTTCGCGTCCACCAGGCGGAAGCCGACGGCCTGGTGATCGATGATGCGGGTGCCGAATGCCTGGCGGTCTCGGGCGTAGGCGATGGCGTAGTCCAGCGCGGCGCGCGCCATGCCGACGCTTTGCGCGGCGATGCCGATGCGGCCGGACTCAAGGGTGGAGAGGGCGATGCGGTAGCCTTCGCCCTCGGCGCCGATGCGCTGGTGTTCGGCGACTTCCATGTCCTGGAATGACAGCGCGCAGGTCTCGGAGGCTTTCTGGCCGAGTTTTTCCTCCTTGCGCGCGACGATGCAGCCTTGGGTGGATTTGTCGACGATGAAGCAGGACAGGCCGCGCTTGCCGGCGTTGGGGTCGGTGACGGCGAACAGCACGGTGCTGCCGGGAATGCTTGCGGATGAAATGAATTGCTTGGAACCGTTGATGACGTAACGATCGCCACGCTTCACCGCGCGCGTGCGCAGGTTGGATGCGTCGGAGCCGGCTTGTGGTTCGGTCAACGCGAAGGACCCGACGTGTTCTCCGCGTGCCAGGGGGCGCAGCCAGCGGTCCTTCTGCGCGTCGGTGCCGAATTGTTCGATGACGATGCAGGTGGGGGAGTTGTGGACTGAGACGAGGGTGGAGACCGATCCGTCGCCGGCGGCGATTTCTTCTAGTGCCAGGGCATAGGTGACGGGGTCGAGTTCGGACCCGTCCCAGGCGGCTGACGTGGTGGCGCCGAGGAAACCGAGTTCGCCCAGTTCGGCGATGATCGCGGGTTCGATGGCGGCGGCCTTTTCACGGGCCGCGGCGCCGGGGGCCAGGCGGTCCTGGGCGAATTTGTGGGCCATTTCCAGGACTAGGGTGTCGGGATCTCGCATTTTAAGGATTCACCTTGCGTAGTAGACACGAAGAACACGAAGGCGATGGGCAGATTATAGCAGAAAGCGCCGCAGGGCGTCTTTTAGCACTGTCGCGTGAAAATTCATCAGCAGTCCTATCTTGTGACCGCTCAGGCGCAAATAGGTCAAAATCTGAGCGGAGTGAATCGGCAGCAGGCGCTCGATCGCCTTGATTTCGACGACAACGCATTGGGCTACAAGGAGATCGATCCGATAGCCGCAGTCGAGACGGGTTCCCTTGTATACAATCGGAATGGGTACCTGCGGTTGGTACGCGATATTGTCCTCCGCGAGTTCGACGCAAAGGCATTCCTCGTACGCCGATTCCAAAAGCCCAGATCCAAGCTGTCGATGCACTTCGATGGCCAGACCTATCACCCGTGGGGACACCTGCTCGCTGAGGATCAATCCCATCTCATTCTTCGTGCTCTTCGTGTCTACTGCGTAAATGGCCTCCGGCGGCGGCCCGGGCTGGACCCACGCAGGATCATTTTCACCCATCGCGGTGCGGCCGCCCGCCGGCCGCCGGCTTACATCGTGGTAAATTCTTAACGGTAGATCGTTAAGGATTCCTGACGAAGCCAGGCAGCCACGAAACACGGCTACTCCGCCGCCACCGCCAATTGCGGTGCCTGCAAGCTCTCCAGCAACACCTTCCGCCGCCCCTCTGCCTTCACCCGATTGGCGTCCTTCACCGGGCCGAAGCCGCGGATCTGGTCGGGCAGTTCCGCCAACGACACCGCGGTTTCCAGCGTGTCCGGGCGCAGCGCTTCCATGGCGGCATTCAGATCGGCCTCGTATTGGCTGATCAGCGTCCGCTCCCACACGCGCTCGGCCTGGCGTCCGAACACGTCCAGCGGCGTGCCGCGCAGGTACTTGCCGTGGCGCAGCACGCGGAACAACGGCAGGGCGACCCAGCCGGGCACTGCCACCTTGCCGCGGCGACCCGTGGCGGGATCGAACCGGTTGATCAACGGCGGCGACAGGTGGAACACCGGGCGCTCACCGTAAGTCGTTGCGGCGTGCAGGCGCGCGACCTCGTATTCGTCCTTGTAGGCCATGACGCGATGCAGGCCCTCGGCGGCGGCGCGTGACAGCCGGCTGGGCTTGCCGAACACCGCGGTCTCGCGCGCGATCACCTGGTCGATCAGCTTGCGGTAGCGAGTGGCGTAACGACGTGATTGATACGCTGTCAACGCGGCCATGCGGGTTTCGATCACCGCCTCCAACGTTTCGGGCGGCGTCATGATCGTGTTGGTCAGGATCTGCTCGATCAGTTCCGGCTTGTCGGCCAGGATGCGGCCCCACAGGAAGGCTCGCAGATTGGTTTTGATCGCGGCGCCGTTCAGCTCGATCGAGCGCAGGATTGCCGGCTCATCCACCGGGATCAGGCCGCGCTGCCAGGCGAGACCCAGCAGCAGCGTGTTCATGGCTTGGGCGTTGCCGAAAAGTCGTTCCGCCAGGCGGACGCCGTGCAGATAGATGGAGGCGCGCTTGTCTGTGGTGCGCTCGATCACGCGCCGATGCAGTGCCGCATCGATCGGCAGTACGGCGTTGCGCTTGAATTCGGCGGTGGCGGCGAGATCGAGGTTGCCGATCACCGCGGCGCGCAGGGCGTTGCGCTCCAGCACGCCGGCGCCGGCGGCGACCGCCAGATCGGCAGCCAGCATCAGGTCGGCGGTGCCGAGCGGGATGCGCACCACGTCGAGGTCGGTCGGGCCGTCGATCGCGCCGCCGATCTGCACATGCGCGACCACGGCGCCGTTCTTCTGCGCGAGGCCGGTGAAATCCAGAGTGCTGACCTGGCGGCCTTCGAGATGTGCCGCCATCGCAAGGATTGCGCCGGAGGTGACGATACCGCCGCCGCCGATGCCGGCGAACAGCGCGCGCCACGGGGTGGCGGCGGGCAGTATCGGCTGGGGCAGGGCGGCGGCGAGGGCGGCCTCCTGCTCCGCCCAGTGCGGATCGGCATCGGGCGCACGCGGCGCGCCGGCGATGGTGACGAAGCTTGGGCAGAAGCCCTTCAGGCAAGATAGATCGACGTTGCACGCAGTCGGGTTGATGCGGCGCTTGCGGCCCAGCGCGGTGTCGATCGGTTCGATTGCGATGCAGCCGGATTGGGTCGAGCAGTCGCCGCAGTTCTCACAGACCTGCTCGTTGATCACGACGCTGCGGGCGGGCTGCGCCAGTTTTCCGCGCTTGCGGCGGCGGCGTTTTTCGGTGGCGCAGACCTGGTCATAGATCAGTACTGAAACACCTGGATGCGCGCGCAGGTCGCGCTGCACGGCGTCGAGTTCGCCGCGGATGTGCAGCGTGGTGAATTTCGGCACGGCCGATGGTTCCGGCAGGCGATCGGCTTCGTCGGCCACGATGGCGATGCGGGTGACGCCCTCGGCGGCGACCTGGTGGGCGTATTGCGGCACGGTGTAGCCACCCTCGGCGGGCTGGCCGCCGGTCATTGCGACGGCGTCGTTGACCAGCAGCTTGTAGGTGATGGAGGTGCCGGCGGCGACCGCCTGGCGCAAGGCGAGCAGGCCGGAATGGGTGTAGGTGCCGTCACCGATATTGGCGAACAGGTGCGGCGTGTCGGTGAACGGGGCGAGGCCGGCCCAGGTCGCGCCCTCGCCGCCCATCTGGGTAAAGGTGCGGGTTGCGTCGCCGTCATCCAGGGCCATGAAGTGGCAGCCGATGCCGGCGCTGGCAAAACTGCCCTCGGGCAGTTTTGTTGAGGTAGCGTGCGGGCAGCCGGCGCAGAACGCGGGGACGCGGCGCAGCAGGCCCTCGGGGCGATCGATCAGCGGTGTTGCGGGGGCATCGGGGACGTTCAGGCCGCGCGGGCGCAAGAAGACGCCGAGCGCGGCACCGACGGCCTCGGGGGAGAGTTCCAGCAGCGGGGACAGCAGGGCCTCGCCGGTGGCCAGGGTTTTGCCGGCGACCTCAGGGCGCTGGTCGGCGGGCAGGTGGTAGAGCGCGTCGCGGATCTGCGCTTCGACGAAGCTGCGCTTTTCCTCGATCACCAGCAGGGCGCGCTTGCCGCGGGCAAATTCGCGCAGGCCCTCGGCTTCCAACGGCCAGGTTAGGCCGATCTTGTAGAGGGCGAGTTGCGGGTGGCCCACCAGGCCGAGCGCGCGCAGGGCACGCTGGGTGTCGTGGTGCGCGCGGCCGACGGTGACCAGGCCGATCGGGGCGTCGGGGTCGCCGAAGACCAGGCGGTCCAGGCGGTTGGCGCGGGCCCAGGCCAGCGCGGCGGGCAGGCGTTCCAGCACCACGCGGCGTTCGAGTTCGGCGCGGTCGGCGGGGTAGCGCAACGTGTGGTCGATGTTGAAGCCGTGCGAGGGCACCGCGAAGGCGGGTGTGGCGAAAATGCGTTGCGAGGGAATCAGGATCGTCGCGGCCTGCTCGGCGGTCTCGGCGGTGGTCTTCAGCGCGACCCACAGCCCGGAGTAGCGCGACAGGGCGTAGCCGGCGAGGCCGAAATCGATGATGTCCTGCACCGAGCTGGGGTTCAGCACGGGTATCATCGCACCTTCGAAGATGTGCTCGGTCTGGTGCGGATAGGTTGACGAATGGGCGCCGTGGTCGTCGCCGGCAACGGCCAGCACGCCGCCGAGCTTGTCGGTGCCCAGCATGTTGGCGCAATGCAGCGCATCGCCGGAGCGGTCGACGCCGGGGCCTTTGCCATACCAAAGGCCGAACACACCGTCAAACTTTGGTCCGGGGAAGGCATGGATCTGCTGCGTGCCGAACAGCATCGTCGCGGCAAGGTCCTCGTTCAGGCCGGGCTGGAAGCGGATGTCGTGCGCGTCGAGCAGGGTCTGCTTGCGCCATAGCTCGCGATCGAGGCCGCCGAGCGGGGAGCCGCGATAGCCGGACACCAGTGCCGCGGTGCGGTGGCCGGCGGCGCGGTCGAGGCGGGCCTGTTCCAGCAGCACCCGGACCAGCGCCTGGATGCCGCTGAGGAAGATCGGCTGGTCGAGATCGAGGAAGCGGCTTTCGAGCGTTGTCTCGGGATGGGCGAGTTGGGCGAGTCCGATATCCATCTGGATCGTGCCTCCGGACAGTTGCCAATAGTCAGTTGCTCAGAGAACCGACCGCGTGCCTGTCATCGTTTCCTCGGCCATTATGGGAAGGCTTTGGCATTGTTACCAGTTCGCCGGCCTACCGGGCGGTAGAAAGACCGGATGTGACAGTTTGCGGGCGGCGGGCGGCAGCAAAATGCCGCCGGGCGGGGGGTTGGCGACATGCCGGCGATGTGTGCCCCTTTGGGGTGGGGACCGTTTGGTGGCAGAATGGCCGGAGTCTATGGAGGATCCAGGAGGCGATGATGGCCGGCAGGCAAATCTCCCAGCGGCAACTCGCGTTCCGGGCGGATTTTCGCGGCAAGATCGCGGCAGCGTATTCCGGCTGGGCGCATGTCGCGCTGATCTACGCGATCGGGGGGGCGGCGATCTGGTATTGCGCGCGGCAGATCGCCGGCCCGTCGTGGTATGAATGGCTGGTGATCCCGATGGCGTTCGCGCTGTCGAACGTGTTCGAGTGGTGGATCCATCGATATGTGATGCATCGGCCGGTGCGGGGGTTCATGGGGATCTACAAGCGCCACACCCTGGCGCACCACCAGTTCTTCACCGATGTCGAGCCGACGATCGAGAACAGCCGCGATTTCCGGATCGTATTCTTTCCGCCTTACGCGCTGGTGACGTTCATTGTGCTGTCGATTCCTCCGGCGGGGCTGCTGTGGCTGGTTGGGCTGGGCAACGCGGGGTGGCTGCTGCTGATTACCAATGTTGGGCTGTATTTGAATTACGAGCTGTTCCATTATTGCTGCCATGTGAGGGATGACCGGATCGTGCGGCACATCCCGTTCGTGAACTCGATCCGGCGGCATCACATCGCGCACCACAATCCGGCGCTGATGATGGAGCGGAACTTCAACCTGACCTATCCGGTTGCGGATTGGTTTTTTGGGACGTCCGATCTGACCTGCGGGCTGCTGCGGCATGTGTTCAATGGGTATGACATGCGGTTCGTGTCGCGGAATTTGAAGCGCGTGCGGAATGGGACGGACAATGTGCGCGCCGGCCAGGTTCGGGCGGCGGCGGAGTAGCGGGTGATGGCCGCGCCGTTGCAGGGTGAGATCAAGCGGGGCCGCGCCAGCCTGATTGGCGGCATCGCGGTGGGGATTGGCGTGTTCGCGCTGTGGGTGGCGCTGGCGCGTGATCTGGGCGCGGGCGGTGTGGGGACGATTGCCGCGGGGTTCGTGGTGGCGGTGGGGGTCGCTGGTTGGATCCGGATTGCGGATTTGTAGGTGGGGGGAGCGCGCCGGGGTGGTGCGCTTGTGGTGGCGCTTGCATGTGTCGGGTGGCGGCGGGGTCAGTCGGGATGCGACCCGGGCGCTAGATCTTCGGTAAGCAAGGTTCACCACGAAAACACGAAGAGCACGAAGCAGGAAATCGATGGCGCTTCGCGCGAAGCAATCGGTTTTGTCTTCGTGTCTTCGTGTCTTCGTGTCTTCGTACCTTCGTGGTGAGACTTGCTTCGTTGCGGCGCGCACGCATCGGTCATGGCAACAACCGACTGTTGACCCGAGCAATGATCTGCTCATAGGCGTCCGGGAGCGCGCCAATGTGCCCCGGGTTGGCTGTCTGATTGCGCGGTTTGGGTTGCGTTGAGAGGTGGTTTGATGTAAGGGGGAATAACTACCTTTCAACCCACCAGGATCGCAGATGCCTTTCGCCACCAAATTCCCTTTGTTTCGGCGGCGGTGTTCGGACTGCGGACCGAGGCAAGCGGTCGAAGGCGCTTCACTTTTCCACCCTACGCCGGATGCGGGCCGGCCGTGCCGGAGGTCATTTGTCACGGCCGGCCGATCGTGGCCCACCGTCATGGACCACGGTGCTGGCATCCTTTACCCGTGCACGCCAAGGGATAGCGTCCTCAGGAGGGACCCAGAATGGACTACCGGCAACTCGGCCGCTTTGGCCTGAAAGTCTCGCCGCTGTGTCTCGGCACGATGATGTTCGGCGGCGCTACCGACCAGGCCACCGCGTCGCGCATCGTCGCCCGCGCGAAGGAGCAGGGGGTCAACTTCATCGATACCGCTGATGGCTACGCCGGCGGCCGCTCGGAAGAGATTGTCGGCCGCTGCATCGGCAACAATCGCGCCTGGTGGGTGCTGGCGACCAAATGCGCCAACCCGACCGGCGAGGGGCCGAACGCGCGGGGGCTGTCTCGCCGCCACATGTTCCACGCGGTCGAGGCCAGCCTGAAGCGCCTGTCCACCGACGTGATCGATCTGCTTTACCTGCACAAGGAAGACCACGCCACGCCACTGGCCGAGACCGTCCACGTGCTTGCCGACCTGATCCATGCGGGGAAGGTGCGCTATTTCGGTGTCTCCAACTACCGGTCGTGGCGCGTGGCGGAGATCTGCCATCTGTGCGACCAAGCCGACATCGACCGGCCGGTGGCCAGCCAGCCGCTGTACAACGCGCTGAACCGCGAGGCTGAGGTCGAGCACCTGCCGGCGTGCGGCAATTTCGGCCTTGGCGTGGTGCCTTACTCGCCACTGGCCCGCGGCATGCTGACCGGCAAATACCACCCCGACGCCGCACCGCCGCCGGAGACCCGCGCTGGCCGCCGGGACCGGCGGATGATGGAATCGGAATGGCGTCCCGAAAGCCTCGCCATCGCCCAGGGACTCGCCGCGCACGCCAGGTCGCGCGGCATCAGCCCGGGGCAGTTTGCCTTCGCCTGGGTGCTCAACAACCGCTTGATCACCGCGGCTATCGGCGGCCCGCGGACCGAGGAGCAGTGGGACGACTATGCCGGCGCCCTGGCTTACCACTTCACCGCCGAGGACGAGGCGCTGGTGGATCGGCTGGTTACCCCCGGTCACGCCTCGACACCGCGCTACAACGACCCCGCCTACCCGATCGAGGGCCGGGTTGCCCGTTCGACGGCAGGCGGGTGAAAGCTGGGCCATTGCAACGCCTTAGCTGGGTGTTGCACTTCGTTTGTGGACTTAGGGTAGCCACGACTTGCCTTTGTTGCGGCAAAGAGTCGTGGATACCGGCCGGAGCCTGCCCTCGGGCGCTTGACCCGGGGGCCGGCATGACGCTGTGAGCGCATGCGCCGGCATGACAGGGGATAGCGGCCCGTGCACTGCCTGAAGCGGTTATCTCGCGTCGGACCCTTGCCTCGCTCAGGCTGACGCGGATCGCGCGGCGGCGCGGAGCCGCCGCATCTCGCAGAACTGCCAGGTCAGCAGGATCGGCACCCCCAGCGCCAGGTCGCGCGCCCGCCGCACCAGCGACACCGCCAGCGACAGCTCCGGGGCGACGCCAAAGATCGCGCCCAGCCCGACATAGCCGGCTTCCTGGACCCCGGCATTGACCGGCACCAGAAAGGCGGCTGCCGAGGCGGCGGCGAGCAGCGCCTCGATGGCCAGTGCGTCGTCGAAGTCGATCGGCACGCCCAGCAGATGGTAGGTGATCCAACCCGCCATGCCGGTGCAGATCCAGCCCAGCAAGTGCACCGCGAAACCCACCACCAGCCGCGAGGTGTGGCCGTAGATCAGCGTCACCTCGGCTTGCAGCACGTCCACCCGTTCCTGCGCGTCGGTGAACCACCGCCCGGCGATGCGCCGTCCCATGCGTGCGAACAGCGCCCCGGCGCCCTGCTGCAGCGAGATCAGCGCCAAGCCGGCCAATACCGCGAGCCCGAGCCCGATCTCGACCGGGACGGCCAGTCGTGAGTCGGGTGCGCGGGCAACCAGGATGCCGAGGCCGATGCCGGTGAACGCCAGCTCGGCGAGGAACTCGGCGGTGACGTCGACCACGGTCGAGGCGGTCGCGAGGGACCAGCTGACGCCATGCAGCGTCATCGCTCGGGCGCCGAACACGAAGCCGCCGACCTGGGAGAACGGCAGGCAGTTGGCCGAGGCGTCGCGCACCATGCGGGCCCAGACGAACAGCCACAGCCGGCGGCTGTCCCGGTGCGGCGTGATGACGTCCCACCCCAGGCCGAGGATGGCGAACAGCACAAGCTGCCAGCCCAGCACGATGGCGAATCCGCCCCAGCCGACCGACAGCACACCGGCCAGGACCCGTCCGGCACCGTACCAGCCGATCAGCAAGGTTCCCAGCAGTAGGCCGAGGATGGCGAGGGTAATCGATAGCGTCTTCACCCGTTTGACTTTTCCGACGTTGGTTTTCCCCGGGGCTTCCCCCCGGGCTTCCCTCGGGGCTCCGCTTTGGGCTTCCCCCGGGCGCTTCCCCTGGGGGTTGCGTTGAGAAGTTCGACTGGAGGCTTCCCTCGGGGTGAGGGCGGCCGGCTCTACACCATCCCGACATGATCGGGCTATACGATCGGCGCGTTATACTATGCGCAGATCGATTGGGTGACGAACGACATGGCTCGGGTGGCAACAACGCTGGTGACCGGCGCGACCGGCTTCGTGGGCTCCGCGGTGGCCCGCGCGCTGGGAGCACGCGGTCATCAGATCCGCGTGCTGGTCCGCTCCACCTCCAACCGGCGCAACCTGGACGGGTTCCAGGCGGAGATCATCTTCGGCGACATCAACGATCCCGTGTCGGTCGCTCGCGCAGTGGCGGGGTGCCGCTATGTCATCCACCTCGCCGCCGATTACCGCATCTGGGTGCCGAACCCCACACAGATGCTGAAGACCAATGTGGAGGGCACCGCCACGGTGATGCGCGCCGCCAAGGCCGCGGGGGTCGAGCGGATCGTGCATTGCAGTTCAGTGGCCGCGCTGGGCGTGACCCCCGACGGATCGCCGGCGGTCGAGGACACGCCGGTTGACATCAAGAAGATCGCCGGTTCCTACAAGCGGTCCAAATACCTGGGCGAGCAGGCGGTCCGCCAACTGATCCGCGAGGAGAACCTGCCGGCGATCATTGTCAATCCGGCGGCGCCCGTTGGGATGCGCGACATCAAGCCGACGCCCACCGGGCGGATGATCGTGGACGCCGCGAACGGCAGGATCCCGGCCTACATGAGCACCGGCCTTAATCTGGTGCGGGTCGACGATGTCGCGCTCGGGCATGTGCTGGCGCTCGAACGGGGGCGGATCGGCGAGGGCTATATCCTCGGCGGAGAGAACTTGTCGCTGCTCGATATCCTCACGATGGTCACGCAGGAGGCTGGACGCAAGCCACCGAGCTTCAAGGTTTCGCCCACCATGATGTGGCCGGCGGCCTGGGTCGACGAGCTGCTGGCGCGTATGTTCGGGATGCGGCCGCGGGTGACCCGCGATCATCTGCGGATGGCGCGCCACAAGATGTATTTCTCGTCCGAGAAGGCGATCCGCGAGCTGGGCTACGCGCCGCGCCCGGTGCGTCCGGCGATCAAGGAGGCGGTGGCCTGGTTCCTCGCCAACAACATGGTGACGGTGCGCTCGTGACCCTGCTTGCCGGCGCGGCACTGCTGGTCTGGCTGGTTCTGATCCTGCTGCATGGGCAGTTCTGGCAGTCCGGGCCGAGCCTGAGCGTCGCGCGGCCGGTCGTCGCACCATCGGGTGCGCCGCCTGTCGCGCCGCCGGTTTTGACACCTGCCGCGCCGTCACTGGCCATCACCGTGCCGCCAGTGGCCATCGCCGCGCCGACAGTGGCAATCGCGCCGACAGTGGCAGTCGCGCCGACAGTGGCAGTCGCGCCGGCAGTGGCTGTCGCGCCGACAGTGGCAATCGTCGTGCCGGCGCGTGACGAGGCGGGCTTAATCTTGGCGACACTGCGCTCGCTGCTGACGCAGGACTATCCCGGCCGCTACCGGGTGGTGCTGGTCGACGACGGCAGCGCCGATGGTACCGGCGCCATGGCCCGTGCGCTGGACGATCCGCGGCTGACGGTGCTGGACGGCACGCCGCCGCCGGCCGGCTGGAGCGGCAAACTCTGGGCGGTCGCCCAGGGGATCAATGAGGCATTCGGCACAACCGACGACGCGGAATTGCTGCTGCTGACGGATGCCGACATCGTGCACGATCCGCGCCACCTGTCGGCGCTGGTGGCGCGGGCTGAGCAGGACGGGCTAGACTTGGTCTCGGAGATGGTGGCGCTGGCCTGCGACAGCTTGGCGGAGCGCGCGCTAGTGCCGGCCTTCGTCTACTTCTTTCAGTTGCTCTATCCGTTCGCCTGGGTGAACGATCCGCTGTGCGCCACCGCCGCCGCGGCGGGCGGGACGATCCTGGTCCGGCGGCGCGCGCTGGCCCGGGTCGGCGGCATCGCGGCGGTGCGCGGTGCATTGATCGACGACGTTGCGCTGGCACAGGCGGTCAAACGCGGCGGGCGCATCTGGCTGGGCCATTCCGACCTGGCGCGCTCGGTGCGGCCATATCCGGACTTCGCCGCGATCTGGCACCTGGTGGCGCGCACCGCCTATGTGCAGCTTCGCACCTCGCCGCTGTTGCTGGTGGCGACCGTGCTCGGCATGGCATTGACGTTCATGGTGCCGCCGGCGGCGGCGCTGTTCGGCCATGGGCTGGCGCGGGTGTTCGGAGTACTGGCCTGGGGCGGGATGGCGTGGTCGTATTTGCCGACGTTGAGCCGCTTCGGCCGGTCGCCGGCATGGGCTGTCATGTTGCCCGCCGTCGCGGTGTTCTACATGACGGCGACGATTGGCTCGGCGGTCGATCACCATCGCGGGCGAGGGGTCCGGTGGAAGCAGCGGGACTATCAGGGGATGGTCGGGTGATGCGGGGCGCGGCGGTGCGGTCCGGGCACACGCCTGACGCGGTCGGTGGGCAACCGGGCGGGGGGCAACCGGGCGGCGTGGCTGAAGACAACGTCGAGACCTGGTCGGGCAAGGACCGCGGCGACGAGAATTTCCCGGTCGGGTCCCTGCTGATCAGCCGCGCCCTGCGCCCGCACGTGCACGCCTTCTACAGCTTCGCGCGCAACGCCGATGACATCGCCGACTCCGGCACTCTCCCGGCGGATGAGAAGATTGCACGGCTGGATATGATGGAGGCGGTGCTGCTGGGCCGACGGCAGTCCGGATCGCCCAGCGCACTGAGCCTGCGGGCATCCCTGGCCGCGACTGGTGTTACCACGCGCCACGCCACCGACCTGCTGATCGCATTCCGCCGCGACGCCACCCAGCAGCGTTACGCGAGCTGGGACGAGCTGTATGACTACTGCCGCTATTCGGCGATGCCGGTGGGTCGGCACGTGCTTGACTTGCACGGCGAGAACAGCGCCACGCACGCGCCGTCGGACGCGTTGTGCACGTCACTGCAGGTGCTGAACCACCTGCAGGATTGCGCGAAGGACGTGGTTGGGCTGGATCGATGCTACCTGCCGCTCGATCTTCTGGCGCGGCATGGCGCGACGCTGGGGGATTTGCGCGGGCCGCGAGAGACTGTCGGGCTGCGGGCGGTGTTCGACTCGTTGCTCGACCGGGTGGATGCGCTGAACGCGCATGCGGTAGCGCTGCCGCGGCGCACGCATAGCCGGCGGCTGCGGCTGGAGACGGCGGTGATCGTCGGGCTGGCGCGTCGGCTGGCACGCCGGCTGCGTGGCGGCGATCCGTTGGCGGCGCGGGTGCGGCTTACCAAGGGCGACGCGGTTGCCAGCTTGCTCGCCGCGCTGCGGTTGTTGCCGTGACGCGGGCGATGTCCCATGGCATGACCCCTGGCATGACCCCATTGGGCGCGGCGCAGGCGGATCTCGACGCGGTGGAGGCGATCGTGCGCGGTGCCGGCACCTCGTTCTATCGCGGCATGCGCGTGCTGCCGCCGGACCGGCGGCACGCGATGTATGCGATCTACGCCTTCTGCCGCGTGGTGGACGACATTGCCGACGATGAGGACGTGCCGTTAGCCGAACGTTTGCCGAGGCTTGCGGCATGGCGCACACGGATCGACGATCTCTATGGCGGTGTCGCCGATGGGCCGGTAACCCGCGTGCTGGCCGAGGCGGTTCGGCGTTATGCGCTGCGGCGGGAAGATTTCCTGGCGGTGATCGACGGCATGCAGATGGACGCCGAGACGCCGATCGTCGCACCCGACCTGGCCACGCTGGACCTGTATTGCGACCGCGTTGCGGCGGCTGTCGGGCGGCTGTCGGTGCGCGCGTTCGGCGACGCGTCGCCGGCGGCGGACCGGGTGGCGTATGCACTCGGCCGCGCGCTGCAACTGACCAACATCCTGCGTGACGTGCAGGAGGATGCCGAGCGTCGCCGGCTGTACCTGCCGCGCGAGTATCTTGACGCGGCGCAGGTGCCACACGATCCGCTGGCGGCCCTGGGTGCGGCGGGTCTGCCCAAGGTCTGTGCCCGCGTCGCCGCGCTGGCGCATGTGCAGTTCGATGCGGCGCGCGAGGCGATGGCGGAGTGCGACCGGCAGGCGATTCGGCCCGCCCGGCTGATGGGTGCAACGTATGCGGCGATCCTGGCGCGGCTGGAGCGGCGCGGTTGGGCGCGGCTGGACGAGCGCGTCAGCCTGCCGGCCTGGCAGAAGCTGTGGGTTGCCGTGCGCTACGGGTTGGCGGCGTAAGGTGACGGAGCCACGTTCGGTGACGTCATACCAGTGGCCGTAAAGATTGACCGACCGACGGTGCCCCCCGTCATGGCCGGCGAAGGCCGGCCATCCACGACTTGCCTTTGCTGCGACGAAGACAAGAACCTATGCGGGTGGGAGTGGCAGCCAGGCGCTGGATCGGGTTCGGTATGCGTCCCACAGCACGAGGGAGCAACCGATGCGTATCGAGACCCAACCGCAAGACCACCCGACCGCCACCACGGGGGAGACTGCCAG
>DASRQX010000365.1:0-16177 GCA_035696165.1 Acetobacteraceae bacterium | reverse complement strand
TCACCAGCGGGCCGTCGGTGCGGTGCTTGTCGAGGTCGGTGTAGGGGTGGATCAACGAGGCGATGTCGCGCTCGGCGATGTCGTTCGAGGATCGGGGCATGGGTTACTCCGTGGGTCGGGATGAGGCCACGATCATGCACCATCGGCGCGGGACTGGCGATGGCAGTCGCGCAACATGCCCGCCGGGCGAGTTGCGGTGACCTCGGGCGTTGCGGCAACGTCGGCGCATGGCATCACGCCCACCACGTCCCGCCAGCTCGGCTCCGAACGATGCAGCGTTGCATGCGGTAGGGCTGGCCTATCTCGCGCGCTACGCCGCGACCGAGGCTGGGCTGGCGCGGATGCTGACGCGGGCGGTGGATCGCTGGGCGCGGCGCGCGCTGGCGGACGGCGTGGAGGCTGACGCAGTGGCCGCGCAGGCGGCGCAGGCGCGCGCGGCGGTGTGTAGCGTGGTGGTGCGGCTGGCGGCGGCGGGTGCGGTGAGCGACGCGGCGTTCGCGGAAAGCCGGACGCGCAGCCTGGTGCGTGGCGGGCGCTCGCGCCGCGCGGTGGCGGCGCACCTGGCGGCGAAGGGGGTTGGCGCGGAGACGGCCCGCGCCGCGCTGGAGGCGGAGGAGATGGACGAGTTGGCGGCGGCGCTGGTGTTCGCGCGGCGCCGGCGGATCGGACCGTTCCGGGTGGGGGATGAAGATCGGCTGCGGGAGTTGGCGATGCTGGCGCGCGCGGGGTTCAGCCAGGCGGTGGCGAAAGAGGCGCTGCGGATGGGGCGCAAGGATGCGGAGGAGGTGGTGATGCGGCTGCGGCGGGGGTGACGTGGCAATAACGTAGGGGTGGAAAAGCGCAGCGCCTTCCGCCACTTCCCGCGTGGTTGTGGCGGAAGGCGCTTCGCTTTTCCGCCCTACAACCGATAGAACCGCGTCGCCGTCCCCGCGAACAAATCCGCCCGCTCGTTCGCGCTTGCGCCGTGCGAGAGAATCTTGCAGGCGTTCCAGTATTCCCGATAGCCATACGACCCCTTGTCCACCGGGAAGTTGCTCTCGAACATGCAGCGCGACGCACCGAACGCCGCGAGGCAGGTCTCGATATACGGTTTCCATGCCGTGGCCAGCGTCTCCGACGACGGGGGATCGGCGTGTGTGTGGAAATCGTAGCCGTTGATCCGCATGCCGATGCCGCCCAGCTTCACGCACACGTTCGGACACGTCGCCAGATTGCGGATCGAGGCGGCCCATTTCGGCATCACGTCCGCCCGCTTGCCGGCATAGGCCCCGATCGTCAGCGGGCCGCCAACGTGGTTCAGCACAATCCGTGTGTCCGGAAACGCGCGCGCCAGGTCGGCCAGTTCGTCGATCTGCGGATGATACAGCCACGCATCGAACGACAGGTTCAGCGGCGCCAGCTTGGCAAACCCCTGCCGGAACGTTGCGTCGCCCAACAATCCCGGCGGCGGCGAGTAGCCCGGGTTCATCACTGTCGGATCGGCATCCCACGCGGTGATGTGGCGGATGCCACGGAACCGCCCGCCGCCAGCCTGGATGTGTGCTTCCAGCACCTGCTGCGCTCGCGCGCCCAGGCGCAGATCGACGTGCCCGACAATCCCGGCACAGATCCGCGTTGGACCGTAGGCACCGCTGGCGCTCATTGCCGCCACGCCGTTGACGAATTCCGTTTCGCCGACAGGCCGGAATTCCTCCGGGCCGGTCGCACGATGCATCGACCGGCATTGGATGAAGACCGTGGCAACGATGTTGTGGCCGGTGTCGATATCGGCGAGCAGATCATGCAGCAGGTAGCGCCAGCCGGGGCGTTCCCACAGATGGTGGTGCGGGTCGACGATCGGCAGTTCCGGTTCGAGAACGATCTCACGGCGCCGGCGGAGCCAGTCGTCGCGGACGTTCAGGTAGGGGCTGGGGGCGGCGGTTGTTCCGCTCATGGTGGGTTTCCTCCGTTGTCGTCAGGCCCGGGCTAAATCCGAGTATTCATTGCGGTGCGCTCGAAACCGCGGTGCGACCCTGGCACCAACCCCTCCCCCCAACCTTGGTCCGCTTCGCGGCCCAAGCCCTCAAGGGGAGGGGGAGGACTTTGGCTAGCGGCGGTAGTCGGCGCCTTTGCGGTCGACGGTGCGGACCAGGCCCTGGAACTCCGGCAGTCCGTAGCTGTCCATCGCGCGGCGCTTCTTGCCACGCTCCGCCGCTTTGCCGATGACGTAGTCGCTGATCATGATCGGCTCGACGTCCATCTGCCGCGCCAGCAGTTCCAGCTCGCAGGCGCGCTCCAGCGAATAGAGCCGCATGAACGTGCCGTGGATGGTATGACCCAGCGTCAGCAGCCCATGGTTCAGCAGGATGATGCAGCCGGCACCGCCGGCGCAGGTGCGGCCGAGCGCCTCGCACTCCTCCACCGTCGCCGGCACGCCGTACTCGTGGTAGGCGACATCGTCGAGTACCCCAAGCGCATCCTGGCTGATCGGGCGCAGGCCCTTGTCGATCAGCGACACGCCGGCGCCGGCGCGCGTGTGGGTGTGCAGCACGCACATCGAATCCGGCCGCGCCTTGTAGACCCCGCTGTGGATGATGAACCCAGCGTTGTTGAATTTTCCACCCGGGGTCAGGACGTTGCCGTCCATGTCCATCTTGACCAGCGAAGACGCGGTGATCTCGTCGAACATCTCACCGTAGTTGTTGATCAGGAAGCTGTTCGGTTCACCCGGGATGCGCGCCGACATATGGGTATTGATCAGATCGGTCCAGCCGAGATGATTGATGACATGGTACAGCGATGCGAGATCGCAGCGCGTTTGCCACTCAAGGTCGGACATTTCGGTCTTGGCTAGCTGCAAGGCGGCGGACATGGGCATGGCTCCGTACGGTTAGGGTCCCGCCAACGCGGGACGCTGAAGCGCATCGTGAGGGAGAAGGCGATAATGAGCAAGTTTTGCGGGCACGCCGGCCGGTCCGGTGTGTCCACAATCGTCAACGGGAGGGGCGCATGAACGAAACGATCAACCTGGCTGACAAGCTGGCGGGGTTCCGCGACCACTGGTCGCCGCGTACCGTCACGCGGTTCAACGAACTCGACGTGATGGTGGTCAAGGTCCTGGGCGAGTTCGTTTGGCACAAGCACGACGACACTGATGACTTCTTCCTTGTTCTGCGAGGCCGCCTCGACATCCAGTTGCGCGATCGCACCGTCACGCTCGGGCCGGGCGAGTTGTTCGTCGTGCCCAAGGGGGTCGAACACCGCCCGCTCGCGCGGGAGGAAACCCACCTGCTGCTGATCGAGCCGACCGGCACTTCGAACACCGGCGATGCAAAAACCGCGGCGCTCCGCCAGGTGATATGAGTGGCAGCGATATGCCCGGCAGGTGATGTGACTGGCGGCGATATGCTCGCCAGGCGATGGGACTGGCAGCGATGTGCCCGCCGGGCGATGCAACTGGCAGCGATATGAATGCAGGCGGAATGACACCGCGCGCACTTTCCTACCGGCAGCTTCTGCTGGTGCCCGATATGCGCGCGCTGCTGCTGGCGACCTGCCTGGCGCGGCTGGGCGGGCGCATGCTGTCGCTGGCAATCGTGCTCTATGCGTTGACCTGCGCCGGGTCGCCCGCGCTGGCCGGGTGGTTGTCGTTCGCCGTCGTGGCGCCCGGGCTGGTGATCAGCCCGATTGCCGGCGCGCTGATCGATCGCGCCGGCGCGGCCTGGGCGATCACTGCGGACATGGCCGCAAGTGCCGCCTGTCTGCTAACCCTGGCGCTGGTGGATCGGATCGGCTGGGCAAGCACGCCGGTGCTGCTGTTGCTGACGACGCTGTTCTCGCTCACCAGCCCGTTGAGCGCCGCCGGCATCCGCACATTGCTGCCGCGCCTGGTGCCGAGCGAGGTGCTGGACCGGGCGAACGCGCTGGATACCTCGATCCACGGGCTTACCGATATCGTCGGTCCTGCACTGGCCGGATTGCTGATGGGCGTGGTCGGCGCGGCGCCGACCTTCTGCCTCATTGCGCTGGTCTATGCGGGTGCCGCGTTTTGCATCGCCGGCATCCGGCGTGCGCACGCGCGGCCGGCACCATCGCGCAGGCTGCTGGGCGAGGCGCTGGCGGGCCTGATCCGCGTCCTGCGGGAGCCGACCCTGCGCGGCCTGGCCGTCTGCTACGGCTTCTACCAGATCACCTGGGGTGCGCTGGTGGTCCTGGTGCCGGTGGTTGCCGCACGACACTTCAGCGCCGAAACGGGTGAATGGACGGCTGGGTTGCTATGGTCCGGCTCGGGCGCCGTCGGTGTCGCCGGCGCACTGGTCGCCGGGCAGCTCCGCGCGTTGGGGCGGGAGCGGCAGGTGATGGCGCTCGGCATGCTCTTCACGGCCCTGGCGACATGGCCAATCGCCGCCGCGTTCGGCGTGACCGGCCTCGCGCTGGGCCTGATGCTGATCGCGCTGGCGGCCGGCCCGATCGATGTCGGGCTGCTGACGTTGCGTCAGCGTCGCACCGATCCGGCCGAGCTCGGCCGCGTGCTGTCGGTTTCAATGAGCCTGAATTTGGCGGGTATCCCGGTGGGCTCGGCTCTCGCCGGCCTGCTGCTGACCTGGTCGCTGCCGGCGACGTTCGCGGTTGCCGCGTTGGCATCGCTGCTTGCGGCCGTTTCCGTGGCCCTGGTGCCGCGGCACGATCGATCCGGCCACGCATGATGGGCGCGGCGTGATGTTCCTACCGCTGGACGTTGCGCAATGGTATCATCAGCCCGGTTCCGGCCTGCGGGGGTGCGGCATCGTGCGGATTGTGGTTGTGGGCACCGCGGGCGCGGGGAAGACGACGATGGCGAAAGCCCTCGCCGCGACGCTGGCGATCCCGCATGTCGAGCTGGACGCGTTGCATTGGGACCCCGGCTGGCAGGCCCTGTCGATCACCGATCCCGACGAATTCGTCCGCCGCGTCACTTCGGCTACCGCGGGTGACGGCTGGGTGGTGGACGGCAATTACGCCATGGTGCGTGAAATTACCTGGTCGCGCGCGACGCACCTGGTCTGGCTCGATTATGACCGGCCCGTCATCATGTGGCGGGTGATCCGCCGCACCTTCTTCCGCGCGGTATCCCGCGCCGAGCTGTGGTCCGGCAATGTCGAGCATTGGCGCAGCCTGCTGCGGCCGAGCCACCCGATCCGCTGGGCCTGGACCACCTGGCGCCGGCGCCGCGCGGAGTTCGAGGCCCTGCTTGGCCAGCAGGCGCAGGCTCACCTGATCGTGCTACGGGTGCGCCGGCCGGCGCAGGCAGACGGCGTGGCGCGAGATCTGACGCGGGAAGCAACCTCGGGCCGGCGCTGAAATGACCGGCCGCTTCTCGCCCCCAACTCGCCCCACGTCTCGCCGATGTCGAAATCGCGGCGCATCGTGCGTCATGCAATCGGCGGCACAGCAGTGTCGTCGTGCGAACACCATAGGAGAGCCAGATGCAATACATGCTGCTGATCTACCGCGACGAGGCCGCGATGGGCCGCGCCAGTCCGGCGCAGATGTCCGAAATTATGGGCGCGTACATGGCCTATGCCACCGCGCTACGTGACAGCGGTGTCTTCGTCGCCGGCGACCGGCTCGACCTTGCCAGCACAGCCACGACCGTGCGCATCACCGACGGCAAGACCCAGGTGCTCGATGGCCCCTATGCCGAGACAAAGGAGCAGCTTGGCGGTTTCGTCATCATCGACGTGCCTGACCTCGATGCCGCGCTTTCCTGGGCGGCACGCTGCCCGGGCGCGCGCATCGGCACGATGGAGGTGCGGCCGATCCCCCCGATGACCTATCCGCCCGGTGCACAGCCAGGCTGACCCCCGCCGCGCGGTCGAGGCAGCAGCGCGCCGCAGCTACGGCAAGCTGCTGGCCTTCCTCGCCGCGCGGACGCGGGACCTGGCCGGGGCCGAGGACGCGCTGTCCGAGGCGTTTGCCAGCGCGCTCGCCACTTGGCCGGCGCAGGGTGTGCCGCGCGCGCCCGAGGCGTGGCTGCTGGCCGTGGCGCGGCGCAAGGCGATCGACGCGGGACGGCGGCGGCAGGTACGGGATGCGGCGATGGAACCGTTGCGGATGATTGCCGAGGCGGAGGGCGATCCGGCATCGGCGATCCCGGACGAGCGGCTGCGGCTGATGTTCGCGTGCGCGCACCCGGCGCTGGAACCTGCGGTGCGGGCGCCGTTGATGCTGCAATGCGTGCTGGGCTTCGATGCGGCCGCGATCGGCGCGGCGTTCCTGATCGCGCCTGCGGCAATGGGCCAGCGGCTGGTGCGCGCAAAGCGCAAGATCCGCGACGCCGGCGTCCCGTTTCGCGTGCCCGAGTCGGACGAACTGGGCGCGCGGCTGCAGGCGGTGCTGGACGCGATCTACGCGGTGTTCACCGCCGGCTGGACCGAGGTCGGGTTGGCCGAGGAGGCGATCTGGCTTGGCCGCCTGGTCGCCTTACTGCTGGACCGCGAGCCGGAGGCGCTCGGGCTGCTGGCGTTGATGTTGCACGTCCAGGCTCGGCGGGCGGCGCGGCGGGACGCCGACGGACAGTACGTTCCGCTGGCGGCACAGAATCCCGCGGACTGGCAGGACGAGCTGACCGAAGAGGCCGAGGCGCTACTGTTGCGTGCCAGTCGGATGCGGCGGATCGGGCGGTTCCAGTTGGAGGCGGCGATCCAGTCGGCGCACGCCGCGCGGCGGGTGACCGGACGCACCGCGTGGAGCGAGATCGTTGTGCTGTACGATGCATTGCTGGCGCTTACCGGATCGCCGGTGGCGGCGGTGAACCGTGCCGTCGCGCTGGGCGAACTGGACGGGCCGGCGGCGGGGTTGGCTGCGTTGGATAGTGTCGAGGAGGACCCGCGGTTGCACGAGTACCAACCGTATTGGGCGGCGCGGGCGGCGTTGCTGGCGGAGCTTGGTGACGCAGACGGTGCGGATGCGGCCTACGTCCGCGCGATTACGTTGGAACTTGACCCGGCGGTACGTCACTTCCTGCAGCGGCGGCGCCGCTGATCGCCCGCAGGCGAAAGGCCGACGCTTGAACGCGGCTACGGCCCCGTGAGCGAGAGGCGACCACAAAGCACACATTGCACTCGCCGTTGGTCCCTTCGGCCTTGCCCGCGACGGGGTGCCGGTGGCTCAAGCACACTTGATATCACAGACGGCGAGAGTTCGATGTGTTGCAAACAGCGCCATCGTCCAAGCTCGCGTTTGGTTTGACGCCGAGATTGCCGCGCCAGCGAATTATGCCGCGTGGCGCTTCGGGGCGTCGAGGCCGGACAAAAGTGGGGCAGGGGAGATGCAACGATCGCGCGCTCCGGTTGTGACCGGGCTTTCCGAACGTCCGGGCGGGGCGACGCGCCGGACATTCCTGCTGGCAACCGCCGCCGTCACGTGCGGATTGGGGGTGCCCATCGGCCTGCCGAGCGCCAATGCGCAGCAATCGGCAACCGCATCTCTTGATGATCCCGGCTTTCTGCGCCTGTCGAAGGCCGTTACCGGCCACGCCGATCTGGACGCAACGATCGCCAGCCGGCTGATGGCCGCGCTGCATCGCGCGGAACCCACCTTCATCGATCAGGCTGCCAAGCTGGCCCGCCTGGTTCATGAGGGGCAGGAGTCGGAGGCGTTGCTGGCAGCGGCGGACGCCGCCGGCCTGCGCGATACCATGCTCACTCTCGTTGCAGCCTGGTACACCGGCACGGTCGGACACGGGCAGCAGGCCGAGATGGTCAGCTATGTCGATGCACTGATGTATCGTCCGGTCAGCGATGGACTTCGGGCGCCGACCTATTGCGATGGCCCGATCTGGTGGACCGGACCGCCACCTGCCGCAGGTGTCAGCGCGCCGGCCGGGGTGCCGCTTGCCCCGTCGGCGTCGCCTGCCACGGCACCGAAAGGGGGTTGAGCCATGCCGGCGCCCTCGTTCGGTCCCAATGGCGATGCCAGCGCCGACGTGATCGTCGCCGGGTCCGGTGTCGTCGGCGCGATGATTGCCGACCAGCTCGCCAGCCAGGGCCATTCCGTGCTGATCATGGAAGCCGCGCTGCGCATCGAGCGTGCGCAGGCGGTCGAGAACTGGCGCAACACGCCGTTCGAGAACCGTGTCGGCTCGGACTTTCAGGGTCTGTACCCGCAAGCGCCCAACGCGCCGGCGCCACTGTATTTCCCCGCGAACAACTATGTCGGCCTTTACGGCCCCGACGGCAGCGGTTTCAAGCAGGGGTATCTCCGCACTGTGGGCAGAACGACGTGGCATTGGGCCGCTTCGTGCTGGCGCCATCTGCCGGTCGATTTGCGCATGAAATCGACCTATGGCGTGGGCCGCGACTGGCCGATCTCGTACGACGAGCTCGAACCGTATTACTGCCGGGCGGAAGAAGAGCTGGGCGTTGCCGGACCGAGCGAGACCGCGCGGCAATCACCTTCGGAACGCAGCCGGCCGTATCCCATGGACATGATACCGTGGAACTATGGCGACACGCGCTTTGCCCAGGTGGTGAACCCGCATGGGTACCGCTCGATCCCCATCCCGCAAGCTCGCAGCTCGCGGTCGTGGAACGGT
Source organism: Acetobacteraceae bacterium (assembly GCA_035696165.1). GTDB lineage: Bacteria > Pseudomonadota > Alphaproteobacteria > Acetobacterales > Acetobacteraceae > Palsa-883. The sequence continues at coordinate 7,623 of DASRQX010000365.1, read as the reverse complement.
CGGCCGACCTGCTGCGGCAACAACAACTGCCAACCGATCTGCCCGATCGGCGCGATGTACAACGGCATCAATCACGTGCAGCGCGCCGAGGCCAAGGGGGTCAAAGTCCTGGTGGAGGCTGTTGTCTACAAGATCGATACGGATGAAAACAACCGCGTGACCGCGGTGCACTGGTACAGCGCAGACCGGCAGTCCCATCAGGCAACGGGCAAGGTCTTCGTGCTGGCCTGCAACGCCCTGGAGACGCCGCGCCTGCTGCTGCTGGCGGCAAACGAACGCAACCCGAACGGTATCGCCAACAGCACCGACCAGGTCGGGCGCTACATGATGGATCATTCGGGCTTTCATTGCACGTTCCTCGCCAATGAGCCGCTTTGGACCGGTCGCGGTCCGGTGCAGAGCAGTTGCCTGGTCGGACCGCGCGATGGCGCGTTCCGCTCCGAATATTCCGCCAACAAGATAATCGTCGACAACATCAGCCGCGTCGGCCCGGCGACGCTTCAGGCATTGAAGCTGGGGCTGGTGGGCGAGGCGCTCGACAACGAGATCCGTCGCCGCGCGATCTTCGGGGTCGATCTGTCGATCAGCCTGGAGCCGCTGCCGGATCCGAAGAACCGGGTAACGTTGAGCAAGGATCGCCGTGACCCGCTGGGGTTGGCGTGCCCTGACGTCTATTACGATGTCGGCGACTATGTGCGGCGCGGCGCCGCGGCCGCGCACAAGCAGCTTGAGCATATCGGATCGCTGTTCGGGGCGGTGGAATTCAACATCGCGACCCAACTCAATGCCAACAACCATATCATGGGCGGCACCGTCATGGGTACCGACCCGAAGGAGTCGGTGGTGGATGGCGATGGCCGCGCGCATGATCACGCCAATCTCTGGCTTCCGGGCGGGGGTACCATGGTCTCGGCCAGCGTCGTCAACAGCACGTTGACCATGGCGGCGCTCGGCCTGAAATCGGCGGATGCGATTGCCAATACGTTGCGGCACGCGTGATGATCGCCGCGCTGATACCAGCGGCCGAAAGTCCCGACTCTCCACTCGTCATGGCCGGCGAAGGCCGGCCATCCGTGACGTTGCTTGCTGCAAGAAGGAAAGTCGTGGATGGCCGGCCTTCGCCGACCATGACGGGGGTGGGCAACGTACGTCAATACTTTCGGCCGCTGGTATGACACGACGCGCAGGTCGGGTGTTCCGGGCGGCCTGGCTTGCGATCGGGCTGTGCGGCGTGCCGGGCATCGCCCATGCGCAGAGCACAGGTCCCGATCAGACTGGCAGTCCCGATCAGGCGACATTGATCGAACAGGGTCGCTATCTGGCCGTGGCCGGGGACTGCATGGCGTGCCACACCAAGCCTGAGGACTGCAAACCCTTTGCCGGCGGCTACGGTATCGCGTCGCCGCTCGGCACGATCTTCTCCACCAACATCACGCCGTCCAAAACCGCCGGCATCGGCAGCTACACCGAGGCGCAGTTCGCGCGCGCGCTGCGACAGGGCGTGCGCACCGATGGCGGGGAGCTTTATCCGGCGATGCCCTACACATCCTATGCGGGAATGACCGACGCGGATGTGCATGCGCTGTACACGTATTTCATGCATGGCGTTGCGCCGGTCGACGAGATGCCGCCGCGGACGAAGTTGCCGTTCCCGTTCAGTATCCGTCTGTCGATGGTGGCTTGGAACCTGCTGTTCCTCGAGGACCGCCGTTTCGTGCCCGACACAACCAGGAGTCCGGCGTGGAATCGCGGCGCCTATCTGACCGTGGTGATGGAGCACTGCGAGGCCTGCCACACGCCACGCAACCTGCTGATGGCCGAAATCCGTGGCAAGGCTTTTGCCGGTGCTCCGGTTGGCTCGTGGTACGCGACCAACATCACCTCCGATCCGATCAGCGGCATCGGCGGGTGGAGCGACGCAGAGCTGGTGCAATTTTTCAAGACCGGTGTCGCACACGGCAAAGGCCAGGCTGCCGGCGGGATGGCGGAGGCGGTGCAGAACAGCCTGCAATTCCTGACGCAGGACGATCTGGCAGCCATCGCGGTGTATGTGAAAGCAATCCCGCCGATCCGTGATCCGGCGGAGACGCAACCGGCCTATGCGTATGGAAGCCCAGCCGAGTTCGAGGCCGGCCTGCGCGGGAAAGCCAAACAGAACAGCCGCCGCCCGATCGAGGGTGGCGAGGCGCTGTTCAGCGGGTATTGCGCCAGTTGCCACCAGCCGACCGGTGGTGGAACGGCCGGCCAAAGCTATCCCGCGCTGTTCCACAATTCAGCGACCGGGGGCGTGAATGCCGCCAATATGGTTTCGGCCATATTGTTCGGCGTCGATCGCACCGTGGGCGGGGTGCATGTGCTGATGCCTCGCTTTGGCGAGATGTCCTTCGTCCAGGTATTGTCGGACGAGCAGATCGCGTCGATCGGCAGCTACGTCGCGCGGCAATTCGGCAACCCGAGCTTGCTTGTGAGCGCGGCGGAGGTGGCGACGCTGCGCGCGGGCGGCCCGGTTTCTCCGCTGGCAGCCGTTTCGACTTATGCCTTGCCGGTGCTGGTGATCGTGGGGGTGATCATCGTGGCGTTCGTTGTCGTGCTGGTGGTCCGGCGTCGGCGGCGTGCGCCGGCGACGCCGGTTGGAGTGAAGTAGGAACGGTATCGAGGTTTGTCGTTCTGATTCCGGCATGGAAGATCGAGCGCTTTTCGCGGGGAAGGTTGCGGAAGCTTTGCGAGGCGGGTGAGGGTGGTGTTGCGGCACGGCCCTCACCCTCGTCGCTTCGCGCCTCGACCTCTCCCGCGAAGTGCGGGAGAGGTGTAGTCGGTTTCAGTCAACCCGAGCCCGCTGTCGCAGCAACGTGCGGCATCCGTCGCGACCGGCCCTACGCCAGCCCGACGATCTCCGCGAACGCTTGCGTTTGCTCCACATGGTGCGACACCGAATTGAGCAGCAGGTGGTTGGCTCCCAGCGCGATGACCTCCTCCAGGCGCGCGCGCACCTGCTCGGGGGTGCCGTGGATGCCCGATGCGTCGGTGCCTGCCGGATTGTGATAGACCTCGGTGAACCAGCGGTGCAGCTCGGCGCGCGCCACATTCGGACGTTCGTCCACCGCGATAAAAATCCGTTTCGAGATCGGGAAGTTGTCCGGATCGCGCCCGGCCTTCTGCAGCGCTTCGAGCAAGATCGGCACCAATCGACCGAACTCCGCGATGCTGGATCCGCCCGACCCCATCCACCCGTCGGCGATCGAGGCCGCGCGGCGCACCGCATCGGGATGGCCGACGCCCATCCAGATCGGAACACGAGGCTTCTGCACCGGTTTCGGCGCCATCGTGCCGCCCTCGAGCTGGTGGAACCGGCCGTGATAGGTGACCGTCGGCTGCGTCCACAGCGCCTTGATCAACTCGACCTCTTCGCGGAACCGGCGCACGCGGCCGGCTTCCGGCACCGCGAACTGCCGGTAATGATGCTCCCGGCCCAGCCCGACCCCCAGGATCGCCCGTCCGCCGCTGACGTAATCCAGCGTCGCCCATTGATGCGCCACTGTCAGTGGGCTGTGGATCGCCAGGACAACCACCGACGCGCCAAGCCTGATCCGTTGGGTGACCGCCGCAGCGTAGGTCAGCACCACGACGGGATCGAAACAGGTCACATGGTCGAGCGTGTTCTCGGTGACCCACAGGTCGCGAAACCCGAACGCCTCGGCGCGTTGCGCGACGGCATGCACCGTCGGCATGTCGATCGTGTCGGGTGAACGATGCGGCAGCGACACGCCGAATGGGATCCGGTCTTTCAACGCCATCGAACGCGCCTTCCCTGTTGACTATGCGCCGCCCGCAGCCTGGCGGCTGGCGCGCAGCATCGGTCAATGAGCCCGCATCGATCAACCGGTCTTGCGCCGGGGTGCGACCGGCCGCCCACGACTCGTCCTCGCGCACACAGCCACGTCGTGGGTGGCCGGCCTTCGCCGGCCATGACACGGGAGAATCAAGCCTTTCGGCGCCTGGTATTAGTTGAACATTGCGTCGACGTCGTTCTGGGCCATTTCCACGATCGGGACCTCGGGCGGCGCGGGTCCGTCGGGTGCCGGCGGCGCGGTGGGCATCACGTCGGACAGCATGGTCTCGACGCGTTGCAGGTGCTCGATCGCGCGGTGGATGCGCTGGCCGGTCTGTCCTGGAAGGTGCACGCCTCGAAGATGGCGTTGACCTTCTCGGCGACGATGGCGAGGTCGGCGGGATCGCGGCGGTCGCTGTGGACCCAGTCGCCGATCACCTCGGCCGCCTCCATGATCTGGTTGTCGGCGGTTTCGGTGGCTTGCACCACCGCTTCCAGTTCCAGCCCGCTGTTGCGGCTGGCCTGGACTGGCAGCGAGACCACGCTGGCGATCTGGTTGTGGATGCGGCTGAGCTGGCCGGACAGGTTTGTCTCACTGAAATCAAGCAGTTGCGCGATGCCGTGCACCTCGGCGCTGAGTTCGGCGATGCGGCGGTCCACGAAGCGGCGCAGGTCGTCGAACATGGGCGCGAGTTCGGCGCGCACGCTGTCGCGGACCAGCGTGACAAGGCTTGTGTCGGGTTGGTCTACTATCGCTCCCGATCCGCGCGGAACGGCGATGAGGCGCCGGCCAAGCCTAAGTTTCTGCCCGGAAACATTTAGAGTCCTTTCAACAGCTTGCGGACCCCACCAAACGCGCTACCCGTTGAAATTGCGCGGATTCTTTCGTTCTATAGACGGACTAAAATCCACCCACCACCCTGCAAGTCATTGAAATACCGTGAAATGTTTCTGGACGGACTCTAAGATCAGGTAAACACCGGCCGCGAAACGCGGGGCGGCGGTCCGGCGGCGGCGGTCGGGCGCGCCGGCCTGGGGGGCGTGGTCCGGATGCGGGGCAGGTCTCGGATCACGCCCGACGATCGTGTGAAGCGGCGTGTTCGGGACCGGCGCGGGCGGCGAGGGCCGGCGATCCAAGAGCTCGCGCTGAACACCTTGGCGAAGATGCGCGCATGCGTCCGAGGGGTAGGATTTAGGATTTAGCGCGCGCGTGGCTTTTATACCAGGTACCGAAACGATTGACTCTCCACCGTCATGGCCCGCGCAGGCGGGCCATCCACGACTTCGATTGCCGCACAAAGGCACGTCGTGGATGGCCGGCCTTCGCCGGCCATGACGGGATCGGTCAATCCTTACGCCGCCTGGTATTACTCCGCGGCGAGGCGGCCGAGCATCGAATCCGTGGGGGTTTCTCGCGGCGGCGCCGGCCTGAACGTGAGCATGATCGCGGCCGCACTGAGCCCGAGCAGGACGGAGCCAATATAGAGCCATCCGTAAGTGCCAAACCTATCGAAGATCACACCGCCGGCCAGCGGCCCCAGCGCCATCCCCAGGCTCGACGCCATGGTCGCCGCGCCGACGACCGTACCTATGATCGGCAGGGGGAAACTCTCACGCACGAGCACTGCGTATAGCGGCATGATGCCTGCGTAAGCGAACCCAAAGACGACCGCTACCGAATAGAATTGGAGCTGCTCACGGGCGAAGTAATAGCAGCCGACCGCTGCCGCTTGCAGCAGTAGCCCGGAGACGAACGTTCGCTTGGCGCCGAACCTGTCGCCAAGCAATCCGAACGCGATCCGCCCGGCCAGACCGGAAAGCCCCTCCACGCTGTAGATCGAGACCGCCGCCGTGACCGACAGACCGCAGGAGATCGCGTAACTCACGGTGTGGAACAACGGGCCGGAATGGGTCGAGCAGCACAGGAAATAGACCAAGGCAAGCACGGCGAATTGTGGCGATGTCAACGCTGCCCGTACGGTCATTCGTGGCTCATTCGCACGACGCTGTGCATTGTCACCCACCAGACCAGGGGCGCGGCGCACCAGGAAAGCCGCCGGCAGCAACAGCACCCAGACAGTGAGGCCGATCAATAGTTGGGCGAAACGCCAATCGTACTTTGAAACGAGGACGGCCGCGATGGGGGCCACGGTCATCGGCGCCACGCCCATGCCGGCCGAGACCAGCGAGACGGCCAGGCTGCGATGGCGGTCGAACCAGCCGGTGACGGTGGCCATCAGCGGCGCGAAAATGGCGCCTCCGCCCACGCCCACCAGAACGCCATAGCAGAACTGAAACTCCTGGACTGTGGAAGCTCGGCTTGCCAGCACCAGGCCGCAGCCCAGGATGGAGCTGCCGGCCAGCAGAACGATACGGGGTCCGAACCGGTCCATCATCATGCCCCAGCCGAAACTGGCGATGCCCATCGTGATGAAGTCGAGTGTCATTGCCAGCGAAATCGCGGTGCGCGACCAGCCGGTCGCGAGCGACATCGGTTGCAGGAACACAGGCAGTGAAAAGATCGAGCCAATCGCGACACAACCCATGAACGCGCCGGCGGCGACGATAGCCCAGCGATAATGCGAATTCATTGCGTTTTCCTCCGGATGGTGCGGACGCTTTCGCGCAGTGGACTCAAGGCGCTCATGCCAGCGGGCCTAATTCCTGACCGTTCGGCCGCTGGTATACCGGATACTCAAGGAAATCCGTGTCTTTGATCATCGATAGAAAAAACCACGGAGACACGGAGAAGAATATCGAGTTGATCATTTGGCTTTTCATCTCCGTGTCTCCGTGATGAGTCTTGCTTCCTGTCATGTTGCAGAGCCCAGATTCCCGCGACCAAGGAGTATATCAGTAGCCACCGGCGGTCGCCGAAGACTATCCGATTCCGCGCAAATCGACGGCGGCGTCCGCCCGAAGATGCTTGGGCAGAGTGAACGCACGGCGCGGGGCCTGTGGCCTGATCCCCTCGGCCTGATCCCCCTCGCCCTGATCCAATGAGCTTTCATCGCGGTGCGCCTTCCCTGCTGTCTGGTTCGTTGCCACCCTGACGAACCCCGGTGTTCGGGCCCGTTGCGTGCCGGCCGCGCGCGGATCGACGGTTTCCCGGCGGTCGAAACAAGAGCGTGAGATAGCGACGAAGGTGGTCGATGCTGTCCGCGGCGACGGCGGCGCTTCCGGTCGCCTTCGCGAGAATGAAAGCCCCCTGAATGACGCATTGCGTGTGACGGGCGAGGCTGTCGGCGGTGATTTCCCCGGTGACCCGGTATTTCCGCATCGCTTCGTCGATATCCGCCTCAAGTGTCTTCGCGTGCCCGCATATGCTGCGTTCGCACGCGGCTTGAAGTTGCGGGTTAGTCGCGTAGGTTTCCTGCACCATTGTTCCGGCAAAGCAGGTGTACTCCGGTAGTTCGCCGGTCAGCATCGTTTTGCGGAAATCGACATATTCCAGGACACGATCGAGCGGATCTGCCGCAAGGTGATAGGGCGCGTTTGCGAACAGGTCTCCTGCGAACGCTTTCCAATGCTCCAGCGCGGCCAGGGCGAGATCATCTTTGCTCTTGAAGTGGTGGAAGAAGCTGCCCTTGGTCACGCCGGCGGCGGCGCAGATGTCGTCGATCGTGGTGGCGGCGTAGCCATGCGACCGGATGGTCAGCAGTGCCGCTTCCAACAGCCTGGTCTTTGAACTGTGCTGCCCTATCGCCATGCCTATGACATACCCACTGGTCGGTATGGCGTCAACGCCGATTGCCGGCTTGGGCGCAACGCCGATAGTGTCGTGGCAACAAGGA
>DASRQX010000364.1:0-23065 GCA_035696165.1 Acetobacteraceae bacterium | reverse complement strand
GGCAGTCTCCCCCGTGGTGGCGGTCGGGTGGTCTTGCGGTTGGGTCTCGATACGCATCGGTTGCTCCCTCGTGCTGTGGGACGCATACCGAACCCGATCCAGCGCCTGGCTGCCACTCCCACCCGCATAGGTTCTTGCGTTTGTTGCAGCAAAGAAAGTCGTGGATGACGGCCTGCGCCGGCATGACGTGGACGTAGTCCCGGTGGGTCAATGCTTCCACCACTTGGTATAATACCAGCGGCCGAAAGTCTTGACGGACGCTACCCACCCTCGTCGCGGCTGGTGCAGGCCGGCATCCACGACTTCACCGGCCGCACGAAAGGAAGTCGTGGATGGCCGGCCTGCGCCGGCCATGACTGGGGGGCGGCGTACGTCAATGCGGAGGTTCGCTCTCGGTAGGTGCTTTTCAATCCACGTTGCCACCGAGCACCAGGCCTGCAGGCAGCGGCTCGCCATACAGGGTGATGCGGTCTGTGCCCCCGACCGGCGTGAAAGCTTTGATCGTTGCGGTGCGAATGGGCGCAATACCGATGCTCTCCAGCTTGCGGGCGATCTGGTTGCGCAGCGACTTGGGGACATCCAGGTTTCGGTCGTCCACGACGCGCGCCGCCCTGAGGAATAGATTGTGGAACTCCGACAGTTGGGGCTCGGCCCAATCGAAATCCCGGAACGCCGCGTAGGCGCGCTCGACGAATTCCGCCACCACAACGGTCTCTGGTCCCGCGTAGAGCGGAGCCCGGTTCAGCAGCAGGCCGAGTGCGGCAAGATACGGCGCCCAATGTTGCTTGCCATCCACCCGCTGCAGCACCTGGGCGATGAATGTCTGGATCAGGTCCGCCTTCGTCTCTCGGGGCAGGCGTTCAAGCGAGCCGGCAAGGCGGACAAGTTCGGGCAGCGCTTTTCCGGCGCGGATGCTGGCCAGTTCGCCCGCCAACAGGCTTCCCTGGCGCTCGGCCGTGAGACCGCCGGCAACCCGACGCCAAAGGATGTAATCCTGAACCTTGCTGCGTTTGCCGGGAAAACAGAGCCCGACATCGCGCAGCCGCCATAGCTCGTCCATGCGAAGCCCGTCATGGGCAAAGCCAAACCCGGGGCGCAGCAGAAACCCGGCCAAAGTGAGCCAGGCCTCTTCGTGCTCTACCGAGAGCTTCCGGCCCATCGTCCGTTCGTTCAGGGCCGGCCAAAGGGTGCGCAGGAGTGCCGCGTTCCACTCATGCCGGGGCAGGCCAACCATGCTCTCCAGGGTCTTCAGGATGGCATTGGCGGTCAGCCGGTCGGACCTCGACGACCGACGAGTGAATATGGTCGCGATGTGACCCCGCGCGACCTGCTGGGCCTCGGTCGCCGCGTTCGGCGCGACGGCTGCGGGAGCCGGCGTACCTCGCGCCGCTGCGCCGCCATGCTCGTGCGGACGCAGATTGAACTCGAGCGGCCAGGACTGCGGCGTTTGCGGGTCCGTACCGACGCAGGAGATCTGCAGCAGCCCCAGCGCATTCATCTTCGCTGCCAGACGAACCGGCACGGTCCGGTCCGGCCCGGCGTCAGCGCCATGCGCCGTTCGGATGACCGTCTGCAGCGGCGGCAGCATGTGGAAGGCGTCCGCGTCCCACGGCAGGACATCTCCCGCCCGGCAGCTTCCATGACGGGTCGAGGAACAAGCCTGAAAGCTGACCAACTGGTCGGTTCGCAGCTCAAGACCCGATAGGTTGATTTCGCACACCTGCTCGGCTGCCGCATTGCGGGGCAGCACGCAGACCAGCGCCGGCGGGACCGCCTGATTCGTCGCCGCCGGCGCGACCGCTTGGTTCGTCGCCGCCGGAGCCATCTGCACCTGGAGGAACACCGCTCGAGCAGCACCCGCCGCAATGCGACCGACGTGGCCGTGCAGCAGCTTGCCGAAGCGAGCGGCACCCCGCGCGACGGCCAGGTCGGGTTCGGCATTTTCCAATTCAATCGGGCGGACGCCGCCCTGCCAGGCCGCAATCTGATCGAGCAACCGCTGGCGCAAGACCGCGGCGTGGAGCGAACCGCCATTGAACAATACGGCATCCACGCGCGGGCGGTCCCGGAGGAAATCGGCCATGTGGTGCGTGACCGCGCTGTCGGCCGCGTAGGGCAGGCCCCAGTCGCGCAAACCCGACTGGGTGCGATAGGGCCGGGCGCGCGCGTCGCAGACCGGGAAAAAGCCATCCAGCACCAGCCGCTCGACCTCATCGCGCGCCAGCGTTGCCGTCTGTGCCCCGGCCACCAGGCTGGACCCTCGGCCCGGCAATGCCACAACGTAGTGCTCCTGCGCCGCGCCGAGATCCGAAAGCGCGTGCTCTTTCAGATCACGACATGACGCGACGAGGTGATCCCAGTGTGGGCCGGACATCTGGCCGCGTTCCACCACCAGCCGAGGTTCCAGCAGGACCGCGAGGGCCAGATCAATATTGTCGCCGCCCAGCAGGATATGTTCGCTGACCGCAACCCGCCTGATGTCGGGGATCGCGCCCGACGCGCCGGGTCGCAGCTCGAACAAGCTGAAATCCGAGGTGCCGCCGCCGATATCGACGATCAGGACGCGCCGCGGTTCGGCAGTGTATCGGTCCAACCCTTCCCACAACGGCTCGGCCGCGCTGTATTGTTCCAGCCAGCAATAGAAGGCTGCCTGCGGCTCCTCCAGCAGCCGCACGCTGCCGGGGAAACCGGCTTCCTCCGCGGCGTCCAGCGTGAGGCGCTGTGCGGCGGCGTCGAACGAGGCGGGCACGGTGATGGTGATTTCCTGCGCATCGAACCCGCAGCCGGATTGGGCGAAGCGGCTGTCCCAGGCGCCCCGCAGGTAGTTCAGGATGAACGCGGCGGCACGGACGGGCGAGATCCTTTGCGCCGGCGCAAGATCCTCCGATCCCCATGGCAGGATTGGCGCGGACCGGTCAGCCGAGTGGTGACACAGCCACGACTTTGCCGACCGCACGACCCGACCGGGCGTTTCACCTGCCCTGCGGCGGGCGAGGCGGCCGGCAATCCACTCCCCGGTTCCGGAAGTCCTGCCGCGCAGTTCCTCGGCAAGCCCGTCCTCCGGCAAATAGAGGAACGAGGGCAGCGTCGGCGCCTCGATGAGCGCGGCCGGGCTTTCCCATTGCGAGACGACGAGGACCTCGGGCTGCGCGTCGCCGTTCAGCGGGACGTAAGCAAGTGCCGAGTTCGTCGTGCCGAGATCGACGCCGATGGAAAACCGGGCTGCCATCACTGGGGGGCCATCACTGCGTGGCAATCACTGCGGAGCCGCGTCGCGAAAACCCGGGCCGGCGTTACTGCGTGCGGACCTGAAACTCAATCTTCCATCTCCGGTCGGAGTTGGTGTGCTTCATCCAGAGTTCGAGCGTGCCGAGTTCCGTGACGGCAGCTTCGATCCGCACGGGGACGACCTGTCCTGCCGGAACGTCGGGCAGAGCCGGAAGCTCGACTTCCAGCAGGCTGGTCTCCTCCAGCTCGCGTTCGGCATCGGGCAGGACCTGGCCCGGCGTGTCACCGCTGCGCACCGCGGACGAGAAGAAGCGGAACTCCGCAACCTGACCCGTCACCAGGCCGAACGTGCGATCCTCGATCAATTGCTCGGTTCCCTCCTGCATGCCCTGCGGCACGACGCAGAGCGCCTTGACCGGCGGCCGGAACCCGGGAATGGCCGGCATCGACGTTTCCAGACCGACATAGTACGAGCGCGCGGCACCGGCCTTGATGCGCATTCCCTTGCCGGTGGCACGGTGCTGCCCGTAGATGGCGGCGCCCTGGGCGACCGCGAGGTCCGGCTCGAAGCCTTCGAGCTCCCGTACCGCCTGTCCGCCGTTCCAGGTTGCCAGCAGGTCCAACACCCGGGCGCGGATTGGCCCGGCTTTGAACACGCCGCCATTGAACAACACGGCGGTCGGCATGAGTGCCGGCCCGCCGGCCCGCGATCCGACCAGAGCGCCGAGTTTGTCGCTTGCCTGCACATTCTGCAGGCTCCGCGTGAGGAAGCGGGCCAGATGTTTGCTGATCACCGGATCGGACGCGTAGGGCAGGCCGAATTCCTGCAGTCCGGTCTGCCGTGCGGCTCGCGGCAGGTCGTCGAGTGCGGTCTGGGCGAAGAACCCGTCGAGGATGACCTGCGACAACGAGGCGCGATCGAGCGCTGTGGCAATCGTCTTGGCGAACAGGCTGGAGCCGCGTGAGGGAACCGCGATCGGCGCTTCGGCCAGGCCGGTGTCCTCGAACAAGGTGATCTTCGCACGTTCCGCGGCATGCACCAGTGCCAGGAACTGCCAGGCATCCAGCGATTTTCCCCCGGCCTCCAGCCTGGCCTGCAGCGTGTAGGCCAGCGCCAGGTCCATGTTGTCGCCGCCGAGCAGGAGGTGTTCGCCGACGCTGATGCGCTCCAGCTCGAGGTTGCCGGCGACATCGGTCACCGCGATCAGGCTGAAATCGGCGGTGCCGCCACCGACGTCGCACACCAGAATGATGTCGCCGGGCGTCACCGCGTCGCGCCATTGCCGGCCGGCCCGCGTGGCCCAGGCGTAGAAGGCGGCCTGCGGTTCCTCCAGCAACGTGACATGCCCCAGTCCGGCGGCCTCGGCCGCTTCGGCCGTCAGGCTGCGCGCGACCTCGTCGAACGAAGCGGGCACCGTCAGCACGATCTGGCAGTCGCCCAGGTCCCACTGCCGGCCCTGGGCGTGACCCTGGGCCTGCCCCTGGACCTGAGCAGCGTGGAGGAAGGCGCCCTTGAGGTGCTGTAGGTAGCGGCACGAACAATCGAACGGCGAGAGTTTTTCTTCCGCGCTATCGGACCGCCAGGGAAGCGTGCGCTGCTTCGGATCGATGTGCGGGTTGGACAGCCAGGATTTGGCCGACGTCACCAGCCGATCGGGCACCATGGCGCCATGGTCGCGGGCGAATTGCCCGACGATCCCCGGCTCGCCGCTGTCGGGCCAGGGCAGCGGGAACGACCCCGGGAGAAATTCCTCCGGATGCGGCAGGTACAGCGCGGAGGCCAGGGACGGCTTCTCGCCCAGCTGGTTGGCCGCCAGGATCTGGGCGACCGGCACAATTTCGGTCCGATCGGTGTCGAGATCGGTCAGCGCCATCGCGCAGTTGCTGGTGCCAAGGTCGATCCCGAGACTGAAGCGAGCCGTCATGGAAGTTGGTGTCCTGATGATCTGGGTGCGGATGATTGGGCCGGTCGGGCCGCATCCCGAGCCCGCATTTTTCATACTGTTGCGGGATGATGGCGCAGGGCAGTGTAGCGCGTTGTCGTGCCAGCAGGTTTTCGCGCCGCCGCCAATACCGGGTGTATTGGCAAGGTGCGAGAACCTGCTGGCGCGGCAAGGACCAAGCCATCACCCGCGACAGCATGAGAAATGCGGGCTGGGGGCTTCACTTCACTTCCACCTCCGCGGGAGCTATGGCGGGTAGCGGATCGGCAGCGCCACGGAGCAACTGCGGCAGCTTCACAATATCCGTCTTCCAGCCACAGTGGACAAGCACGCCGGAGAAGGGCGCAGATCCTGTGATCTTGCCGACCAGCCGATACTCGTCGGCTGAATACCCGACGGGAACCTGCACCGTCGATCCCTCTTGCTCTGCGCGTACCGGATTGATCGTGAAGTGCTCTTGCAAGACGCCCTTGCATCCGGCGTGAACGACCCGGGCGGCTGCCCCGACCTGGGCATCGCTATAGGCGTTGATATCGTCCATCAGGAAATCGACCAGCCGCCCCTTTTCCTGGAGCATCGCCAGAAAGTGCACGATTTCGGCGTCTGCACGGGTCGCTTGAGGCAGGCCCGGCGCCGGGCGGGCCGGTTCGGCCGCGGGCGATTGCGGGGGCATCTTCTGGCGCGGCTGCGAAAACACCCCGATCAGAACCAAAATCGCCAGCGCCAAGGCCGCTTGCGACAGGTACTCTTGCGACAGGTACTGCCGGATAGGCTCGGCAACGGGCACCACGGCCGCCGCGCTCACTGCCACGAGGAGCAGTACGGCAATAATCAAAACCACTCTCATTGCGGATGCCCCCTCCGGCGGCGAATGCGCTAAATGCCTGACGGCTAACTGGAACGCTAGTTTTGGCCGAAGCGGCCGGTCAGGACCCCTTCGCCATCATTCCTCGGGTTACGATGAGGTGCTTTCGGCGGCGACGGCCAGGTGGCGGGCCAGCCGGGGTCGGCTTCGGGCCGCTATCTGCCGCCGACAACATTCTGAACGAACGTCGGCCTGTCCGCGTGAGATACTCCAGAGCGGCCAATCCGCCGCCGGTCAACCCAAGCCAGTCTGGTTCGCGCCCATGGCTGTCGTTCCGGGCCGGGTCGGCGACTCCTCCGAACCAGACATTCGGTCAAAGCAGCACCGGCAACGGTGGTGGATTCCGGGCCCCAGGTCAACGCGGAGCACGTCCGCCAGAAACCATCGTTCAGAACGACGGAGTGCGTGCCGTTGGCGAACGCTACCCCCTTTTCAGGATATTCCTTGCCGGCCCGCAATGGCACGAAGATACCTCCGTTCCACCTTGGCGAATAACTGCTCTCGGGACCGGCCGACTGTTAAGGCGTACGGAATGTGCAGGCTGCAGCCGCCGTTCTGTCGTTATCCTCGCGCTGATGCCGCGGTAGCATTACAAGGCGGAGATCACCCCTCACCGGAATTCACCGGAGCCTTGCTGCCCGGCGTTACTGATGATCGGTATAGGATCACTTGCGTGGAAATTTGCCGAAAGGGTCGGGACGGACATGGCGCCACATCCTCAACGACTAACAGTCACCCGCCGTACGTGGCCGCTCGCGCGACCGTTGACGACCGCGCACGGGGTCGAGACCACGGTCGAGGTCGTTGTCGCCGAAATCTCCGACGTCGAGTCGCGCGGCCGCGGCGAAGGCGTGCCGCTTCGGCGGTACGGCGAGAGCATCGACAGCGTCGTCGCCGCGCTTGAGGCGATGAAAGGCGCGGTCTTCTCGGGGCTCAACCGCGACACACTACAACATGCGCTGCCGCCGGGCGCGGCGCGCAACGCTCTCGACTGCGCATTCTGGGACATCGATGCGAAGCGCGCTTATCGCAGTGTCGCGGAGTTGGCCGGGCTCGGCGCGGTGCCGCCGCTGCTGACGGCGTTCACGCTCGACTTCGATACACCGGACAAGATGGCTGAGCAGGCGGCCGCCAATCGCACCCGGCCACTGCTCAAATTGGAATTTTTGGGCGACGGCGATGTTGAACGGGTGCGGGCGGTGCGGCAAGCGGCGCCGGCGGCGCGCCTGATTGTCGATGCCAACGAGAGCTGGAATGAGACTCAGCTTCACGGCTACATGCCGATGCTCATCGACTTGAGGGTTGCACTGATCGAGCAGCCGCTGCCGGCCGACGCTGATGACGCGCTGGCGCGGTTGGAGTGTCCGATCCCGCTGTGCGCTGACGAATCCTGCCGGACGCTTGCCGATCTCGACCGGCTCGACGGGAAATACCAGGCCATAAATATCAAGCTCGACAAAGCGGGTGGGCTGACCGAGGCGCTTGCGCTGGCGGAGGAAGCGAAGCGGCGGGGCTTGCGAATCATGGTCGGTGGCGTGATCAGCACGTCGCTTGGGATCGCACCGGCGCTGCTGCTCGCGCAGCGGGCCGAGATCGTCCATCTCGATGGGCCGTTGCGCCTGGCGCTCGATCGAGGGGCGGGGCTGCGGTACGACGGCAGCACGATCCGTCCGCCCGATCCGAAACTCTGGGGCGGGCCCAGTTGATATTGGATCATCGGCGTGCATTGAGGCGGCCTCCTGGTGAACTATCGCATCCGTCTGCCGAATACCCTGGGTGATGCGGAAGCTTGGTTGGACAACTTGCCTCAATGGATGGTTCTGCGACGGTCCGCTTGCGGGCGGCACCGGTCGAAATCGGATATCACCTCTCGCAGCACGGCTTGACCGCAACGGGCCACGGCCAAGCACTACCGCGTGATGCACAGGCTCGATCGCAGCTCGGCACCTCGCGAGAAGAGAGACTGCGTCTTGTCATAATGGGCCTTATGCAACATTTTGTGTGGACTACATCGCTCAAACAGTCGCGATGACCTGATCTACCTCGACAAGGTGAGAGTTGATGGTCAGCTTAGCCTTGAGGACATGAAGGAGCTGTATAGCTCTCGCCTTTGTTTTGGCTTGAAAAAGCTCCGACTTCGCGCGTTCATTTGTGGCAATGACGGAAACCAGGCGCCGCACCCGGTCCGTGTTCAGCGTCGAAACGAAAGGCTCAAGAATGACTCCGGCATTTGAGCATTCCCAATAGTTTCCGCAGTAGACGGCCACTATCTCCTCCTAAACCTCGTCGAATGCGATGTTCGGCAACCACGGTCCGAACTGCGTGAGAGTTCGTGCGGCTTCCTCTTCAGCGCTCCATCCGTAAGACTGGTTCTTTGCGTCGGCGAGAAGGCGTGCGGCACGGCGATACACACGAGCGCGGGCCGCGTCAGAAACGTATTTTATGCCGCCGACAGCTGTCAGAAAGTCAAGAAGTCTACTCGCCATCGACTTGTCGACGCTCGTGTCGACGTTCGTGTCGACGTTCGGGTCAAGCGTTACGGCATGGTATCGCAAGCCTGCCGTCTTGCGGACGTCCTCGGGCGTTTGCTCCCAGGCGACAGGCAGAAGCACCCAAGCATTCTGCGCTGCGGGTGCAACCCGATCGCACATCATGTCCAAGAGGAATCCAAAAGCACTCCGAAGGTCCGGGACTGTCAACGCTCTGATTTGATCTGACAGGTAATCGACCTTCGACTGATCCAGAACAACGGTCTTCACCAGCCCGCAAAGCCCTGCTATCGAGTGACCGGGATCAGGCATAGGCTTCTCGAACAGGTTTACCTGAAGAAGCATTGCCAGTGCGACTACGTCAGTCGGTCCAACCGGGCTGTCGCTGTCGTGCGCGGGGGACGCATGATTCCGCGTCCAATTGATTATCTCCAGCGCCTTCGCGCCCTTCTTGTCGAGCAAGTTCAGACGTGATGCGCCCGTAAACAGAACAAGGTCGTCAGCCCCTGACCAGCGATCGGCGATCGTGTCACAATCCTTATCGTATTTCCTTCGGCCGGCCTCGTCCTTGACGACAGATACCCAGAGGTCCGTCCCGTATGCTTCGATCCGTCGTCGAAGATTGTGGACGGCAGCATGCCACACGCCGAGTAGTGCATAGCTGTGGAAGCCGCTGTCGAAAAGCTGGCGCGCTTCGGAGAGCAACGCCAATTCATGGCCCGATGGGAGGACGGCAAGCGACTGTGACGCAGATAGGATAGCAGGAAGGTTGTTCACGGTGGCGGCAACGCGATTGGGACTGGACCGCGATGTAGCACATCGTGCCGGTGGGGTATGAGGGCCTCAATGACCTTGGCCCAATCTCACGCATGATAACGTCCTTTGCCATGCGTGATAAGGACACCTGTGCCGCAGCACACTGGGCGATGTTGACTGTGAGAGCCGGCTGAATATTCCTCACAGCGTCGTCATACCGCCGTCCGCGAACAGCAGGGCGCCGGTGACGTAGGAGGCATCGTCGGAGGCCAAAAACAGGATCGCGGCAGCGACCTCCTCGGCCCTGCCCGGGCGCTTCAGCATGGTGCCTCGTGCGGCCTTGGCATTGTATTGTTCGGTCCATCCGCGTGCGTCTGAGTCCATCCGCGCAAAAACTAACAGCATCGCGCCGAGTTCGCTGCTCGCCAGTGTTGAAACTCCTCACACCGATGTTCAATCAAACCGCAAAGGCCGCGAGCCTCAATCGAAGTCGATCCCGGAATAGACCTCGTCAAATAAAAGCTCGATGCCAAATTCAGGCAGGCGAATTGGTCCGGCCGTGTCGGGAGCTTCCCGGTGCCACGCCTGCTCACCAGGTTCGCGCCAGAACGCACGGAATGACCTACTCTCAGATTCAACGACAACATAGCGGAGGATCGAGGGGACCGATTCGTACTCATCGACCTTCTCCTCGTCCCGTCGCCGATTACCCGGCCCGGGCGAGACGACTTCAAATACAACGATCGGTGCCGGCACGGCGACCGCGTTCCGGTGCGGCCTGGAACACGCGATGAACGCGTCCGGCTCTCGCAGTGCGCCGCCGACTGTTTCGATCGCATCCTGCGGTCCGTAGGTGTCGCATGGCGCCCCTGCTGGCAACCTGGGGCGGATAGAATCCCGGATGTTGCGACCAATCCGGTTGTGGCCAACAGTGGCTGGGGCCATCGCGACTGGCCGGCAACCGTCGAACTCGTATCGGCAGCCTTCCGGTTGGGTCTCAGCCCAGGCAAGGAACCGGCTCTGGCTCCACGCCTCCCAATCGATCGGTCGAGCGGCGACCGTCATGACTTTGCGACCTCATATGGCGGCAAGCGCACCTAAAGAGCAGGGACATTCAATGCCTCTGCGGTCATTATCGCCACGGGCCGGTAACCTAATGCGCCACGGGTGAGCGGGCAATCCGCGAGTTGGCAAGCCTCACAGCGCAGTCATACCGCCGTCCACGAACAGCAGGGCGCCGGTGACGTAGGAGGCGTCGTCGGAGGCCAAAAACAGAATCGCGGCGGCGACCTCGTCGGCCCTGCCCGGGCGCTTCAGCATGGTGCCTTGTGCGGCCTTGGCGTTGTATTGCTCCACGGTCTCGCCGGCCGCCGCGATGCGGCGCGCATGGAACGGCGTGAAGATCGGGCCAGGGCCGACGGCGTTCACACGAATGCCCTCCGGCGAGTGGTCGGCGGCGAGCGCCCGCGTCAAGCCCGCGATCGCGGCCTTGGTGGTGTCGTACTGCAGGTTGCCGCCGCCTGCGACGACGGACCGTACCGAGGCGACGTTAACGATGGCGCCGCCCTTGTTACCGCGCATCAGCGGAACCGCCGCCTTGGCACAGAAGACGTAGCTCATCAGGTTGACGTTGAGGATCTCGTTCCAGCTCGCCGCGCCCGCCTCGTCGACCTTCTCGTATTTGCGGATGCCGGCATTGTTGATGAGGATGTCGAGGCGCCCGAATTTTTCCCCGGCACCGTTGACGAAGGCGAGGCATGCGGCCTCGGTACCAACGTCTGCCTGCGTGAAGGCGACCTTGGCGCCGGCGGTCTCGAGTTCGGCCGCCACGCGCTGGCCGCGCTCGGCGTCCCGATCGCAGAATGCCACGCTCGCGCCCTCGGCGATGAAACGCCTGACTGTCGCCTCGCCGATCCCCGATGCGCCGCCCGTCACCGCTGCGATCTTGCCGTCGAGCCTTCCCATGGTCGCCACCTTTCATTGCATTGCGAAACGCGCATCCACGATACGTCGTATTCATCCGGCGGGCACCGCCCTGTTGGCCCGGCCTGGGTGTCCGACCTTAACAGGCCGCGGAAGCTTCAGGCGTCCGCTTTCGGGACCTTTCGATGGGCGACTGGTCGATGGGCTGACTGGGTCCGACTTGGGTCGAAGAGCTGACGGCGCTTGCGGAGCTGGTCGTGTCCGGTGGCAGGATCCGTGCCTACCCTATCGCCGGTATCGGCTGGTCGCTGGTGTTTGGCCGGTTGGGTGGGGACGGCACGCACAACGCCATCACGTCCTCATAGCCATCGCGGCCATTGCAGGCGTCCAGAACCTTCGCAGCAAGCCGACATCGCTGTCACGCCGCCTTCGCCCGTTGCAGCCCGACTGCGTGGAATCCCGCCTCGATCTCCAGCGCCAGCGCGTCGGTCATCGGCTGGCGCGGGTGGCGGCCCTTCAGCAGCAGAATTCCGAACTCCGGCAATGGTGGCAGCCCCTCGTCCGGGCGCATTGGCCGCAGGCCGTCGGGCAACCACGACAGCGTGGACACCGTCACGGCCAGCCCCGCCAGCACCGGCGCGTGCGTGCCGACCTGGGATCCCGAGGAATAGGCCAGCCGATAACGCCGCCCGGCATGGTCCAGCGCGGTCATCGCGGCGCGCGCCCAGTCGCAGTTGGACGACGCATTGGTGCCGACCTGCGCCAGCGCGAGAGGCAGGGGATCCAGCCGGTGTGGCGCATGCCGCGACGACGTCACCCAGACCAGCGGTCCACGCCACAACTGCACCGTCGGCCAGTGGCGAGGCTGATGCCCTTCAGAGGTCAGCGTCAGGTCGAGATCGTCCTCCCGCAAGCGTTTGATCAGTTCGTTCGATGGCGCGCACAGCACATCCACCTGCACCGCCGGGTGAGTGTCCGAGAAGCGCTTCAGGATCGGCGGCAGGTAGCCGAACGCGTAGTCGTCCGGTGTGCCCAGGCGCACGGTGCCGGCGAGTGCCGGGGCGCGGAACAGCGCCATGACCTCGTCGTTCAGGGTCAGGATCTGCCTGGCGTGGGCGAGCAGGATTTCTCCGTGCGGTGTCAGGTCCACGTCACCGCCCTTGCCGCGGTTCAGCACCTTTTGGCCCAAAACCTCCTCGAGCCGCTTGATCTGCATCGACACGGCGGATTGGGTGCGGCCCACCATCTCGGCGGCCTCGGTGAAGCTGCTGCGCTCCGCGACCAACACGAAGGTCCGCAACAGATCGGCATCAAGTGCGTGGGGCATGCTCATGGGCATCAATATTATTGATGCTGGGCATGAATACAACTCGTTTTACTGATTGCTGATCCGCCCCCATCTCCAGGCTTGTCACATCGGCCGGCCACCTGGTCGGCCAAGCAGGAAGAAGGAGGGTTCGATGCTGTTACGCTCGCATGCGGCCCATGCCGCACCCACTGCCGGGCTCGATCTTGTGCGCTCCATTTGGCGCGCGATGACGCGGGCCGCCAACCACGCCTGGCGCAACGCTGTCACGCGTAACGAGCTGGCGGAGCTTGACGACCATATGCTCGCAGATATCGGGGTCACGCGCGGCGCCGCGCTGGCCGAGATGGATCGTTTTCCGTGGGACGGCGGGTCGCGCAGGCGCCAGACGCCGCGCGCCACCGGGCCGGCAATCCGGCAGCGCGCCAGTGCCATGTGGCAGCGTCACCGGTCCCGCCAGCGTATCAGCCAACTGGATGCGGACGCGTTGAAGGACATCGGCGTTAGCTTCACCGAAGCCGAGGCTGAGGCGAACAAGCCGTTCTGGCGCGTCTGACCGCGCGCAGCCGGTCGTCGGCGACCCGGTCGGTTGCGCCCGGGTCGCCTGCGCCCGGGTGGCCGGCGTCTGGGTGGCAACCGGGGTCGGCGCGCCTGTGACAGCGCGGCCGGCCGCACGCCCGTCATCGGTTCCGGTGCATCTGACGGTGTGCGCGCAGCCGGTCATGGGCCCCGACGGTTCGTTCAGCACAGTGTCATCTGTAACTACTGTCCCACGAATCACCGCACCGCGCGAAGAATTTCCGCCGATACGACAACAACATATTGATTAAGCTTATTCTTCCGGCCTACTGGCCGCAATTGTGCCCGGCGCGGCAAAGCTGATTCAGCCGCCGATGAACGCCGACAAGACCAATGCCTCATAGGCCTAGCACGATGCGCTTGATCTCCAGGCGCGGGTTGCCGAAGTTGAGCAGCAGGCAGCCCTGGAGGCCCGTCGCCCGAAGCTAGTTGATGCACTGAGTGAGGTGGATGTCGGCTACCGCCTTGATGGCCTTCAGCTCGACGATCACCGCTTCCTGGACCAGCAGGTCCACTGCATAGTCACCCACGATGATCCCATCGTACATCACGGTGACGCTGCGTTGCTGCGCAACGGTGACGCTGCGTTGCTGCGCAACCGCAAGGCCTACCTTGCGAAGCTCATGCGCAAGTGCATTTTCGTACACCTTCTCAAGAAATTCAGCTCCAAGAGCATTGGAGACAGTCATGGCACCGCCGATGATCGGCCTCGTCAGATGGCCCAGCACGGCGTCATCGGCGTTCATCCGCGGCTAAAAATTCCTTGCTTGCTTCGCACCAACAGTTTGCCGAAAAGTTGACAGGTTCATCGGTTCGGCCACCTGAATCGGCGGCTGGTTGATGGCGGCGCTACGTCGTGCCTGTTTCGGTTGCGGGCAACCGCCGCGATGTGTGTTCTGCGCGCATCGTCTTCCCGCATCTGCGCTAAAACTCTTCCTTCGCGCCGGGAGCACGAGGAATGGGCGTGTGGTCCCGGAAGGGTCGACCCGGAAGGACCGATCTTGTCAGGCGCCCTCGGGCCACCTAGCGTTCGACCCACCGGGGTAGGAGGAGTGCCAATGGCCTCGCTCAAGAATGCGCTCGACACCATCCGCCGCGCGGCGGAAGGCGACGGCACCAAGCCGGGCCGGATATCGCCCGACGACCTGAAGATCATGCATCGCGTGACCGCGGACCAGCGTGCCTCGGGCTTCCATGCGCGGATGCCGAAGCCCGGCCAGCCCGGCCCGGCTTTCACGCTGGCCAACCAGGACGGGGTGGATGTGTCGTCCGCCGCGCTGGTGGCGCGTGGGCCGGTGGTGGTCTCGTTCTTCCGCGGCCGATGGTGACCATACTGCCGACATGAGCTGTCAGCTCTGAACGCAGTACTTCCGGATATCCACGCTCTCGGCGCCGAATTGGTGGTGATCTCGCCGCAACTGCCGGCGATCTCGATGGAGATGCGCACGCAGATGAAGTTGGGTTTCGACCTGCTGTTCGACGCCGGCAACAAGGTGGCTGAAGCCTACGGCATCGCGATGCAGTTGCCCGATGACCTGATCAAGATCTACGCCCGCTTTGGCATTGACCTGCCGACGTTCGACGGCGACAGCAGTTGGCGCCTGCCGGTGCCGGCCCGCCTTGTTTTGGCGAAAGGCGGTGCGGTGTTGGGGATCGAGGCGGACCCGGACTACACGCGCCGGCCGGAGCCGGAGGAGACGCTGGCCGTGCTGCGATCGCCGGGCTGAGGCGGTTGGGCGGGACGCGCCAGCCGGCGATCTGGCAGCTGGGCTTAGGGTGCAATTGTTGATGGGGTGGTGGTGGGTGGCACCCTCACCCTCGGCGCTTCGCGCCTCGGCCTCTCCCGCAAGCGCGGGCGAGGTTAAGTTAGGCGGGGAATAGGCGGCGCGAGGCTATCCTGGCGCCGTCACGTAGCGCGGTCAGCTTGGCCCAGACGACGTCGTCCGCCACCCGGCCTCGGCCAGCGGAAGTGTCGAAGCCGCAGTCGGTTCCGGCCAGCACGCGCGTCGGGTCGCCGACCGCGCGCGCGACGGCCTCGATGCGGTCGGCGACCACTTCGGGGTGCTCGACGAAGTTGGTCAGGGGATCGATCACGCCGGCGACGATGACCTGGCCGGCATCGAGCGGCAGCTCGGCCAGGCAGCGGTGTTCGTGTGCGTGACGCGGGTTGGCGAAGGGCAGCACGAAGCCGCCGACATGCGCCTGCTTGATCGCGGGCAGGATTTCTCGAAGTTCGACGTCGCAGTCGTGCGGTGCCTCGTAGTTGCCCCAGCACACGTGCATGCGCACCCGGTCACGCGGCACGTTCACCAGTGCTGCGTTGATGGTGGCTACAACGTTTTCGGCGAATGCAACGAAGTCCGCGAGCGGGCGGTCCTGGTAGGAGACGTGGCGCTCCAGCGCGAGGTCCGGTGCGTCGATCTGCAGCAGGAACCCGGCTTGCACGATCACCTCGTACTCGATGCGAAGTGCCTGCCCAAGGGCGGTCAGGTAGGCGGCTTCGGTGTCGTACCAGGCATTCGCCATCGCGGCGGCGATGATGCCGGGAGATGGGGCGGTCATGAATGGCTCGGCGAACCCGCCGCCGGTCGCGTCCAGGGCGGCGCGGAAATCTGCGCATTCCTCGTCGACCAGGGCTCGATCGAGGTAGCGCACCTCGGCCACCGCCTGCGGCAGCCGGCCGCGATTGCTCACCACGCGCTTGCCGGTGTCGTCCACACCGGTTGCGGCGGCGTAGCCCGGGTAGCGCGTGATGTCGGCCATGGTGCGCCGGGTCCAGCCGCCGCCGAAGCCGCTCATGCGGCGGAGGACATATAGGAAAAAGGCCTCGCGCTGCTGCTCGCCGTTGTTGCCGATGTCGATCCCGGCGGCGAGCTGCTTGCGCACCACGTCAGTTAGGGCGGCCTTGCCCATTGTGTCGAGGGCGGCGGCGTTTATTGGTTCTCCGTGGCTGCGCTGGACGTAGAGTTCGGTGAGCGCCGGCGGGCGGGGCAGGCTGCCGGTGTGGGTGGTCAGGATGCGTGTGTCGCTTTTCAGCATGGCGTTTCCCCCCGGTTTATGCGTCGTGACGAGGCGGGTGCGATCGGTGTTGGTGATGCTGGTTTTGGCGGGCTGATGTTGGCTTGGCGTTATGGTGAGGCCGGGGCCGGACCAAGGCTGGCTGGGGGTGGGTGCCAAGTCCGCCTCGTGAGTTGTTGCGCGCCGATGCTTCCCCGAATTGCGCGCCGACCCCTCCCCCCAACCCCCTCCCTCAAGGGGAGGGGGAGTACGGATTATTTGGGATTGTTATAGGGATTATTAGGTGTCCATTGCTTGCTCGAAGACGCCTGCGTAGCCGAATAGGCCTACGGCACCGCCGGTGTGCAGGAACACTACCGTCTCGGTTTTGCCGATGGTGCCCTTGCGGATCAGGTCGATCATTCCGGCCATCGCCTTGCCGGAATAGACCGGGTCGAGCAGCAGGCCCTCCTGGCGCGACAGCATCAGCACCGCCTCGATCATGCCGGGGGTCGGCTGGCCGTAGCCTGGGCCTACGTAGTCGCAGTTCGCCTCGACGGATGTGCGGGGTATGCCGCCGCGCACGCCGACGACCTCGGCGGTCGCCTCGGCTAGGCGGTGCACGTTCGCTTCCTGTGGGTCTTTCGGCAGGCGCACGCCGAGCCCCAACACGGGCACGCCGGCGTTGCAGCCTTGCAGGCCGACCACCAGCCCCGCGTGCGTCCCGGCGCTGCCGGTCGCCGTGACGATGCGGTCGATCGTCAGGCCCATCTCGTCGGCCTGCTGCATCAGTTCCTGGGCGCAGCCGACATAGCCGAGCGCGCCTGTGGTGTTCGACCCGCCGCCCGGGATTACGTACGGCTTGGCGCCGGCCTCGCGCAGCGCGGCGCCCTTGGCCTCGGCCTCGGCGTTCATGTCGAGGCCGGTGGGGCGATACTCGATCGCGCAGTCGAACAGCCGGTCGAGCAGCACGTTGCCGCTGTTGAGGTAGTCGCGGTCGTTGGTTTCGATCCGATGTTCGAGCAGTGCGGTGCACTTCATGCCGAAGCGGCGTGCCACCGCGGCGGTCTGGCGCACGTGGTTGGACTGCACGGCGCCCTGGGTGACGAGGTGGTCGGCGCCCTGGGCGCGGGCCTCGCCGACCAGATACTCCAATTTGCGGATCTTGTTGCCGCCGGTCGCCACGACCGTGCAGTCGTCGCGCTTGATCCAGATCTCCGGCCCGCCCAGCGCGCGGGTCAGGTTGTCCAGCCGCTCGAGCGGCGTTGGAGTGGGAAACATGCGGGCGCGGGGAAACCGGGCGAGGTGCATCAGCGTAACTCCTGTCAGGGGCCGCCCGCCGGGGTCGCCAGGTGCCGGCAATGCCGGGGGGGCGCCTGTAATGTTCCCGATCCTGCTGCGTCCGACAATGCAGCGGGCGTCTCGGGCAGCGGGCGTCCGGGCAAAGTAAATGGCGGGGCGGATGGGAATGGCTTGTCTCGTCGGGCGTTTGTATGCTGAGCAACAGGAAGGAAACACGCGATGCTTATCACGCGACGCCGTGGGTGGGAGATACCCGAACGCGAGGTGACGCCGGAGGCGGTAGTGCTGTGCCGCGGCGACTCGGGTCGCCGCGGCCTGGGTCGCCGCGAAGTGGTGGCCGGGGCTGTCGCGCTGTCCGTCGCCACGCGCGCGATGATGGGGAGGGCCAGAGCCGACACCACGGCGGTGGCGCGGAACCCGAAATACACCGTCGATCGCCCGCTGACCGACGAGAAATACTCGACCACCTACAACAATTACTATGAATTCAGTGACGACAAAGACTTATGGCGCGCTGCACAGGCATTGCACCAGCGTCCATGGTCGATCGAGCTGGCCGGCATGCTGGCCAAGCCGCGCACCCTCGACATCGACGACCTGCTGAAACAGGTGCAACTCGAGGAGCGGGTCTATCGCCATCGCTGTGTCGAGGCCTGGGCCATGACGGTGCCGTGGACCGGCTTTCCGCTCAGCGCGCTGGTGAAGCTCGCGGAACCGCTCGGCTCGGCCAGATATGTGGTGTTCGAGACTATCCAGGATAAAACGATGCCCGGGCTGGAGGCGCCTTTCTACCCGTGGCCGTATACCGAGGGCGTAACGATGGACGAGGCGATGACTGACCTCGCGTTCATGGTCACCGGAATGTATGGCAAGCCGGTGCCGCCCCAGGACGGTGGTCCGCTTCGGCTCGCACTGCCTTGGAAATACGGCTTCAAATCGGCCAAGGCGATCGTGAAGGTCAGCTTCACCGACCAGCGGCCGCACACCTTCTGGGAGGCGATTCAGCCCGCCGAGTATGGTTTCTGGGCCAACGTCAACCCGGCGGTGGCACACCCGCGCTGGAGCCAGGCGACCGAACGGCTGCTTGGCAGTGATGAACGCGTGCCAACGAAGCTCTATAATGGGTATGGTGAGTTTGTCGGGGGCCTGTACCAGGACCTCAAGGGTGAGAAATTGTTCATGTGATTGCGCGACGTATCCTGGCGATTTTGGCGGCGGCGTTTTTGGTCGGGGCGGTGGCCGTGGCGTTGCTTGGGCCGCCGGGCATGCCGCTCGGCCAGGCGCTGCTGGCCATCGATCACCGCGTGCTGGACGTGCTGCAATCCGCGGTGGAGCGCGCCATCACACCCTGGTTGTGGAGCGAGGTCATATTGCCGGTCCTGATACGGCCGGCTTGGCTGTTGCCGGCCGGCTTGGGTTTGATCTGCGCCGGTCTGTCGTTCACGCTGCCACAAAGCCGACGCGCCGAACGTCCTGGGCAGCGTCGGTTCTGATCCGAGCACTCGCCAGTGCGATGCGTGCGTGGAACAACCCGGTAGCGCGCGTGACGCCACGGTGCGAGCTGGTGGCCGCTCACGGCACGCCATAGGAGGCTAGGCCGCCGCTGGAGATGTCCGAGCCGTCACCGTCATCGACGTCGAATGGCTTGGGGACCGCGTCTGTGAAGCGCGGGCCGGACGGCAAACGTGGGCCGTCGGACAATCGGGGGCCGGGTGACAAGCATGGGCTGGCACGGCTGACGGGCCTGCTGATCGGCGTGGTCCTGGTGCTGGCGGGGCTGGCGATCCTGGGGTCGCGCGAGCACGCGCTGCGGCAGGTGCAGCAGATCAGCGGCGACCTTGGCAGGCTGCTGGCCGAGCAGACCTCGCGCACGCTGCAGGGTGTCGATCTCGCGCTGCGGGCGACGGAAGAGCAGATCCGCGGCGACGGCGTCGGGTCACCCGCGGCACTCCGCGCCAGGCTGAACAACGAACACATGCACGACGTCCTGGCGGACGAACTGAAAAACCTGCCGCAGGCCACGGCGCTGTCGGTCATCGACGTGGACGGCAAGACGGTGGTCTCGTCGGGGGCGTGGCCATCGGCGCCGGTCGATCTGTCGGATCGCGACTACATCCGGACGTTGCGCGCCCATCCGGAGACCGCGACCTATGTGGGCGCGGCTGAGCGCAGCGGTGCCGGGGGCGAGTGGTCCATCGTCCTCGCGCGCCGCGTCAGCGCACCGACCGGCGCGCTTTTGGGCTTCGTCGCGGCACCCCTGGCGCTGCGGTATTTCGAGCCATTCTACCAGGCGATCATGCTGATGGACGGCAGCAAGGTCAGCGTGCTGCGGCGCGATGGCACGAGGCTGTTGCACTACCCGCATGATGATCGCGTGATCGGCGCGATGGTCCCGCCTGACTCGCCCTGGTACCAGTTCGTCGCCTTGGGCGGCGGCGACTACCTGTCGCAAGGCCGCGCCGGCGGCGCGCCAAGCTATGTTTCGGTTCACCCGCTGAAGGACTATCCGCTGGTTGTCGACGTTGTCGTGACACGCGATGTGGCGCTGGCCGCATGGTGGCGCGAGGTGATCGCGATCATGCTGGGTGCGCTCGTCGTCGCGCTGGCGATCCTGCTGCTGTTCCTGGTGCTGGTGCGTCAGTTCCCGCGGCTGGCGAGCTCGGAGCAATCGCTGGCGCAGAAGAACGCCGATCTCGAGCAGACCCGGCGGCGGCTGCGGATGCAGGCCAGTGAACTGCGACGCACCAGCGGCGCGCTGACCCAGAGCGAAGGTCTCATCGCCGAGAAGTCTGCCCTGCTCGAGACCACGCTGGAGTTCATGGGTCAGGGCATCATGATGATCGCGGCCAACCGCACCGTCGCGGTTTGCAACCAGCGCGCGGTCGAAATGCTCGGCCTGCCCCCGGCGCTGGGGACACCAGGCACGCCGTTCGCCGACATCCTGGCCTATCAGTGGAGCATCGACGAGTTCAAGCACACGCCGGGAGACGTCCAGGAGTTCGTCCGCGCCGGCGGCATTCTGGACCAGCCGCATGTCTACGAACGGCGGCGTCCCGACGGGCGGATGCTGGAGGTGCGCAGTACGCCGATGCCGGATGGCGGCATCGTGCGGACCTACACCGACATCACCGAGCGCAAGCTTGCCGAGGAGCGTGTCGCGCAGGCGCGCGAACAGGCCGAGCAGGCCCGCGCGCTGGCGGAGGAGGCGAGCCGCGCGAAAACCGATTTCCTGGCGCGCATGTCCCACGAGATCCGTACGCCGATGAACGGCATCATCGGCATGACCGCCATCCTGCTTGGCTCCCGGCTCAGCGAGGAGCAGCGCGAATGCGCGGTGGCGGTGCGCGAAAGCGCGGACGCGCTGCTCGCGGTGATCGACGACATTCTGGATATCTCGAAGCTGGAGGCCGGGCGCCTGGAGCTGGAGACGGTTGATTTCGATCTGGTCGATCTGATCGAGGGGGCGGTCGGGCTGTTCACACCTCAGGCGCGCGAGAAGGCGATCGCGCTGTCCATCGTGATCCATCCGACCGCCCGGCTCGGCTTCCGCGGCGATCCGACGCGGCTGCGTCAGGTGGTGCTAAATCTGGTGGGCAATGCGATCAAGTTCACCGACGCCGGTGGCGTAACGGTCGAGGTGATGTCCCAGCAGGCAGGAACGGGCGGTGAGCCGCTGGAGCGCCTGTGGGTGGAGGTGACCGACACCGGGCCGGGGATCCCGGAAAGCGTCCGGCCGCGGCTGTTCGAGCCGTTCACCCAAGCCGACAGTTCGATCTCGCGGCGGTTCGGGGGGACCGGCCTGGGTCTCGCCATTTGCCGCCAACTGGTGGAACTGATGGGCGGCACGATCGGCATAAGGTCCACGCCCGGGCGCGGCACCTGCTTCTTCTTCGAAGTGCCTCTGGCCCACGCCGGCGCGCCGGTGCTGACCGGTCGTTCGCTGACCGAGAAATTGCGCGATCTGCGTGTGTTGCTGGTCGGTGGCACCGACATCAGTCGCAGTGTGCTGCGCGGCGAGCTGGCTGGACTGGGCATGGAAATCACCGCCGTGCGCGACGGCGCGCAGGCGATCGTCGAGCTTGAGCAAGGCTGGCACCGCGGTCAGCCGTTCGACCTGGCGATGATCGAGCTGGACCAGCCCGCGCAGGGGGGTGATGCGCTGGTGCGGCGGATCCGCGATCTGCCGGGGATTGGGGAGCTTCGGCTGGTGGTTGTTTGTTCGGTTGATCGCGACGCGCTGCCGCCGGGGCTGGAACCGCAGATCGACGCGGTGCTGACCAAGCCGGTGCGCGAGCAGTCGCTGCTTGACACGCTGGGCCGGCTGTTCGGCCTGGGGGCGCCTGGTGATCCGGTGCCGGCCGCGCCGGAGGTCGGGCAGGGGGTGCCGAACCTGTCGCCGATGCCCAATCTTTCGCCGAAGCATGTCCTGGTGGCGGAGGACAACAAGATCAACCAGCGGCTGATCGTGATGCTGCTGGGCGCCGCGGGACACCGGGTGGACGTCGTCGGCAACGGCGAGGACGCGGTGGCCGCGGTTGGCCGGGGCGGCTTCGACCTTGTGCTGATGGATATCCAAATGCCGGTGCTTGACGGCGTTGGCGCCATCCGGCGTATCCGTGCCATGTCTGAACCGTTGTGCTCCATTCCCATCCTGGCATTGACTGCCGATGCGATCGCCGGCGCGGAAGAGCGCTACCTGGCCGTTGGCGTGGACGCCTATCTTGCCAAGCCGATCACGCCTGCGACGCTGCAGGCTGCGCTTGGGCGGATGATCGGAGGGAGGCGCTTCATGGCCGAGACCGCCGCCGATACGCCGTCGGTCGATGTGTTGGGGGGGCGGTCGGTGGCGCTTGACGCACCGCTTGTGGGTGGGCTGGAGACGGGCGCGCCGGAGATTGGCGGGTTGACGATTGGCGCGTCGGAGACTGGTGCGTCGGAGATTGGGCCGGAGCTCGATCCGGCGGTGGTCGCGGACTTGCGCCGCATCTTCAATCCCGAACAGTTCGACAGCTTCCTGGCCGACGCGCTGGATGATATTCCGCAACGGGTCGTCCGGTTGACAGAACGATTGGCGGCCGAGGACCTTCCGGCAGCGACACAGGAGGCACATGACCTTGTGTCGCTGATCGGCAACCTGGGCGGTCGCCGGGCCAGTGCGGCTGCCCGTCTGGTCGAGCAGACCTGCCGCGGCGGCGATCAGGCCACCGCGCTGGCGCGGTGTCACGAGTTTGCCATTGCCACTGCCGCTGCGCTGGCCGAGCTGGCGGCGCAACGCCAGCTTGTGGGGTAGTGGGGTGCGGGCCTGCGCGTCGTGCGTTGGGTGGACGGGCATGGGGTTGGTAGCGAGCTGATATGCTTGATGCTTGCAGGGACTTGTGCTCTGCCGCACGCCTGCAAGCAAGTGTCACCACGGATGCACGGAGTAGAAAAGCCGAGTGGTTAGCTTGATGTTTTTCTCTTGGGCTTTGTGCCTCTGTGGTGATTCTCTATTGCAAATAGTTATCAAAGAGACGGATTTCCCCGAGCGAATGGTATACTATTAATCAGTCCATAAGTAGAGTCACCTTCAGGCAGCATATTGAAGGGAGGGCTTTCGGAAGAAGGAGCATATCTTCATCGGGTTCCTTTGGAGGCTCCGCATTGAGGAGACGACCTTTCCTTTGAAATCGGCCTTGCT
>DASRQX010000363.1:0-30242 GCA_035696165.1 Acetobacteraceae bacterium | reverse complement strand
CCATCGGCAGTATCAGCCTGGCCGCGGCCAAGGCGCTCCTGAGTGACCTGGTCGAGCGGGCTTCCAGCGGCGAGACGGTGCAGATCACCCGCCGGGGCAAGCCAGTCGCGCAACTCACCGCGATCGAGACACCGCGCAAGCGGGTCGACATCGCCGCACTGCGGGCGATGACCGACGCAATGCCGCGACAGCGGGAGTCCGCCGGCGATTTCGTTCGCCGGATGCGGGATGAGGATCGCTATTGACACTGTATCTCGACACCTCATTGCTGGTCGCGGCGCTGACCCGAGAGGCCGATACCGACCGCATGCAGGTGTGGCTCGATGAGCAGGAACCAGGACGTCTCGCGATCAGCGACTGGGTGGTCACCGAGTTTTCATCGGCATTGGCGATCAAGCTTCGGACCAGGCAAATCGAGGCAGCCCATCGAGCGGATGCGCTCGCGATGTTTCAGCGGCTGATGGCGGACAACTTCACAATGCTACCGGTGTCGGGGCCGCAGTTCCGCACGGCGGCCCGGTTTGCCGACCAGAATGCGTTGGGCTTGCGTGCCGGCAATGCTCTTCATCTCGCGATCTGTGCCGATCATGGCGCAACGCTGTGCACGCTGGATCGGCGCCTCAGTGCGGCCGGGCCGGCGCTGGGTGTGAAAACGACGCTGCTGTAATACCGCCCCCCGCGGCAGCCCCCTGCGACGGACGCTACGGCACCATCGCGCCTTCGGCGTTGACGTACAGCGCGTAGACGGATGTGCTGGCGCACATGAACAGGCGGTCCTTCTTCCTGCCGCCGAAACAAAGATTGGCGCAGCCCTCGGGCAGGTGGATCTTGCCGATCAGGTCGCCGTTCGGGGCATAGCAGCGCACGCCGTCCTCGGCCGGATCGTCCGCTCCCATGCTGCACCAGACGTTGCCGTCAACGTCGCAGCGCAGCCCATCGGTCATGCCGGGAGCGAAATCCTCGGCGAAGACGCGGCCGTTGCGCAGGCGTGCGCCGTCCACCTCGAAGACGCGGATGTTGGCGGAGCCGCCATGCGTGATGCCGGAGTCCACGACGTAAAGTTTTGCTCCGTCCGGTGAGAAGCCGATGCCGTTCGGGCGGACGAAATCATCCGCCACCACCGTCGCGGCACCGCTGCGCGGATCGAGGCGATAGACGTTGCGGGGCAGTTCCGCCGGCGCCTTGTGGCCTTCGTAGGGGCCGTCGATCCCGTAGCCGGGATCGGTGAACCAGACTGCGCCGTCGGCGGCGACCGCCACGTCGTTGGGCGCATTCAGTGCTTTGCCCTCGTAACGGTC
Organism: Acetobacteraceae bacterium; assembly: GCA_035696165.1. Lineage (GTDB taxonomy): Bacteria > Pseudomonadota > Alphaproteobacteria > Acetobacterales > Acetobacteraceae > Palsa-883. The sequence continues at coordinate 28,944 of DASRQX010000363.1, read as the reverse complement.
GAGCAGCACGGTGATGCGTCCGTCCAGTTCCGTGCGGGTGACACGTCGGGTGTCGTGCTCGCAACTGACCAGGCGGCCTTCGCGGTCGCGGGTGTTGCCGTTGGTGTAGTTCGACGGCGCGCGGAACACCGATAGATGACCGTCTTCCTCCAGCCAGCGCATCATGCGGTTGTTGGGGATGTCGCTGAAGATCAGGTAGTTGCCATCACGGAACCACACCGGGCCTTCCGCCCAGCGGAAGCCGGTGGCGATGCGCTCGATGCCGGCGTTGCCCTGCTTGTAGCGGAAGCGCTTGTCGAGTGGCTCGATGCGCGGATCGGGATAGCGCGTGTCGGGCAGGTTGCCGAGCGGCAGTGTCATAGAGTACCTCCTTCCATTGGTTTCCTCCTCCCATTGGTTTCCCCGTCAACATGACCCATGTGTCAACGATCCGGCGACCGGCCCGGCGGATCGGGTGAAGGAAACAGCGCCGGAAAGTCCATCGCCCGATGTAGCACGCGGTATAGTCGCCGGGTCCGCGGATTGTAGGCGATGACCCAGGGATGCTCGACCAGGAACAGTCTTGGCACTTTGGGCGTCACGTCATGCCGCAGATGACCGACGAAGACACCGGACTCTATTGCCCTGATTTGATTGAGCAGCCGATCGCGACTGCGCCGAGCGGTCACGATCCCCCACTGGCGTGCGCTGTATCGCAGGATCCCGATCAAGTCGCGTGTGGCACGTGGTGAGAGATTGCCGGGCAGTTCACCCGGGAAGCAAGGCGGAAGCATTCACCGGGTCGGCCGGACGGATCGCCTCGTCAGAGCAGATTGGTAGCCAGGCTCGTTCGCCCACTCCAGCTCCAGATCGACCAATGCTCGTCGCAGCTCATCCGGCGATACCGGGCCATCGCGCTGCATTTCGGCTGCGGCATCATCGATCGATGCGGCCAGATCAAGCGCCTCGCGCCGCGATCTTGGCGTTGTGCCTGAACGCGTGGCAGCTGCACGACGTCGCCCAGACTGCAACGTATTGACCATGCCATAGCCTCCATTGCCGCCGCTGAATCCAGAGATGCGATGACATGCGCGGCTGCAGCCGTCGTGTCCAGCGTCGCGACCGAGGTGTGGCGCCGACGACGGCGCTGACTCTTAAGACCACTGATCAGCGAACTCCGCGAAGTTGGCCGCCAAATCCAGTATCACCGCTGCTTCGGCGCTGTCCGGATCGCGCAGCCGCATTGGCCTCGAGGCGCTACCGTCGTCTTCGCCTCGAACGCGCGCTGGCGGCCAGCCTGTTGTTGGTCAGCTCACCGCGGCGCGTTGATCTGCTCCTTCGCGAACCCCGCCATCGTCGCGTAGCCGCGCACGATCGCCTCGCGCTCGGCGTGGGAAGCGACCTGCTCCACGTCGGCGAAGCCCTCCGGGGCGCGGGATTCCAGTACGTCGATCACCCGCTCCGGGCCGCCCTTGCGGTTGTTCAGCACGATCTCGGCGGTCATCGGGCGGCGTTCCGCCTCGTAGGCCGCCAGCGCCGCCGGCACGTCCGATCCCGCCGCCAGATGCCGTGCCAACGCGCGCGCGTCCAGCACCGCCTGGCTCGCGCCGTTGGAGCCCACCGGATACATCGGGTGCGCCGCGTCGCCCAGCAGCGTGGCGCGGCCGAACGACCAGCGCGGCAACGGATCGCGGTCGCATAGCGGGTATTCGTAGAACTCGCCGGACGCGCGGATCAGCGCCAGCGGGTCGACGAAATCCAGGCGGAAGCGCTCGCGCACCAGCGGTTCCAGGTCCGCCAGGTCGCCGGGGCGGTTCCAGTCCTCGCGCCGCGGCGGGATGGTGGCGCCGTCGGCGACGCGGGCCATCACCGCCCAGTTCGTCAGCCGTCTGTCGGGCCGCGCCGGGTCGGCGTGGATCGGGTAGTAGACGAATTTCGCCCCCATGCCGCCAGCGATGATCATGGTGCGGCCGTCGAGCCACCTTGGCCAGTCGACGGCGCCGCGCCACAGCATGGTGCCGTTCCAAATCGGCGGCCCCTCGTTCTGGTGATACAGCGCGCGCAGCGTGGAATGGATGCCGTCGGCGCCGATCAGCGCGTCGCCGGTCGCCTCGACGGTCGCGGCGATGCCGCGCGGGTTGGATGAAGTGCCGGTGCCGCGCTGTTCGAACGTCGCGGCGATGCTGGCGCGGCGTTCCGCGACCGCGACCAGACGGCAGCCGGTGCGGATCGCGTCCGGGCCGAGCCGTTCGCGCGCCGCCGCCAGCAGCATGCCGAGCAGCTTGCCGCGATGGATGGAGAATTGCGGCGTGTCGAGGCCAGCATCGGTGCCGCGCAGCTCGCGCCATACCACCTGGCCGAAGCGGTTGGCGTAGATCAGCTCGCGGGTGCGGATGCCGGCGCGGTTCAGCGCGTCCAGCAGGCCGAGTGCGGCCAGTTCCTTGATGGCGTGCGGCAGGGTGTTGATGCCGACGCCGAGTTCCCGAGGTTCGCGCACCTGCTCGAACACCGTGCAGCCGATGCCGGCCTGGTGCAGCGACAGAGCCGCCGCCAGCCCGCCGATGCCGCCGCCCACGATCAGGACCTGCATTGCTGTCTCCCCTGCCCTTCCTTAATCGCTGTTTTAGAGCAGTTTCGGCTTTAGAGCAGTTTCGGGCTTGCTTGGTGCTGGGTGCTCGATCAACCGCGGGCGAGAAGATTTCACCGCGGAGCGCGCGGAGGAGGCCAGGACGGCGCTGTACGTGAAGCGCAGCACCGACTCTGCCGAAGTGACTTTGCAACTCCATTGCGGTGATACGCAGTGATGATTGGGCCACCAAGTCGCGGCGGTTCGGTCAGTCTGTCAGCCGGTGTGTTAGACGCTGTCTTTGGTACCAACCGAGCGAAATCATGCTTTTTTTTCGCAAACCGCCGGGCTGATAAGGGTCCCACGGGCGGTAGCGGGCGCATTCCGCAACCCCCCGACCCGCGGCAACGCCCTGGCGGTGACAATGGCGTTGCCGGTCGTGGCCCTTACGTTGCCTGCTTTGTTTCATATGCTGCTTTCACCCGGTTCGGTGTTCTCGGCGTTGTTGCTTACCGCCGCCCTGCTGATCGCCGCTTCGACCATCGCGCTCCGCTGCCGAGCTCGCGGCCGACGTACCAGCTTCAAACTCCTGCGCCGCGCCATTTTTCCGCGCTGGCTGATCCTCAGCGCGTCCACGCGCGCTGACCTCGGCTTCTGCCTGCTCAACACGATGGCGACCGGCGTCATAATCGGTTCGGCGGTGCTGTCGTTCCCGACGGTTGCAAATTGGACCAGCGCGGCGTTGGTCGCGGTCCTCGGCCCCCGACCGGCGCCATATTTTGCGCCACTGACCGCCACTGCGATCGAGACTCTTGCGATGTTCCTGGCCTACGAATTCGCATATTGGCTGGACCATTATCTCAGCCACGAAATTCCATTCCTGTGAGAGTTCCATCGCGTCCACCACACCGCGGAGACGTTGTCTCCGTTCACCGTCTTCCGCGTGCATCCCGTTGATACGCTCGTTTTCTATAATGTCATGGTGCTGGTCATGGCGCCCACAGCCGCGATTGCCGGCTTCCTGCTCGGCACCACCGGCCACGAACTTAAGCTTGACGGCGCCAACGTCATCGTCCTGGCCTACATCTATTGCACCTACCACTTGCAACATTTGCACATCTGGATCGCATTCACCGGCAAGTTGGGACGTATCCTCGCCAGCCCTGCCCACCATTAGATCCACCACTCCAGCGATCCCGACCATTTTGGTCGCAACCTTGGCGCAGGCCTCGCCGTGTTCGACTGGCTGTTCGGCACGTTGCGCATCCCCCTTGAACGGGCCGAACGACTTACCTTCGGGGTCGAACCGAGCCAGCACGCTCCCCACACCATTGCCGGCGGCCTGATCACCCCCTTGGTTCGCGCCTTTGGGATGATCCCCGGCTTTCGTCACGCGATGCTCCTGGTGGCCTCGCGGGCGTCGGCCTTTGGCTGCCACCCGAGGATGAGATCTTCGGCTGATTGACGGATGGACTCTCAGGTTGAAACCGGCACCCTTCCGCTGGGCGGCGGCGGCCCATATAAGGCGCCATGATCGCCGGTTTCGTGAAGATGCATGGCTGCGGCAATGATTTCGTCGTGCTCGATGAGCGCGCAGCGCCGCTTGGCATCACGCCGGTGCGGGCGGCGGCGCTGGCGGACCGGCGGCGCGGCATCGGCTATGACCAGCTTATCATCATCGAGCCGGCGCCGGAGGGGTCGAACGCCGACGCGTTCATGCGCATCCGCAACCCCGACGGGACGGAGGCCGGCGCCTGCGGCAACGCTACGCGCTGCGTGGTGGAGCGGCTGGCGGCGGAGACGGGGCGGCGGCACCTGGTGATCCGCACCGCCGCCGGTAATTTGCCCGCCGATCTGCTGGATGATGGTTGCGTGACGGTGGACATGGGGCCGGCGGGGCTGAACTGGACCGACGTGCCGCTGGCGCGACGCATGGACACACTGCATTTGGACCTGGCGGTCGGGCCGGTGGCCGATCCGGCGGCGTGCAGCATGGGCAACCCGCACGCTACTTTCTTTGTCGACGATCTCCAGGCGCTGCCGATCGACACGCTGGGGCCGGCGCTGGAATGTGATCCGTTGTTCCCGGAGCGGGCCAATATCGGCTTCGCGGAGGTTCGGGGCCCCGAGCGGCTGCGGCTGCGCGTGTGGGAGCGGGGCGCGGGACTGACGTTGGCGTGCGGTTCCGGCGCTTGCGCGGCACTGGTGAACGCACATCGGCGCGGGCTGGTCGCACGGCGCGCGACGGTCGTCGTGGACGGCGGCGAGTTGCAGATCGAATGGCGGGATGATGGACATGTGCTGATGACCGGGCCGGTCGCCACCGCCTTCACCGGCAGCGTCGATCTGGCGGCATATCCGGCATGAGCGTCGAAATCCTGACCTTCGGCTGCCGGCTGAATGCCTATGAGAGCGAGGTGATGCGCGAACTCGCGTCCCGCGCCGGCCTCAGCGGCACGTCCCGCGCCGTTGCCCGCGACGCCGGCCCGCTGGACGACACCATTGTCGTCAACACCTGCGCCGTGACCGCCGAGGCCGAGCGCCAGGCACGCCAGGCGATCCGCCGTGCCGCACGCGCCCGTCCGAACGCGCGTATCGTCGTCACCGGTTGCGCCGCGCAGTTGCATCCGGAGGCGTGGGCCGCGCTGCCTGGTGTGACGCGCGTGCTGGGGAATGTCGAGAAGCTGCTGGCGGAAAGCTGGGCGCCGGATGCGGGGTCCGCGGTGGCGGATATCATGACGGCGCGGGAGACCTCGGCGCATTTGGTCACCGAGTTTGCCGGGCGGGCGCGGGCGTTCGTGCAGGTGCAGCAGGGGTGCGATCATCGTTGCACATTCTGTGTTATTCCGTTTGGCCGCGGGCCGTCACGCAGCGTGCCGGTGGGCGCGGTCGTTTCGCAAGTGCGCACGCTGATGCAGGCCGGCTTCCATGAGGTCGTGCTGACCGGTGTGGATATCGCCAGCTACGGCGGGGATTTGCCGGGCACGCCCTCGTTGGGACAGTTGGCGCGGCGGCTGCTGGCGCTGGTGCCGGAGTTGCGGCGGCTGCGGTTGTCCTCGATCGATCCGGCGGCGATCGATGCGGATCTGTGGCGACTGGTGGGGGAAGAACCTCGGCTGATGCCGCATCTGCATTTGTCGTTGCAGGCAGGCAGCGATTTGATTTTGAAGCGGATGAAGCGGCGGCACTCGCGCCGGGATGCGTTGGCGGCGATCGCGCGGGCACGGGCGCTGCGGCCGGGGATTGCGATCGGAGCCGATTTGATTGCCGGGTTCCCGACGGAGACCGATGCGCTGTTTGACGAGACGCTGGCGTTTTTGGCCGAGGCTGAGCTGCCGTTCCTGCATGTGTTCCCGTACAGCGAGCGGGCGGGCACGCCGGCGGCGCGGATGCCGGCGGTGCCGATGGCGGTGCGGCGGGAGCGCGCGGGCGGGCTGCGGGCGGTTGGGCAGGCGGCGGCGGCGCGGTTTTTAGCTGGGCAGGTTGGCTCGCGGATCGCGCTGCTGACCGAGGCGGACGGTGCGGGGCATTCCGAGCATTTTTCCCCTGTGCGGCTGGATGCGCCGCGCGCGTCGGGGCAGGTGATTGCGGCGCGGGTGATTGGTGCGACAGCGGATCATCTGCTGGCTGAGGCTGCCTGATGGCGCTGGGGGCGTTCTTCTCGGGCCTCCAGCAGGGGTTGGCGCGCAGCACGCAGAAGCTGACCGAGGGGATCTCGGCGATCATCCTCAAGCGACGGTTGGACGACGCGGCGCTGGAGGAGTTGGAGGAGCTGTTGATCTCGGCTGACCTGGGGCCGGCAGTGGCGGCGCAGGTGATCGAGGGGTTTCGTCGCACGCGGTTCGGCAAGGAGGTGAGCGAGGTGGAAATCCGCGCCGCGCTGGCCGAGGAGTTGGCAGCGATCCTGGCGCCGGTGGCGCTGGAGATGCCTGTTGATCCGGCACTGAAACCTCACGTCGTGCTGGTGGTGGGCGTGAACGGCACCGGCAAGACAACGACGATCGGCAAGCTGGCGCAGATGTATCGCGAGCAGGGGAAGCGCGTTGTGATGGTCGCCGGCGATACGTTCCGCGCCGCAGCGGTGGAGCAGTTGCAGGTGTGGGGTCAGCGGACCGGGTGCGAGGTCATTGCGGGGGCGGCGGGGGCGGATGCCGCGGGGCTGGCGTTCGATGCGCTGACCCGGACTCGGGCGCAGGCGGCGGACCTGCTGCTGATCGATACGGCAGGGCGGCTGCACAACAAATCCGCGCTGATGGAGGAACTGCGCAAGATTATCCGTGTGCTGAGGAAGCAGGATGCGAGCGCGCCGCACTCGGTGCTGCTGGTGCTGGATGCGACCACGGGCCAAAACGCGCTGGCGCAGGTGCGGGTGTTCAAGGAAATGGTGGATGTTACGGGGCTGGTGGTGACGAAGCTGGATGGGTCGGCGCGCGGGGGGGTTGTGGTGGCGCTGGCGGAGGGCTTTGGGATCCCGGTGCATGCGGTGGGGGTGGGGGAACAGGCGGGGGATTTGCGGCCGTTTGATGCGGCGGAGTTTGCGCGGGGGTTGGTGGGGGTTCAGGTGGCCACGCGGTAGAGGACCGGGATTACACCGCAATTTGGCTGAGTTACCGGGCTATTTCGGTCGTTCCGATGAATTCGATATTCCCAATCTGTTGGGTTTTTGCTACACTTAGCAATGCCAACGGTCCTGCGCATCGGCGGCCTGCGGGTCACGATCTATCCGAATGATCATCCCCCGCCTCATGTGCATGTTATCGGCGCGAGAGATGAAGCTGTGTTCTTGCTCAATTGCCCGGATGGTCCGGCGGACCTGCGCGAAAGCTATGGGTTCAACAGACCCAAGATAAGGGTGATGGCTGCCGATCTTCTGGCCCATATCCCAGCCCTTTGCACTGAATGGGGAACGATCCGTGGGAATCTCTGAAACCGTGATCCAACAGGCCGAGCGGCGCATGCGCAAGCGCCTCGCATCGGCTCCGCGCGCGGTTGCGGCGCGCTACGACCGCCGTGGCTCGCGGATTGTGGTCAGCCTGAGCAATGGGCTTGAAATGGCTTTTCCCCCGCATCTGGCGGAAGGCCTGGCCGATGCGAAACCGACCGACCTGGCAGTTATCGAAATCACGCCAACCGGCCTGGGCCTGCATTGGCCGACGCTTGATGCGGACCTCTATTTGCCGGCGCTGCTGGAAGGCGTCTTCGGGTCGCCGCGCTGGATGGCTGGACTGCTCGGGAAGCGCGGCGGCCTGGCGCGCACGGATGCCAAGATTGCCGCCGCGCGCGAGAATGGCCGCAAAGGCGGCCGGCCACGCAAACTGGCCACCGCGTAGGGCAGGCCAACAGATAGCCTGGGGCCCGCAGCAGCGGTGAGGACGCGTTCGACGCTCTGATAGGCCTGCTCGGCATGATCGAGGTAGTCGACGGGCGCCGAGCGGAATATCCGGCTGACCTTAATACTAGCGAGGTCTGGGAGGGATGGATTCTTGTGCAGGCTGCGTAACGGAGCATTAGAACCGGGAGGTTGAACCTGGCCCGCGGAGCGGTATCTCTCGCCCGGCCTATTTCAGCTTCCGTTCAGCAATGCCGGCAATTGGCGTTCGAGCGGGGGCAGGTTCGTTCGAGCGGTATTCCAGACCGTGCCGAGGTCGATATCGGCATAACCATGGCTCAGCGCATTGCGCATCCGGTACGCCAGGACCCACGGTACCTCCGGATGTGCGGCAACAAAGCCAGGGTCATGCTGCTGGATGTGCCGCGCGGCTTCTCCGATGACCTCCAGGTTGCGGATGACCGCGTCCTGTGTGCGAGTGTCCGTGTCGAATGCAAGGCGATCAAGATCTGTCACGTAGGCATTGATCCGATGGATCGCCTCCCACATCTGGCCGAGGTACTCGGTCGTCCGCCGCGCCTTTCCGTTCATACCGGTCCAGCTTCCGCAAGAACGCGCTCGCGCAGCGCGCCGCGCAGTGCGCCCGCTGCCGTGACGTGGACTGTGGCTCCGATCAGCCGTTCCAGCTCCAAGTCGATCGCCGCGAGATCGAACAGGCTGGTGCTTTCGGTGGTGTCGACCAGCAGGTCGAGATCGCTGCTCTCGGTGCCCTCACCACAAGCGATGGAGCCGAACACCCGGGGATTGCGGGCCTGGTGGGCCTCGACGATGCGGCGAACGGACGCGCGATGGGTCTCGACCGCTTGCGACGGTTTGGCGGGCATGCGGGACCTCCTGTCCGCAAGGTAGCACCGATGGGCCATCGCTACATCGGCGCAGTTGCCCGACCCTCACCCGGCGGGCTGCGCCCGCCGGCCTCTCCCAGAGGGAGAGGCAAAAAAAAATCAGGCGGCGAGCGCGGTCGTCAGGCCGCGGCGGACCTCGGCGAGCATGCGTTCGACGGCGGTGGTGGTCGCGGTCAGGCTCTCCAGTGGGGCGGCACCCGCGTCGGTCGGCGCCGACGTTGCGTCGTCGGCGTCCGCCGCCACCTCGGTCTCGCCGTTCATCGCCGCGCGGGCGCTGTTCGCCAGATCCAGGCAGGCGTTCAGCGCTGGCATTGCCTCCTCGGCGAAGCCCCCCTGCGCCAGCAGCAGCGCCATGCGCAGCTTGCGCTCCGCCCCGCCCAGCCATTCGGCGCATTTCGCCAGGCGTTGGCGCGTGGCGGCCTCGGCCGGCGGCGGCAGGCTGGGTGAGCGCACCAGGTCGTGCGCGTCCTCGCCGCCCGCGTGCAGCAGGCCGGTGGCGGTCAGCCGCTCGATCGCGTCGTGGGTGGCGCGGTCCATGATCTCGACCGCCAGACCTTCGATGGAAGCGGTGCCCGGGGACGTTGCCGCCTCGGAAGCCGTGTCCGGGGAAGCGCCATCCGAGGAACACGTGCCGGCCGCCTGAGCCAGATGCTCCCGCTCGCGCGCCACGGTGGCGGCGTCGGCGTCCAGCACCGCAACGAACACCTCCTTCCCATCATTGCCCTTGCGCGAGGTCAGCAGCAGCAATGCGTCGCCGTGGCGGGATAGCAGATCGGCGCGCAGCCGGTCGGCAGGCGCCACCGGTTCCCGGTCCGGCGTCGCACCGGCCGGCGTCGCACCCGCTGGCGTAACGATAACCGGCGCCGCGGCGTCGCCCAGCATCATCGCCATGCGCTCGACAAACGCGCTGCGACCCGACGGCATCTTCACCGCGCTCAGGTCACCGTCGCGGTCCAGCACGCCGTCGGCCAGCGCCTGCTTCTGCGCCAGCAGGTGCAGCATGGAGTGCTCGATGCTGTCCTCGGTGACCAGGTTGATCACGTCCACCGTGCGCATCTGGTTCTTGCGCCATGCGCGCGCGATGCGCTGCTCCAGCCGCGCCGGGTTCCACGGCAGGTCGAGGTTGATGATGGCGCTCGCCGCTTGCAGGTTCAGCCCCACCGCGCCGCTGTCGGTGGAAAGGAACAGCCGGCAGCCTGGGTCGCGCTTGAACCGCGCGATCTCCGCCCGGCGGCGCTCCTGCGGGACGGAGCCGGTGTGCCAGGCGAATTCCAGGCCCATTTCCTCGGCCAGTTCGCGCACCAGGAACAGCATGCGCTCCCATTCCGAGAACAGGATGATCTTGCGGTCGGGCTCGGCCACCAGTTCGGCCAGCACCCGCTCCAGCTCTTCCAGCTTCGGGCTGATCCGGCAGTTGGGGTCAAGAATGTGCGGCGTGTCGCAGACCATCCGCATGCAGGCGAGCAGCATCTGCAGCCGCTCGAATTCCTGCTTGGTCAGGGGTCGGCGTTGCGCCGCCGCGATCAGCCTGGCCGCTTGCCCATGGTAGTCCTCATAGCGCGCGCGCTGCTCGTCGTGCATGGGGACCATGAAGGTGGTCACGGTGCGGCCGGGCAGCTCGGTTTCCACGTCGCGCTTGCGCCGGCGCAGCATGACGGGCGCCAGGCGGTTCTTAAGGTCCTGAAGGTTCTTGTAGTTGGTCGGGCGGCCGCGCTCGTCCAGCTCGTAGAAATCGCGATTGAAACGAAACAGCGGGCCGAGCAGCCCGGGGTCCAGGAACTGAACGATCGAGTAGACCTCGTCGATACGATTCTCCAACGGTGTGCCGGTCAGCACGAAAGCGTAGGGCGCGGCAAGCGACTTCACCGCGCGCGCGGTCTTGGTCTGCCAGTTCTTGATGCGCTGCGCCTCGTCCAGGATGACGATGTCGGGCTTGACGCGCTGGTTGATGTCGGCGGCATCGGCGACGACCTGCTCGTAGTTGACAACGGTGAAGAAGGCCGGATGATCATACTGGAACAGCCGCGCGGTGCGGCTGCCGTTGACGAGTTTCGTTTCGGCGCCGCTGAACCGCGCGATCTGCTCTTCCCACTCGCCCTTCAGCGACGCCGGGCACACCACCAGCACGCGCGCCACGCTGCGCAGCTTGCGCAGCAGTTCGGCGGCGGCGATCGCCTGGATGGTCTTGCCGAGGCCCATGTCGTCGGCCAGCAGCGCGCGTTCGCCGAAAGCCAAGTGCAGCATGCCCTCGCGCTGGTAGGGCAGCAGGGGATGGTGCAGCAGGTCGAATGTTTCGCGGCCGGCTTCCACGTCGGCAACGAAACGGTCGCGAGCTTCGGCGCGGGCGGTGCGGCGGTTGGCGTCGGCGATCCAGGGGGCGAGCGAGCGGGAGATGCGGATGTGTGCCTGGGTAGTTGGTTCGGCTTCCGCAACGGCCGCGATGGCCGCTTCCAGTGTGGCGGGCGAGGTGTCGCTCAGCGTCCCGTCCATGGCGACGAACGGTGCCAGCAGGGTTTGCACCGATTCCGGCACGGCTGCCGGCCACAGCAGGCGCGGCGTCGCGTCGCCGTTGCGCGGCACGAACAGCTCGGTACGGGGGCTGGCCTCGCGCGCCGCGGCGGCGAAGGCGCGCTTGCCGCGGCGGCGCAGCGCGGCGAGCACGCCCTCGATGTGCTTGCAGGTGCCGAGGCCGTTGACCCGGTGATCCGCGCAACCGCACGAATTCAGCCGCTCGGTCAGGCTGCGGAGCTCGACCTCGTAGCTGCCGCCGGACGCGGAGCGAACGCGGAAGGTGCCGAAATAGGGGTGCGCCGGTTCGAGTGCCTCGACGCCCGTGATCTCAGTCTGGCCGCGCCAGCGGCGGCGCTCGATCTCGTCCTCGTCGTTGGAGAGCCAGCCCTGGAGTGGAGGCGCGCGGTCGAGAACGCGTCGGGCACGGATTTGTGCCTTGCGGCGGCGCGGGGCGCGGTCGCGTGCGGGGGTGTGTTGGCTAGGGGAGGATGTGCCCAAGGTGGCCTCGCTGTTTAACTGGGGCGACTCGGTGGCTCGCGCCCATTGTGCGGGATGTCCGCCGGCCGCCACAAGATCTTGGGTGGTGATGTCGCCTGATCGTCATGACGTCCGCGGGTTTAGACCGGCGCCCGTAGAGATTGACCCCACTGGCGGTACCCCTGTCATGCGGGCGAAGGCCGGTATCCACGACTTTCTTCGTCGCAACAGAGTAAAGTCGTGGATACCGGCCTTCGCCGGCATGACGGGGGCACCGCGGAAGAGTCGATCATTCGGACGGCCGGTATTAGACCTGGGATCAGCCGGCCATCCTCGCGGCGGGCGAGGTGCGGGCAATTATCCGCGCGGCCACGGTACCAGCGTGGGAACCTCGGCACGATACCGCGCGTAGGCGTCGCCGAACTGGGCGGTGAGGAAGCGTTCCTCGATGGCGATCTTGCGCAGGAACGCCAACGCGACCAGCGCGAGCGCAACGAAGCCGCGCCACTCGGCCTCGGCGATGGCGCTGCCGAGGATGGCGAGCAGGATGCCGGTGTAGATCGGGTGACGCGCGAGGCGGTAGGGGCCGGTGCGGGTCAGGCTGTGGTCCTGCTTCAGGGTCACCGTGCCGCTCCAGTTGCCCGCCAGATGCACGCGCGCCCAGACGGCGAAGCCGAGCCCGAGGGCGACCAGCGCGGCGCCGGACCAGAAGCTCCAGACGGTTTGGGGGTAGACGCGCATCGCGAGCCACGAGCCGCCGAAGCGGTGGAAGGTCAACAGCGTGGCGCCGAGGCCGAGGGGGATTAGGTGCGACAGGCGCGAGCCGATGGTTTCCGCGCGGGCTACCGGTTTGGTGCGGAAAGCGGAGATCACCCAGACGGCCAGCCAGAGCAGCCAGAGCGTTGGGATCAGGGCGTGGTAGATGGTTTGCATGGCGGCAGTGTAGGCGCGGCGGGTCGTTGGGGAGAACACGGGGTCGGTGTTTGAGGGGAATGGTTACGATCGCTGGTACGGATAGTGGGCGAAGGCGGCGGAAGGCGCTACCCCCCGGGATCAACCACCGGTTCAAGCCCGGTGGCTTCGGTCTACGGGCTCGACGCAGGATAACCGAATCGTCTCACGGTGCGCACGATTGTCGCTTCCGTCATGCCGGCGCATGCCGGCATCCACGACTTGCCTTCGTGCGGCCAGCAAAGTCGTGGATGCCGGCCTTCGCCGGCATGACGGAAGCGACAATCGTGCGCACGGTGAGACGATCCGGTTATCCTGCGTCGAGCCCTTAGCTTCGGCATTGCGCGGCGCCGGAGACTGCGGGAACCACGGCGGTTCGACGACGTTTATCCTGCCAGTTGTAGCGGGGCCAGCATGTTCGCTCGGGCTTGGCTGCTGGCGAACGACTGTGTGCAGGCTTTCATCGACGATGGCGCGCTCAGCCGGGGCGCGTCGATCGCGTTCTATGCCAGCACCTCCCTGGGCCCGGTGTTGCTCGTGGTCGTTGCCATCGCCGGGCTGGCCTTCGGTGAGGATGCGGCGCGCGGCGCGGTTTCGGCCGAGCTCAGTGGGTTGATGGGCAAGCCGAGCGCCGATCTGGTGCAGTCCGTGGTGCAGGGCGCATCAGGCACCTCGAGCGGCATTCTCGCCTCCGTTGTGGGAGGCGTAACTCTGTTCGTCACCGTCTCCGGGGTCTTCGGCGAGATACAATCGGCGTTGAACGCGATCTGGTAGACGCGTCCGCACGGCACCACCATCTCGCGCCTGTTGCGCGCGCGCGGCGAGCCTTGGATTGGTGGCGGCGCTCGGCTTCCTGATGCTAGTGTCGCTGGTGATCAGCGCGTTGCTATCCGCGCTCGCCGATACCATCAACGCCGTGCTGCCGTTCAGCGCGGAGGTGCTCGAAGTGCTGAACTTCATCATTTCCTTCGCCCTGATCTCGGTGATGTTCGCGGCAATCTATAAAGTGCTGGCCGATGCTAAGCTGTCCTGGCGTGACGTTCTGGTCGGTGCCGTGGTGACGGCGTTGCTGTTCACTGTTGGTAAGTTTCTGATCGGACATTATCTCGGTCGCAGCCTGGTGGCCTCCAGCTACGGTGCTGCGGGGGCACTCATCGTAGTGCTGCTGTGGATCTACTACTCGCCGCAGATATTTCTGCTGGGTGCTGAATTCACCAAGATCTACGCGAGCTAGCGCGGCACACCGGCAGCCATCCGCGCCGTCGACTAGCCCGGCTTGCGCGCCTGCCGGCGCGGCGGCAGGTTGCGGGCGAATGACAGGAGGGGCTCATGGCTAAAGTCGCGGTTCTGGATGATTGGCAGGGTGTGGCACGTGACAGCGCAGACTGGTCCGCGCTGCAGGCGCGCGCCGAAGTGGTGTTCTTCGAGGACGCCTTCGCCGATGAGGCGGACGCGGCACGCAAGCTGAGCGATTTCGAGATCGTGCTGTCGATGCGTGAGCGTTTGCCACTGCCCGGCAGCCTGATCAACCGCCTGCCCAAACTACAGATGCTTGGCATGACCGGCGCACGCAATGCTTCGCTTGACACCGAAGCCTGTACCGCGCGCGGCGTGGTCGTGTGCCACACCGTCGCCGGCGGCGGTGCCACCAACGATTCCGCCACCGCGGAGTTGGCGCTTGGCCTGATGATCGCCGCGGCACGCGGGTTGCCGGCCGGTGACGCGAATATCCGCGCGGGACGTTTCCAGATGGGCGTTCTCGTGGGCATCAGCCTGAAGGGCAAGACACTTGGCGTGATCGGCCTCGGGCGTCTAGGCACCTACATGGCGCGCTATGGCAACGCGCTCGGCATGAAGGTGATCGGCTGGAGCCAGAACCTGACAGCGGAAAAAGCCGCTGCGGCCGGTGCCACCATGGTCAGCAAGCAGGAGCTGCTGTCGACCGCCGACGTAATCAGTATCCATTTGGTACTGTCGCCGCGCTCGCGCGGACTGATCGGCGCAACGGACCTTGCGAAGATGAAACAAGGCGCGATCCTGGTGAACACTTCGCGTGGGCCCATCGTCGACGAGGCGGCGCTGCTGGAAGCCGTGCATGCCGCGCGGATCGTTGCTGCATTGGATGTCTACGATCGTGAGCCGCTGCCGGCTGGGCATCCGTTGCGCAGTGCGCCCAATACCGTGCTGACGCCGCATCTGGGGTATTGCGTGCAGGAAACCTGGCAGCAATTTTATCCGCAATCTGTCGAGAACGCGCTGGCCTTCCTCGACGGCAAGCCAGTCCGTGTCACCAACCCGGAGGCGCTGGAGAAGCGCGGCTGAGCATGCACGCGCGGCTCGATCTTCATAGCCGTAACACGCTGAAGCTCGGCCTGTTCGGCGCCAATTGCTCGTCCGGCCGCGCGGTCACCAAGGTGCCCGAACGCTGGAGCGGCAGTTGGCCCGACAACCTGCGCCTGGCGCAAATGGCGGACGACGCCGGCATCGAGTTCATGCTGCCGGTTGGCCGCTGGAAGGGCTATGGCGGCGACACCGACTATCAGGGATCGACGCTGGAGTCGGTGACCTGGGCCGCCGGCCTGCTGGCCGCGACGCGACGCCTGTCGGTGTTCGCCACGGTGCATGCGCCGCTGATCCATCCGATCATCGCCGCGAAGCAGTTTGTTACCGCCGATCATATCGGCGCCGGACGTTTCGGTCTGAATGTCGTCTGCGGCTGGAACGAAGACGAATTCGATATGTTCGGCGTGACCATGCGCGAACACGCCACCCGTTACGGGTACGCGCAGGAGTGGCTGGACGCGATCAAGCGCGCATGGGGCGCCGAGGACGACTTCGACGTTGACGGGCGCTTCATCCGGTTGAAGCAGGTGCGCGCCAAGCCAAAACCGTTCGGCGACAGTCGGCCGATCATCATGAATGCGGCCGCCTCGCCGATGGGTCAGGCGTTCGCCATTCACAATTGCGACGCGCTGTTCTCGATGACGCCGAAAGGCAAGTTCGACGAGTTCGCGGCACATGTGCGCAACGTTAAAGCTTTGGCGCACACGCAAGGCCGTGAGCTCGACGTCTACACTGTCGGCGTCATCACCTGCCGCCCCACTCGCCGCGACGCCGAGGCGTATTACCGCCACTGCGTCATCGACAACGCCGACTGGGCGGCGGTGGACCACATCATGGCGATGCGCGGCGTCACCCCGGACAAATACCCGGACGATCTCGCGGAACGCCGTGCTCACCAGGCGAACGGCATGGGCGGCGTGCCGATCGTCGGCGATCCCGATGATGTCGCTGGCGAATTGGCGCGCCTCAGCGCGACCGGCGCGCGCGGCATCGCGGTGTCGTTTGTGAATTATCTCGAAGAACTGCCGTTCTTCTGCGATGAAGTGCTGCCGAGGCTGCAACGTCGAGGCCTGCGTTGCGCCGGCGGTTGACCGGGCCGCGGGGTCACCAAGATGCCCGAACGGCGGGTCGGAACGCTGGCCGATCCCGCCGGGATCACAGCGAAGCAACCGCCCTTGCCCGGGACGCGCAATCCCGGTTTGCTGATCGGCGACACAGCTTCGGGAGGAAATGATGGCCGCGCGCGTCGGCATCGTCGGAATTGGCATCCTGGGTACGGCTATGATGCGCAACCTGCTTAGCGACGGCTTCGAGGTCGTAGGCTACGACGTCTCCGCGGATACGATGGCCCAGCTCGCGGAGGCCGGGGGAATTGCCGCCAACTCACCGCGCGACGTTGCGGAAAAGGTTGAGATCCTGATTACCTCGCTGCCCAGCGTTGATGCCTTCGAGCAGGTGATGACGGGGCAGGGCGGCATCGCGTCCAGCAACGACAAGGGTCAGATCGTCATCGAATGCAGCACCCTGCCGATCGAGGTGAAGGCGCGCGGGCGGGCACAGCTCGCGGTACAGGGCAAGGTCCTGCTCGACTGCCCGGTCAGCGGCACCGGCGCCCAGGCGGCCACCAAGGACCTCGTGGTCTTCGCCAGCGGTGACGAAGCGGCTTTCGAGCGCTGCCGCGTGGTCCTCGCCGGCATATCGCGGGCGCAGAAATATGTCGGCGCGTTCGGCAACGGCAGCAGAATGAAGTTCATCGCCAACCATCTTGTTACGATCCACAATCTTTCGACGGCTGAAGCCTTTGTGCTCGGCGAGATGGCCGGGCTCGATCCGGCGCTGATCTTCGATGTGATCGCCGATAGCGCGGGGTCCTCGCGCATGTTTCAGATCCGCGGCCCGATGATGGTGGCTGGCCAATACGACGAGCCGACAGCGACGATGAAGACGCATTTGAAGGACATCGACATCATCGGCAAATTCGCCGCCGACCTGCATTGCCCGACGCCGCTGTTTGCTGCCGCGGCGCAGTTCTACCATGCGGGCGTCGCGCAAGGCCGCGACGGTCAGGACACCGCCGCGGTCTGCGCGGTGCTGGAAAAGCTCGCAGGGATCGAGCGAAAGGGGTGACGGTGCGTTGCCGCAATAATATACTCGTTTTGCTTGCGGTCAGTCTGACAACAGCGGACGTATAGCGCCCATCAGGGTTATGCTCACGTCATGCCGGCGAAGGCATCCACGGCTTTCTTTGCTACACGAAGGCAAGCCGTGGATGCCGGCCTTCGCCGGCATGACGGGGGGTAGCGGCCGACACACCACTTGAATCAAACATTGTCAGCGATAGAACTCGATCTTCGCCTCGCGGAACCAGAGAAAATTTGCCGGCGCGGCCGAAATCGGGCCGTTGATGACGAAGATCGCGATCTCGAATTTGTCGCCCGGCGTGACGGCGTCGCGCAGCACGACTCGATTTGGCATATTGAAGCCCTGAATCGTGGCCGGGCTGGGCCTGCCGGCTGCCCGCGGCATCACGCCGTCGACCCAGACCTCGGCATAGTCATCGACATTCACTGTCAACACTGCTTTCGCGCCGGCGGTGGCGAAACCCGCGGCGCTCGCCGGTATCGTCAGGGTGGCACGGAACCAGAAGAACGACACCATGCCGCCGCCCCGCCTGGCGCCCAGGTCCGTGGCGGCAACCTCCGGCCACGCGGAATCGTCGAAGCCGCTTAGTTCGGCATGCGGTTCGATGTCATAGGTGGTCTTGAACTCGGGCATGGAATCCGCCAACGCCGGGCACTCGACGATTTTCGCCTCCATCGCCTTCCACCGCACTCCGAACGTCGCGGCTCCTTCGGTGGTCATCAGATTGACCACATGCACCGGTGGCAGCAATGGCGCGATTGGCGGCTGCGGGCTGGGCAACGACGGGTTGGGCGGTCCCGCGGAAACCGTTGGCCTGGTGTAGATGTTCGCAGGCATTTTTGTTTCCTTTCGATCGGATCACGGAACTTCAGTGAGGCCAGCCATTTGCTACAATCCCAGCCCGCCGTCGAGCGGTATGGTCTGCCCGGTCATGTAGTTCGATGCATCCGACGCGAGATACAGCGCCAGCAATCCGACTTCCCGCAACCGCCCCGCCCGCCGCAGCGGCACGGTCTGCTCCGCGCGCTGCGTGAGTTGTCGGAACCGCTCCTCGCCGGCGGTCACGAGGTCCGGGAAAAGGCCCGGCGAAATCGCATTGACGTGCACGCCGTAGGGCGCCCATTCCAGCGCCTGGGCCCGGGTAAAGCCGGCGAGCGCGGTCTTGGCCGTGGTGTAGATCACCATGTCCCGACCGCCCTGATGCGCGGTCCACGACGCGATGTTGATCACCTTCCCGGAACGACGTGCCAGCATGTGCGGGCCGACGGCGCGGGTGCAGAGCAGTGCCTCGGTCAGGTTGATGTCCATGATGAACCGCAGTTCATCGTCGGACACACCGGGGGCACTCTCGTTGTCGTCCGGCAGCGTGACCAGCGGCTTGCGGATGGAATCACCCAGCGCGTTCACCAGGACGTCGATGCGCCCGAACGTCGTCAGGATCCGGTCGACGGCGCGGCGGACCTCGTCCGGTACCGTAACGTCAGCGACAATGGGAACGACGCGTCGTCTGGACGCAGCTGCGATCTCCGCTGCTGTCGTCTCGACATATTTCGGCGTCAGGGCATTCAGTGCGATGTCGGCGCCGGCCTCGGCGAGTACCTGGGCAATTCCCTTGCCGATGCCGCGTCCGGCACCAGTTATGAAGACGACTTTCCCCGTGATATCGAATTCGACCGGCATCATTGCGTGTTCTCCCAATAGCGCGGTGCTGTGGGCGCGCACCCTCACCCGGCGCTGCGCGCCGACCTCTCCCGCAAGCGGGCGAGGTGTACGATCCTCTCGCGCTGCTGGCGAGTGGCGTCAGCTTCGACGCGCGTACGGACGCACGGCATCGAGCAACTGTGCGGACGGCGCGAGCCGCGGCCCTTCGCCCTGGTCGAGCTGCGGCACAATCGTTACGCCCCAGGTGGGTAGCGTCCGGAGCGACGCCTGCGCCACCAGATGGTCCAGCAGCGGTTGGTTCAGCGATGGACCGACGATCACCGGCGTGCCGCGTCCTATCGCCTCGGCGACGACGGACAGTGCCAGGTTGTCGGCGATGCCGTGCGCGAGCTTGTTGAGCGAGTTGAAGCTGCACGGCGCGAACAATACCACCCCTCGCGGCGGTCGGGGACGGATCGCCAGATCGAAATACGACTCGACAACCTGCGCCCCCTCGACGTCCGCAAGGTCGCGCGCCGCGATCACGCGCGACGCGTTCGGCGTCGGCAGCGCGATGACCGTTGCGAAGCCGAGCCCGACCAGCCCGCGCAAAAGCTCCGGACAACGTGCCGCGCTCGTGGTGCCGCTGAGCACCAGGTAGGCCACGTCGAACATTTCGCCACCAGCTGCCACGTCGAAGCTCAGATCGTTGGTCATCAGCGCCGTACCTGTCCTTGGAAACTTCGTGCCGCAGCCATGCCTGCTTCCATCATCAAGGCGCAGCCGCACCCGAGTACACGCCCAATCCCAGCCGCTGTCGATCCGGCGCTGCAGCGCAACGTCCGCTTCGACCATCCCGCCGACGGCAAATCCTTGCTGACGCTTGACCCACCCGCCGGTCGCGCTATGCCAGCCCGGCAAGTCCAACGTGGGAGAACGCACATGCGCGCATGGGCCGTGGTCGAGAACGGAGCGCCGCTGCAGGAAATCGAGCTGCCCACGCCGGAACCCAAGGGCACCGAGGTCCTGATCGCCGTCACCCATTGCGGCGTGTGCCACTAAGACCTGCATATCTGGGACGGCTACTACGACCTTGGCGGCGGCAAGCACATGTCGCTGAAGGACCGCGGCGTCGTGCTGCCGCTGGCGATGGGCCACGAGGTCGTCGGCCGCGTCGCCAAGCTCGGCCCCGACGCCCCGGGGGGCAGGCATGGTATGAAAGTCGGTGACCTGCGCATCGTGTTTCCCTGGGTCGGCTGCGGCACCTGCGACAAGTGCCTGGCGGAGGAGGACAACATGTGCCTCACGCCACGCAGCATCGGCGTCTACCAGAACGGCGGCTACGGCACGCATGTGGTCGTGCCGCATCCACGCCACCTGATCGATCCCGGCACGCTCGATCCGGCGGTTGCCGCGACATACGCCTGCTCCGGCGTCACCGTCTATTCGGCGATCCGCAAGGCAATGCCGCTGTCGCCGCAGGAGGCGATCGTTGTGGTTGGCGTCGGTGGCCTCGGGCTGAACGCGATTGCCGTGCTGAAGGCACTGAAGCACCAAAACATCGTCGTGGTCGACATCAGCGCCGAGAAGCGCGACGCCGCGCTGGCCGAGGGCGCCACCAAGGCGGTGGACGGGTCCGGCGACGGTGCAGAGGTCACCAAGCGCATCATCGACGCCGCCGGTGGACCGGTCCTGGCGGTCGTTGACCTGGTGAACGGCACGCCTACCGCACGCTTCGCGTTCGACGTGCTGCGCAAGGGCGGCAAGCTGATCCAGGTCGGCCTGTTCGGCGGCGAGTTGTCGCTGCCGCTGCCGCTGATGGCGATCCGGGCGCTGACCGTGCAAGGCAGCTATGTCGGCAATCCGAAGGAGTTGCGCGAGTTGGTGAAGCTGGCGCAGGATGGTGCGTTGCCCGCGCTGCCCGTCGCAACCGTTCCGCAGAGCGAGGCATACTCCGCGTTGATGCGCCTGAAGGACGGGAAGGTAACCGGCCGCCTGGTGCTGCGTGCCGAGGCCGCCTAAGCCGCTGCCTGCGATCTCGTTCTCGCCGTCAGGCCGCGCCAGAGTGCGAAGCGCCGGCTAGGCAGCGCGGATCCGGCTCAGGAAATTATCGACCTGGCCACGCAGGTGCCCGGCCTCGGTTCCAAGTGCGGCGGCCGCCGACTTCACCGCCAGCGCGGTCGCCCCGGCTGCATCCGCCGCCTCGCTCATGCACATGACGGTCTGCGATGCGTCCTGGGTCCGTTCGGCCGCGGCCTGCGCGTTGCGCGCGATCTCCTGCGTTGACGCACCCTGCTGTTCCACCGCCGCCGCGATCGAGGCCGCGACCGAGCTGACCTCCTCGATCGTCGCGGCGATCTGCTTGATCGCCTTCACCGCCGCGCCGGTCACGTCTCGCACCGCCGAGATCTGGCTGGCGATCTCCCCGGTCGCCTTGGCAGCCTGTTTCGCAAGCGATTTTACCTCGGACGCGACCACCGCGAAGCCCTTGCCGGCCTCACCAGCCCGCGCCGCCTCGATCGTCGCGTTCAGCGCCAGCAGATTGGTCTGCGCGGCGATATAGCCGATCAGCGTCACCACGTCGCCGATGCGTGCCGCAGAGTCCGCGAGGCCGCGCACCGTGCCATCGGTCTGCCGCGTCTCGGCGACCGCGCGGCCGGTGATGTGCAAGGCATGCGCGACCTGGCGGTTGATCTCGGCGATCGATGCGCTCAGCTCCTCCGACGCCGCGGCAATTCCCGCGACGTTGCTGCAGGCATCTTGCGTCGCGACCGTCGCCGTACGCGCGTGATCATTGCTGCGCGTGGAGATGACTTCCATCTCGCCGGACGCCTGAGTCATCTGCGCGGAAGCCCCGTTCAGCGCATCCAGGGCACTGCGGACTTGCACATTGAAACTGCCGATACGTGCCTCGACCGCCCGCTGGCGCTCCACCGTGAGCGTATTCTGGCGCTGCTGGTCCTGCTCGATCGCCGCCCTTGTCCGCGGCCTGCCGGCGGAACACCGCGAGTGCACCAGCCAGCGCACCGATCTCATCCTTTTGGTCGGTGAATGACACTGTCACGCTCAGATCGCCGCCCGCGAACTTCAGCATGGCATCGCGCAGCACGTGCAATGGCCGAATCACCCGCCGGGTGACCGCCATCATGCCAGCACCGGACAGCAGGATTGCCGCAAGCAGCAGTGCGCTCATCAGCGTCAGTCGCAGCGCCGCTGCGTCACGTGACGTCGCCGCATGGTCGTGCGCTGTGTCGAGTGCCGCTTCAGCTACGTCGAGCATGGCGCCGAGGCGAGACACGGTGTAGGGGTCCATTGGTCGACCGCCATCTCGGGCTTTTGGCCCGTGATCAGTGCGTCGAGCATCCGCTCGCGTTTAGCCAGGTAATCCGGCGCGAAGAATTGCTGCTTGGCGGCAGTCAGCCGGTCGGTGAATCCGCGTGGCAGGTCAACCCCGTACAGCGCATCTTCGATTGCCGTCCAGAGTGCCGCGGCGGCGCCCGCGTTGCTGGCGTATTTTTGCCTGGTGTCTGCCGGCACATGGCCGGCGGCCAATCCCTGGGAAATCAGCAGTGACGCGTCGCCTGCGGTGTTGCGTGCCATCCAGGCGAGTTGCTTGACCTCCACCATCACGTCGACAAATGCAACGACGCGCTTGATGTCGGCGAACAGGTGCAAGGCGATGGTCTCCAGGGTCGTCTGCACTGCGATGCCCTCGGCCATATACGCCTCACCGAGACCTGTCCTGCGGGTCGCCTTCGGCTTGCCAACGCCGTCCCAGAATTCGGCGTACAACGCGGTGAGTGTGGCGAGCGAAGCCCGCAATATGGCCGGTTCCGCGTCGCGCCCGGTGAAATCGAGCCGCGCCACCTGCTCGACCGTGGCGCGCAACGCCGGCATCTGGGCGTCCTCGATCTGCGTGAGATAGGTCTTCATGCCCGGCGTGATCGGATCAGGCACGTTCCAGAGTCGCAAGACCGAATTGCAATCAGTGCGAATGTTGACCAGAACCTTGAAGGCTTGGCCGGACGTATCGATGACGCGCAAGGTCCGCGCGCTGGCATCGAGTTGTCCCCAGACGTCCCACACTCGCGTGGCGAGGATCAGGATGACCAGCGCGGCCAGCACGGTCAGAACGGACTTGAGCAGCGGTTCGGACGACAGGCGATTGAGCACGGTTGCCTCGCGTGAGGAAGCGGCTTCCATGCGCCGGAAGAGGTAAACAACGGATGTATGCGGCGGCGCTTGATGATCCGATTGGCCCGAACGACGCGACGCGGGCGCGCGGTTGAGCAGCGCAGCCTGATGGGCGCACACTGGCGCGGCCGCCTTCATGGAGTATCCCATGTCTACGCAAGTCGTGTCTGCCCGCCGCTCGGTCGTGCTGCGTCGCCGCCCGTCCGGCGAGCCGGATCGGTCCGACTTTGACATCGTCGAGGACGCCATCCCGACCCCTGGCCCCGGCGAGGTGGTGACCCGCACCATATGGTTATCAATCGATCCGTACATGCGCGGCCGGCTGCGCGAACAGCAGACCTATGCGAAAGCGATCGAGATCGGCGAGGTGATGACCGGCGAGACGGTGGGCGAAGTAGTTGCCTCGGCCGATCCGGGGTTTGCCGTGGGCGATATCGCCGTCGGCGCGCGCGGTTGGCAAACCCATGTGCTCGGCAAGGCGGCGCAGCTCACCAAGGTGGACAGGGCCGGTGCGCCGATTTCCACCTATCTCGGCGTGCTGGGAATGCCCGGGACCACGGCTTACACCGGTGTCACGGACATCATGAAGCCCAAGGCCGGGGAAACCGTGGTGATCTCGGCGGCGTCGGGCGCGGTTGGCTCGGTTGCCGGCCAGCTTGCCAAGCGGGCCGGGGCCAGGGTGGTTGGCGTGGCCGGAGGCGCCGACAAATGCCTTTACGTGCAGGATTCGCTGGGCTTCGACGACTGTGTCGACCACCGCGCGATAGATTTGCACGCCGAGTTGGCGGCGGCGTGCCCGAACGGTGTGGATTGCTACTTCGAGAATGTCGGCGGTGCCGTGCAGGCGGCGGTGTTCGACCTGCTGAACCCGTTCGCCCGCGTGGCGATGTGCGGGATGGTGTCGCAATACAACCAGAACCCGTTCCCGCCGGGACCCAACCTGGGCTTCGTGGTCGGCAAGCGCGTGCTGATCCAGGGCTTCATCGTGTCCGACAGACCGGAGCGCATGGCCGAATGGCGCAAGCTGGCGGCCCCCTGGGTGGCGGACGGCAGCCTGATATATCGCGAGGACGAGGTCGACGGACTGGAAAATGCTCCCGACGCGCTGGGCGGCATTCTAGGCGGGCGGAATTTCGGTAAGCTGCTGGTGAGAGTTGGACCGGGTCCGCACTGAGTGGGCCGGCCAGAGGACACCGGCCAGGGGACAAAAGAATGATCGATCAGGCGTTGGCCGACACGCTGACGGCGTGGCGGCACCATCTTCACGCGCATCCGGAGTTGACACTGTACGAGAAAGAGACCTCGGGGTTCGTGCAAGCCAGGCTGACGGAGCTTGGCGTGGCATTCACCGCGGGGATCGGCGGGCACGGAGTGGTGGCGACGATCAGTCGTGGCCAATCCAACCGCAGCGTCGGCCTGCGCGCCGATATGGATGCACTGCCGATCATCGAGACGACCGCGCTGCCCTATGCGTCGACCAATCCGGGTGTGATGCACGCCTGCGGGCATGACGGGCACACCGTGTCACTGCTCGGTGCCGCGGCTTTGCTGACGCGCGACGCTTCCTGGAGCGGCACGGTGCATCTGGTGTTCCAGCCCGCCGAAGAAGGCGGCGGCGGGGCGAAGGCGATGATCGCCGAAGGACTGTTCGAGCGGTTCCCGATGGAGCGCATCTTCGGCTATCACAACTGGCCGGGGTTGCAGGCCGGTGCGGTCGCCGTGCATGACGGGCCGGTGATGGCAGCGGGCAACCGGCTGATCTTTACGGTCAAGGGTCATTCCGGTCATGCGGCGCTGCCGCACATGACGCGGGACCCGATGGTTGCCGCGGCCCATCTGCTGATGGCGTTGCAAACAATCGTGTCGCGCAATGTCGATCCGCTGGACAGCGCGGTGATCACCATCGCGATGGTGCAGGCGGGAAGCGCGGCGAATCAGATCCCCGAGGAAGCGGTGATGCGCGGCACGATGCGCACGCTGCGCACCGCGGTGCGCGACCAGGTTGAGGCGGCGATCCACCGCGTCGCCGCCGGCGTGGCGCACACCTTCGAGGTCGAGATCGACGTCGCGATTCCGCGCGGCAATCCGGTGACGCTGAACACGCCGGCGGAACGGGAACTGGCGGCCGGGGCGGTGATGGCGGCAGGGTTGCCGCTGCGGCGCGACATGGCGCCGGCGATGACCGGCGAGGATTTTGCCTGGTACCTCGAGCAGCGCCCCGGCGCTTTCGTCTGGATCGGCAACGGTCCGGCGGATGACGGGCGGGAGTTGCACAACTCCAACTACAACTACAACGACGCGATCCTACCGTCCGCGTCGTCGTTCCTGGCCGGCGTGGCGAAACGGGCGCTGGGCGAATGAACGCGTAGGGTGGAAAAGCCTTGCCCCCGGACCCTTGATCCGGGGGGCAGCACCTTCCGCCACGTGCGTGCCGCCGCCCCGTCACCATCACGCCGGTGCGTGCGCGAACTTCTCCAGCGTGCCCTCGTCGATGACCGTCGTCATCATGAACTGGAACAGCGCCGCGCCGATCAGCGTGATGACGGCACCGATCGCCAAGGCCACCACGAACGAGCCAGTCGTATCAACGATGAATCCGGTCAGGATCGGCGACAGCGTGCCGCCAAGGAAACCCGCAAAGTTCTGGTTGCTGGCGGCGGAGGCGCAATAGGCTTGCGGTGTGACCGCGGTCACCAGGATCCATTTGCAGGTAATGCCGAGCTGCATGAAGAACATCGACACCGCGATGCAAGTGATCGCCACGCCGGCGCTGGTGGCAACCGCCGCCAGTCCGGTGAACGCAGCCGACAGCAGCAAGCCAATGACCAGCGGCAGACGGCGGCTGGCGATCAGGTCCATGCCGCGCGCGACCAGCCGGTCCGACAGGTAGCCGCCACACAGCGCGCCGAAGAACGCACAGACCAGCGGCACCGAGGCGAGAAATCCGGTCTTGGCGATGCTGATGTGTTGCTGCATCTCGAGATAGGCGGGCAGCCAAGTCTGGTACATCCAGGTGATGTAGCCAGTGCAGAAGGCGCCAAGCATCAGTATCCACATGGCACGAAAGCGGAACAGGGAGGTCCATTGGCGTAACGAGACCGCGGATTTGGCCTCGCGGTTTGCCCGCAGATACTCTGCGTCTTGTGGTTCCAGCATCTGCGCCCGCGGGTCGCGGTAGATCATGAACCACAGACCGGCAGCCGCGATGCCGGCCAGGCCCATGACGATGAACATCACCCGCCAATTGAAGGCGAGCATCAAGCCTGTCAGGATTGGTGGTGCGAGCGTCGGGCCGATATAGGCGCCCGAGGTATAAACGCCGCTCGGCGTGCCGCGGTCCTTGACATCGAACCAGTCGCTGACCGAGCGCGTTGCCGACGGAAAGCACGGGGCCTCGGTGGCGCCGAGGCCGATCCGCGACAGCATCAGCAAAAAATAGGTGCTCGCTATCCCGCCGGCCGCCTGGCACAGCGACCATAGAATCATTGCCGCGCCGACCAGGATTTTTGGGCCGATCCGATCGAGCAAATAGCCAGATGGCAACTGGGCGATTCCGTAAGTGAGCGCCCAGGCCGATCCCAACGCGCCGATGGCGGTCGCGCTGATGCCAAACTCCTGTCGGATCTTCAGATTGCCGATCGCCAAGGTGGAACGGTCCATGTAGTTCATTGCGATGGCCGCGGTGACGAGGATGATGGCAATCCACTGCATGCGTCGAAGCTGGCGTGACGGGCCGACGGCCGGCATTTTGTCCTCCCCTGCGTCGTGCGCATGGTTAGATCCATTCGGTGTTAGTTCGTGCGTACGATACGATTCCTCCAAGGCGGTTGCGAGCGGAGCCAAATTCAGGCAGCAGCAATGGTTAAGTCTGAAACTCCCCCTGCCCCAACCTTGGTCCGCTTCGCGGCCCAAGCCCTCAAGAGGAGGGGGAGTTCTTAAGGTAACCCTTCCCCCGGCTACAAGAATTTCGCCGGCCGGATCATCGCCCGCCACATGTGTGCGACCGGGCTGTTGTCGAAGCCGAGGCCCTGTTCCGGCTGGCGAAACTTGCGGCCGATCACATCGGTGAATTCCTCGAGCTCGACCCGGGCGTTCGGGTCGAACGAGTAGATGTCGTGGACCGTGATCATCCGGCCCGACATGTACCATTTGTGGTCGCGCATCCGCTTGTAGTCGTCCTGGACATAGGGGTCGGGGCGGTAGTCTGCACCGAAGAACTTGATGTAGGACTCTGGGTATTCGTAGCCGACCGACGGGTCGGGGTAGAAGCGCAGCACCTGGTGCGCGCGGATCGCCCAGGTAACTTCCTCATCGACGTAGGGTTCGACCAGTTGCGCGCCCCAATAGCCGTGGTCGCCGCGGATGAAGCCGATCGTCGAGATGTCGTGCAGCAGGCAGGCCAGCACCATGTTGTCCGACAAGCCGGCATTCAGGGCGTGCTTCGCGCTTTGCAGCAGGTGCGCGGCGGGGCCGAAACGGCATTTGAAGAAGTCGGCCAGGGTGGGTTTCTCCGGCATCGGCGGCAGTCGCGGGTCGTCGCCCATCAGCACCCGCGCATTGGGATTGGCTTTCATCAAGGCGTTGGTGTTCGGCGGCGGCCCCATGTCGCCGTCGGCCATGCTGTAGAGACGCGACTTGATGACGATAAGGTCGAGCTCGCGGCTCATTTGCTCTTCGAGCGCGTCGGCGCGCTGGGCGAGGGTCATTGCGTCGTTCATGCGTTTTCTCCCGGGTGGGCGAGTGCTGGCGAGAAGGCTAGCAGATTGTGCGCGATTGCGTCGATTGGCTCGACGATCGTGATTTAGACTTGGCGGCATGCAGGCGGCCCGCGACGGCAGGCGCCCGCTTTGGCGCCCTGAGCAGGTTTCCGCACTGGACCGAAGATCGTCGTGATCTGACAGTGAATCCCCGTGACGCACACTCAGTAACTCGGCTTGCTCGGAAATGGTGTGAGCTGAAGCTCGTGTGTCCAGCACGACCGGTCCTGGGTGTGCAGATAGTAGAATGCCTTGGTGATCTTGGCCGGATTGATCACGAGATCGGGTCGATTCTGCACCTTCGGCAGCGCCCTTGTTCCGGGTGAGTCGATGGCGCCGTCGATGACCACATTGGCTACGTGCACGCCGTGTTCGGAGTACTCCTCGGTGAGCACCTGCGCCAACGTGCGCATCATCACCCTGGGGTAGTAAAGCGACCCCCCGGTCTTTCGCTTGGTTCCGCGCAGCCATTTAGAGTTGTTCGAGAAGAAGAGCGACCCTGCGCCGTTCTTGCGCATGGCCGGTAATACTTCCTTGGCAACGAGAAAGGGGCCGCGGCTGGCAATGTGCTGTGCGGTATCGAACATCTCCACCGGAATATGTTCGAGCAATACTTTCTCAGGCGGAAGATCGCGACCTTCCAGTTAACCCGCGTTGTAAGTCAGCACGTCCGGATCGCCGGCCGCACGGCGGATCGTCGCGAACGCCGCTGAGATGGAATCTTGCGAAACAAGATCCAGTTCGACGATCATGCAGTCTCCGCGCTGTGCCCGGATGGCCTCGGCCAGTGGTGCGGCATTGGCTGCGGTGCGGGTTGTCAGAACAACGAAGAAATTCTCCGCCGCGAACTTCTGCGCAATGGCGCCACCCACGCCCCAGCGCACGCCGACCGGCAGGTCACTGTCGTCCAGTGTCCGGCCGTGCGCCAGCAAGGTATTGCGGCCATCCGACTGCCACTTGGACGTGGCGCCGACCACCATGGCGACTTTTTTTCTCGTTGTGTTGGTTTCTCGAGAGTGCCGAGTTCTCGGCTACTCTTTTGCGGCTCGTGACGTGCGCTCATAGTCGTCGAGCCAGGGTCCGATGAGCCGGTCGAGTTCCGCAAGTTGGCGTTCGGAGTAGGATTCTGGCGCACAGTTTTCGAGCCAA
>DASRQX010000362.1:0-15356 GCA_035696165.1 Acetobacteraceae bacterium | reverse complement strand
TAGCCGATGCGCCACCACGATCGTCGTGCGCTCGACCATCAGCGCATCAAGCGCGGCGCGCACCAGTTGTTCGCTGATCGTATCCAGGTGCGAGGTCGCCTCATCCAGCACCAGGATCGGCGCATCCTTCAGGAACGCACGTGCGATCGCCACGCGCTGGCGCTGCCCGCCGGACAATTGCACGCCGCGTTCGCCGACACGGGTTCGCAGGCCCTCCGGCAACCCGGCAACGAACTCCTCCAGGGCCGCGCGCTGCAGCGCCTGCTGAACTGCCTCGCACGAGGCATCGGGACGCGCCAGCCGGACATTTGCCTCCAGCGTGTCGTTGAACAGATAGGTGTCCTGCGCCACCAGCGCGATGCGTCCGCGCAATCCGTCCAGCGTAAGCCGGGGCAGCTCGACGCCGTCGAGCCGAATTGCGCCCTGGGTCGGATCCCAGAAACGCAGCAGCAGGTTGGCAATCGTGGTCTTTCCGGCGCCGGACGGACCGACCAGCGCCACGGTGGCTCCCGCAGGCACATTGAAGCAGACATCACGCAACGCCGGGATCCGGCGGCCGGGATAGGTGAAGCCGACATGCTCGAAATCCACCGCGGAACCACCCCGCAGCGGCGCCGGCTCCAGCGTCCCGTCAGTGACCGCGACGGGCTCGGCATGCACGACGTGCAGCCGCCGTGTCGACGCGATCGTATCCGCGAGCTGCCGCCCGACCTGGGCGATCTCGGAGACCGGCAGGAAGGCGGAGATGGAAATCAGGATCAGCAGCGGCAGCATGGGCGCAGCGATCCAGCCATGTAGCACCAAGGGCGCGCCGACCGCGGCAACCGCCAGGCCGCCAAGCCCGGTCGCCACTTCCAGCCCCCCGGTCTGCGTGGTGAGGTCGCCCAGCAGCACCAGCCGCAGCGCTTGGCAGCGCTGGACCGCGTGCATGAAGGCGTCGCGCCGGCGGGTCACCGCGGCGAAGGCGATCAGCTCGACCAGCCCCTGGATCGTCTCGGTAACGAAGGCACCGAGCTCGCCGAGCGCGCCGCGCGCCGCCGAGCCCAGCCGATCGATCCGCTTGCGGCCGAACAGCGGCGAGGCCGCGGCATAGGCAAGGAACGGCAGCAGCGCCAGGGCCAGCGGCCAGGCGATCCACGCCAGTGCCGCCAGCACGCTGATCGGCACCAGCACGGCAACGCACGCGGGCGCGACCGTGTGCGCAAAGAAATACTCGACCGTCTCCACGTCCTGCGTCGCGAGGGCGACGATGTCACCGGACCGGCGATGCAACAGATAGCCAGGCGCGAGCGCGTCGAGCTTGCGGTACAGGTCAACCCGCATCTCTGCCAGCAGCGGGTAGGCCATGGCGTGCGCCAGCCAGGATTCCAGCCAGTGCAGCAGCGCGGCGAGCGGTGCCGCAACCAGCAGCGCGATCACCAGCCCCATGGTCGGCGCGCTGGAACGCACCGCGCCGATCGTCAGCGCGCCCAGTACGCCGACGCCGATGAAGGCGGCGACACGGCCAATGCCGCACAGCACCACCACGGCAAGCTGCCGCCGCCAGGGCCAGACGAAACCCAGCAGCGTGGTGATGGTTTCGCGCCAGCCCACCTCCGCCGCATCGTCCGACAGCGGGCGCATCCGTGGCGTGGTGGGAGCGTCCTCTGTCTCGGCGGCGGCGCTGCTGCGTGCCGGCAACGCATCGATCGTGTCATCGTGTTCGGCAAGCTGCGGTCCCATCAGCCGGCGATATGGGCCGTCCTGCACGATCAGTTGCGTGTGCGTGCCGGATTGCGCGACCTGCCCATCGTCCAGCACCAGGATGCGATGCGTGCCGATCACGCTGGACAGCCGATGCGCCAGGATCAGCGTGGTGCGCCCGCGCATCAGCCGGTCCAGCGCCTGCTGGATCACCGCCTCGTTCTCGGCGTCGACCGACGACAGCGCCTCGTCCAGCACCAGGATCGGCGCGTCACGCAACAGCGCACGAGCAATGGCGATGCGCTGGCGCTGGCCGCCCGACAGGCGGGTGCCACGCTCGCCGATCACGCTGGCATAGCCATCCGGCAGCGCGGTGATGAACTCGTGCGCGTTGGCGGCGCGCGCGGCCTCGACCAGATCGGCATCGGTCGCGTCGGGCCGCCCGAGCCGCAGATTGTCGGCGACCGAGCCGTGAAACAGGTAAGTGTCCTGCGAAACCACCGCGATCAGCCGCCGCACCGCATCCGGATCGAGCGTGCGCAGATCCCGCCCGCCAACCCGGATCGTTCCGGTCTCGGGATCGTGCAGCCGCAGCAGCAGCCGCACGATCGTCGACTTGCCGGAACCGCTTGGTCCGACGACGCCAACGCGCTCACCGGCCGCGATGGAAAAATCCAGCCCGCGATGCGCCGCGCCGCGGCCACCCGGATAGGAAAAGCCCACCTGCTCGAACGTAATGCTGGGGACCAGACCGGTTGCATCGACCGGGCGGGACGGCGCGGCGGGCGCGGTGACCGGCGCGTCGAGCAGCGCCGCGATCCCGGAAGCCGCCGCCTGGCCGACCATACCCTGGTGCAACACGGTGCGCAGGTCGCGCAGCGGACGAAAAATTTCGGTGCCGGCCATCAGCACGATCAGCAGCGCCTCGATGCTCATCACGCCGTGCTGCACGCGCCACGCCCCCAGTGCCAACGCGGCCGCCGCGCCCAGCGCCACGCCGAGGTCGGTAAACCCGCGCCCCATCACGCTGGACGCCAACACCCACAGCGTGCTGTCGGACAACGCGCGCGCCTTGTCCGCCAGCATCCGCCCGTAGCTGCCGCTCTGGCCGAACGCCTTCAGCGTCGGCAGCCCTTGCACGGCGTCGAGGAATTCCTCACCGAACGCCTTGAAGTCGCGCTGGCGCGCGCGCGATGCCTGCCCGCTGTGGTTCTGAATGGTGGCCGGCACCACCAGTGAGAACAGTGCCGCGCCCAGCATCACGAGAGCGACTGGTACATCCCAGGCTGAAATAACCGCGAAGATCGCCAGCGGCGCGCAGATCGCGATCGCCACCTGTGGCAGGTATTGGCCGAAGAATGTCTGCAACTGCTCGACGCCATCGACCAGTGACAACATGACACCGCCGGTCCGCTCGGCGCCGAACCAGGCGGGGCCAAGGGCCGCGATCTTGTCATACAACCGGCCGCGCAACGTCTCCTGCACGCGGGTGGACGTGCGGTGCGCGATCATCGTGCGGGCATGGTCCAGCACGGCGCGCAGCAGGATCGCGGCAGCGGTGGCGACCAGCGGCGCAACAAGGTCGGCGATCGGTGCGCCGCGGAACACTCGCGCGAGGAATTGGCCCAGGAAGACAAAGCGCGCGATACCGCAGCCCAGCGCCAGCAGCCCGAACAGCACTGCAAGTGCGATGCGCCCGCGCAACCCGCCGGTCATGCGCCAAAGCCTCAGATCGAAATACACCGGCTCGTCTCCAACTCGTTCCTGGGGCGCATTCTGGGCGTCTGACGTGGTGCCGCGCAAACGCATGTTTTTCAACCGGTGTTGAGCTATATTGCATGGCAATGAGCGATCGGATCCCTCCCCTGCCGGCCTTGCGCGCGTTCTCCGCGGTCGCGCGCCACGGCAGCTTCGCACGTGCCGCGGCGACATTGCATGTCAGCACCAGTGCCGTCAGCCATCAGATCCGCACGCTGGAGGACACCCTCGGCGCTACCCTGCTGACCCGCGCGCGCAACGGCGCCGGGACCAGTCGAACCGCGGTGACCGCAGAGGGCGCGGCGCTGCTGGGAGCGGTGGACGCGGCGTTCGCCCAGCTCGGCGCGGCCTGCGAGGCGGTGCGCGCCCACGCTCGGCAGGCGCGGCCGATGCTGACGATCTCGGCGAGCGGCTCCATGGCCTCGCTGTGGCTGGCGGCGCGGCTGGCCGCCTTCGCCGCGCTGCATCCCTCGGTGCAGTGGCAGGTGCGCTCGATCGAGGATGAAGCGCCGGACATGCTGCGCGAGGGGCTCGACCTAGCGGTCCTGCGCGTCCGGCGCGGTGCGGTGCCGGAGGGCGACCGGTTGCTGTTCAGCGAGACGGTGTTCCCGGTGTGCAGTCCGTCGCTGCGAATGTCCGGCGACCCGATGGAGCTGCCGCGGCTCACGCTGCTCCAGGAGGATCTGGCGGATCATACCGCAAGCCCGGAGAAGGACTGGTCCACTTGGCTCGACCTGCTAGGCCACGGCCCGGCGACGAGGGTGACGATTGTGCGGTTCTATTCGTTCAGTGCAGTGGTCGCGGCGGCCACCGCCGGTGCGGGGATCGCGCTGGGGCGCCAGCCGCTGATCGATTTCGAGCTGGCGAGCGGCCGGCTGGTGCGACCGTTCGGTGACCGGTCGCTGCCCGGGTCGTCTGACATGATCATCCGCCGCCGTCCCGGCGCCGCGCGCGATGGACACGTGGCGCAACTGCAGCACTTCCTGCTGCAGTCGCTGGCATCGGGGATCCCGCAGGGCTAGGCCGCGCTGGTGGCTGGCGCCGGATCATCCGGTTAGCCCGGGCGGCGCTTTCCCGGACACAGCAATGATCCGGTCCGTTAACGGGTCGCGGCGACCCGGATCCCGCCATGCGCCTATGCAATGTCCCCGGAGAACCGCCAGGGCGGCGTCACAATTGCGGCTTGATGGCGAGCCGAACCGATGGGTCGATACGCGACAGAAAGACAGCCAGCCGGTTTTCCCCAATAAACCGGTCGGTCGCGAGCCTGGCGCCCTGAAACGCGCCATAGTCGTCTATGATCAGGATGCCGCCGACCGCGAGCAGCGGATACAGGTGGACCAGTTCGTGGTATGTCGAACTATAGAGGTCGGTATCCAGACGAAGCAGGCTGATTTTTACCGGCCGCGTCGCAGGCAGTGTGTCCTCTACCATGCCTTCGACGAACACGAGCTTGTCCTCGGGATAACCGGACGACGACACCACGCGCCTGACGTGGTCTTGCGTCCTGCCATAGCCCCAGCGACCGCCGTTCCGCTGGTGGTGCTCTCAGGTCGGCAAGGCCGGAACCCCATCCCAACGCGCATCGATGGCACCCGGCTTGGGCATGCCTCCAAAAGTATCATCCAAGTAGATCCGACGCGACGTATCGCCGAAATGCGTCAATGCATACGCGGCCAGCAGCATTGAGCCACCCGACCAGACTCCGCATTCCACAATGTCGCCCGGAATTTGGTTGCGCACGATATACTCGACCGATTGGTACAGCGCCCAGGGAGCCTCGACCCCGGCACCGAAGGTCCGCGTATGACGTCTTACTTTCTGGGCGATATCGGCAAAGAACGCATCCGAAATGTCAGGATATTCCAGCTTCCCGCTGTCGGTCTCCAGTACCAGCATGGCGATCTCCGATAGCGGCCACTGAAGCAACCATATCGGAGCCAATATTAACGAGTCGTGAGCAGGTGGCGCCTGCCGGTCGCGCACCAGCGGGTCATGAAGAATGATCGTCGGTGACGAACCCACCTTTGGCGCGTGCCAACGCCCACCGGTCCCCATGGACGACCGCGCGAGATGCCAGCCGGGGGGCAGCATTGCGACCCGCCGGCCGCCAATTCCGGTGGCCGGTATCAGGCAGTCTTCAGGAAATCCCCCAGCTTGGTCACGGCGGTGGGCTTGTCTGTCTTGTCCAGCGCCGCCAGTTCGGCAGCGAGCCGGTCCATCGCCGCCTCGTAGATTTGCCGCTCGGAGAAGCTCTGATCAGGCTGGCCGGCATTGCGATGCAGATCGCGCACCACTTCGGCGATCGCCAGTGGATCGCCCGAATTGATTTTCGCCTCGTACTCCTGGGCACGGCGCGACCACATGGTGCGCTTGATCCTGGCGCGGCCCTTCAGCACGGCCATCGCCTCATCGAACAGTTTTCGCGTGGCTAGCTTGCGCAAGCCCGCGCTACGCGCCTTGGCGACGGGCACGCGCAGCGTCATGCGGTTTTCTTCGAAAGTGATGTGGATCAGTTCCAGCCGATGGCCGGCGATCTCCTCGATGGCGATCCGCTCCACTTTGCCGACACCATGGGTCGGAT
This sequence comes from Acetobacteraceae bacterium, assembly GCA_035696165.1. Taxonomy (GTDB): domain Bacteria; phylum Pseudomonadota; class Alphaproteobacteria; order Acetobacterales; family Acetobacteraceae; genus Palsa-883. The sequence goes on along the minus strand of DASRQX010000362.1, from coordinate 9,331 downwards.
ATACCACATAATCACCTTCGACGAAGATTTCCGCCTTGCTGGGCGCGCGCGGCGGAATGCGGTCGATCGGTCCCGACCGACGATCGCTGTGACTCCCGATATGACCGGCCGAGTGACCCTGGGATGCCGCCGGCGGCGGGGGCGAGCCGGCTTGCCGGGAGGCTGGCCCCACTTCGGAGCGGTCGTTTGGCGGTGCCGCGGCGTCGGTTGTTGGTGCCAGGACCGCTCCAACCTTCGTTGCCGATGGCGCGGATGCCGCCTTGGCGACCAGCGGCTTGACCGCCGGTGTGGCGGTGGCCGGCGGCTTGACCTCCGGTGCGGCGGGGGCGGGCGGCGTGACCTCGGCGGTGGCAACGGGCTTTGGGACTGGCTTTGCGGCAACCTTGGGCGTTGGCTGCTTCGGTGTGTCCTTGTCCGCCGGCTGTGGTGCGTCCTTGGCGGCCGGCTTCGGCGCCGATTTGGCCGCCGCGTCGGCGACCTTATCGCCATGAACGCGCGATACCGCCACGCTCGCCGCCTTCGCGGTGCGCGCCGGTACTACCACCTGAACTGATGCCTTCATGCTTGGCACGTGCAAACCTTCATCTTGCGAGCCTGATCCACGGCGTCCACGTTGCCGGGTGACGCGCACCCAGCGGCGCGATCCGCTTCAAAGGCCCCCGTCTCCTGGAAAATCGAACCATTGCGACCCGGCGCCTCGCGCCGTTTACGCAAGCGACGGCTACCAATATAGCACGAATCCGGCGCTGTGTCAGGGGGTTAGCAAAAGCCCGAGCGAACAATGCCCGGGTTGACAACGCCTGGACCCGCAAAGGCCGATCAGGCGGCGCCGGGCTCGGGGTCGAACAGCTCCTTCTTGCCCGGCTTGTCCTTCCACTCGTCGGCGTCCGCCGGCGCCTCGCCCTTGCGGGTAATGTTCGGCCACACCACCGCGTAGCTGCGGTTCAGCTCCAGCCAATCGGTGGCCTTGTCGTCGCTGTCCGGGACGATCGCCTCGACCGGGCATTCCGGCTCGCAGACGCCGCAATCGATGCACTCGTCGGGATGGATCACCAGCATGTTGGCGCCGACATAGAAGCAGTCCACCGGACAGACTTCAACGCAGTCCATGTACTTGCAGCGGATACAACTCTCGACGACCACGTAGGTCATGCGGCCCCCCGGGGAATGGGCAAAACGGTGAACGCAGAGGCTGGCGTATGGCGGCGTTTGTGCTGCGGCGCAAGGTGCCCGGCCGCGCTTTTATGACGGGTCAGAGTTCGGCTTCGGCAACCTCCTCATAAAGCGTTCGTGCTTCCGGGGCCGGCCCGCGGCGGGCAGCCAGCGCAGCGACCCGGATCACGAGTACAGTGTTGTGCACCGGCAGCGTGAGCACATCGCCGACGCGCAGCTTGGCATGCGCCTTCTCGGTCGGCAGGCGGTTGATGCGGATGGAGCCTTGCGCGACCAGGCGGGCGCAGTTGGACCTCTGTCGCATGAACCGGGCGCACCACAGCCACTTATCGAGCCGCTGCCAGTCGCGGTCCTCCTGGTCGGGAATGGGTGCGCTCCGTGACCTAAAGGAACAGCCGGTAGGGCGAGACCACGCCAGAGGCGTCGCGCACCAGAAACTGCTTGCCGGCGTCGGTGTCCTCGATCAGCGCCTCGTAGAGGCGGAGCGCGTTCTTCACCACCTCGGCGTAGGAGGCCGCTTCAGTCTTCCGCTTCAGGGTGTTGAGGCGTTCCATGGAGCGGGGGGCGAGATCGAACTGGACGCGGTTCTTCGCCGGCTTGGCGCGTTCCTTGGCGGGTTCCTTGGCCCGTTCCCGGGTCTCTCCGTCAAAGCTGGATGCGATGCTCAGGGCAGTCATGGTTCATGCCTCCTGTAGGCGCCGAAATAGTGGGTCATCAGAGCCCCGGCCAAGGCGCCTACAACCGCCCACACGACGTGCAGCGCCGAGTAGTGCCCGGTCATCAGGCCATTCGCCGCGGCAACGGCGATCGCGGCTGCCGCCGACAGTGCGATGAGGCGCGCCAGGAAGCCCCGGCGTCTTCGCTTCGATCGTCGGCACCGCGTCGAGGTCGAACGCGGCGCCAACGGCCGGCTGATATCGCTTGCGCCCCGACGAACGAACCGGCCGTGTCGGCGAAACTCCCATGCGCCGCGGCTCCCGGCAGATGGCCCAGATGGACCGAGAAGGTCGGTTCGGCCGTGAAGGTCATGTACTGCGAGACCCTTACCAATCTGTTGCCATCGCGTCGGGTCAAAAAAAGATACGGTGCGGGGAGTGGAATGGCAACAGGAATGTGAGGGGTATTGCCTCAGACTAACATCCCTGGTCGCTCGCGGCAACCCTCCATTGCTCCAGAACGGCCAACGCCGCGAACCGTCCGGATCCACGGGGCAAACTCCGAGCCTCGACAGGCTCCGCCTTCGCGATCCGACCGCCGCCTGACCTGCAAGCTTATGCGGTCCCTGTCATTGCTGCCCGCATGAGCGGCAAGCGGTCTGGCTCGCGCACTCCCGACGCGACCTAGCCGATCGGCCCTCATGTGCTAGCCCCCATTGCCGGCGGCGGGAACCAGCCCATGTGGGTGACCATCCTCGAAGCCAGGAGCCGGCTACCCTCGGCACAGGGTGGTGGTGACCGGAACTTGCGATGAGCGGCCTTGTCTGACGCGAGACACGTTATATGGCAAAAGCAATATTCACAACGAAGGTCGATCCAACCTACGATGATCTGCCTGAATTCCGCTATCATTTTCCCCGTACATATCTTCGCACGGTCGAGGCAGCGATTGGTGATTGGATCATCTACTACGAGCCGAGGCACACGAGTGGAGAGCTGAGCAGCCGAGGCGGCCGGCAGGCGTACTTCGCGACCGCACGTGTGGCCAGCGTGGAACCCGATCCAACTCTACCAGACCACTTTTACGCGTTCGTCGAGGGCTTTCTTGAGTTTCCCCGTGCAGTCCCTTTCAGGGACGGCAACCATTACTACGAAACGTCACTCCGCCGAAGTGATGGTGGCACCAGCAAAGGCGCCTTTGGTCGAGCCGCACGCCCCATCTCTGACAGCGAATACGGACTGATCCTGAGGGCCGCTTCAGTCGATCGTCTTGCACCAAGCGGATCGGATAACATTACAGTGGCACACGGGTTTGCCGACGAGCAGGCAGTCTTTGAGCGGCCTATGGTTGAGAGTGTGACCAGTCGACCGTTCCGGAACGCTGCGTTTTCATCTGCCGTGAGATCCGCTTACGAAAACACGTGCGCTATGACGGGATTGAAGATAATCAACGGCGGAGGTCGACCGGAAGTCCAAGCCGCGCACATTCGACCAGTTGCAGCCGCGGGACCCGATTCGGTGCGCAATGGCCTTGCACTTTGCGGCACTGTTCATTGGATGTTTGACCGCGGACTACTCTCATTGGACGACGACTTAACGATTCTGACGGCAGTCGGCTGCGTACCGGATCCCGTCAAACGCCTGATCGTCCCAGAGCACAAATTACGGGTTCCACCGCGACCAGAATTCGGACCGCACCCACAATTCCCACGGTTTCACCGCGACTCGATCTTCAAAGGATAGCTTTCTCCCAGGAGTGCAGCCAAATCTGGGCCAAGCGGCGAGATGACTCTCGATGCGGTTCTGTTTCTGAAGTCGCCGCTGCGAATAAATCCGTTGCAGCGCTCTACCATGCCACCGCAGCGGCACCGACAGTCCCGTGCCAACGACCTCGCTGCCGACAAGATGGATCAACCGGAGTAGCCACCGCAGTAGCCGCCATGCCTGTTCTTCCATTCGCGTGTGCGTCCATGCGGGGCGGAGGAAGAACGTCGTCAGGCGCATCTCCCGCCACGCCCGCCGTTCGGCCGGGTTCCGGCGTATCGCCTCATCGCCGGTGACCACCACCCAGTTGCGTTCCGCGGCTAGTTCGCCCATCCACGCGATGTCGCCTGGATCCCGATCGGGGTAGCGTCGGCGCGAATGCTCAAACGTGTGGCCCAGGAAGGCCAGCACTTCCCCCGCCGCGCGCGCCAGGTACGACGACTGAGTCCGGTCGAAGTAGAACCTCACGCCGCGAGCTGGGCGCCAACCTCGTATCGAATTGCCGCCTCGACGGCCGCGACCGGCAGATCGAACCAGCGCGCCACGCGATCGATCTCATTGTCGTTGGCGGCGTAAGTAGCAGCGATGATGCGCACCGGCACGCCTTGCGCGTCCAGTCTCGGCTGGCCAAAAGACCGCGCGGGGTCGACCACCACCTGTGCGTCCCGACCACCCGGCCAAAGCCGCCACGGCACGCCATCTTCGCGGAAGTCCAGTACATGAAACAGCGATTGCTCGATCAGTGCATCGAACACGAATTGGTTGGCGCCGAGCTGCAGCAAGCTGTTATCGCCGATCCCGCGACCGAGTTCCACAAATACCGAGCGGCTGTCGGACCGGAACCGCTGCAATGCGAACGGGTGCCGGCTGTGCCACGCGGCCCGAAAAAACGCCGCGGCGCGGTCGATGTTCGGCCACGACACGCCCTGGCGCCGCATGATCCGCGCCATGTGCACCTCGATCAGATCGAGGAAGCTCATCAACAGAACGCCATCGATGCGCGCGGCGCTGGGCCCTAGACGCGGGCCTTTGGTTCGCCGCTCGCCGTTGTGCTCGAACGCGTAGCCTTCCAACCAACGACGCGTCGTCGAAGCCGGCGCGCCAACAATGCGCTCGGCATCAGCAGGTGTGAACAGCGGCGTCACGGTGACATCCGTGGTCGTTGGCATATTCAAATCCAATCCTCGCGCGACAGTGGCGACCGCACTGCTGCCGCGTCAATCCTGCGCTTACCCCATACCGGAAATTGGGCCGACGACGGATAGACGCCTACTATCAGGCCCGATTCCGGGCGAGGTCGCGGCATCAGCTCAGGCCGTCTGTGCGGTACCGCTTGTCCTCGGGGATCCTCGGACCCGTTTCGGCCACGGGCCTGCCTCCGGTCGGAACATCTGCGCCCGCCTACACAAACATGGCGAGGGCTGCCACCAGCAGCAAGTCTTCGCCCGCCCCGCTACCGCTTCAGCGCCGCCAACGCCGCGAACGGGCCATGGCGATGGGGCAAATCCGGGACCTCAACCGGCGCCATCCGCCGGCGTTTCAGCGGCGCCAGCATCGCCGGGGCGGGGGGACCAAAGCCACCGGGTCCCAGGCCGCCGCCCGGCAACACCTGGAACCCCAGCCCGCGCAGCACCGCCGGCACCAACTCGGCCTTGATCGCAAACCGCCCCGCCAGCCCGGCCGGCAGCACAGTGGGGCCACGCCGCGTCGCCCAAGCCAGCTCCGCCGCGACCCGCTCCGCGACATCGAGACGCAGCAGCACCGGCCCAGTTTCCAGCCATCCCATCGCTGCGGAAAATCCGGGCGGCCAATCCAGTGGCGGCAGGGAGACCAGTCCTGGGGCCGGCAACTCCGGCACCGCGAGCCCGCGCTGCAGCGCCCAAAGGCGCGCCCGCATGGCAGCGGGGCGAGCCTTCAGCAAGGCCGGCATGAACAGCGCGAAGCGCCCGGCCTGCACGCCGATCTGCTTGAGTTGCCCGCGCAGCGGCGGCGCCAACTGTTCGGCGCTCGGATCCGCCACCACGCCGAGTCCCTCGCGCAGACAGTGCAACAAACCGCGCGCCTCGCGCACCGCCTCGGCGTGCGACATCGCCGCGAACAACGGCGCCAGGTCGGCGCGGAGCCGCGCCTCGACATACGCCTGCAGGCGCGTGCGAAGCCGCTCGCGCTGGGCGCCGTCAAGGAACTCGCTATCCAGCACTTCTACACGCGGGCGCAACGCGTTGGCGCCAGGACGCAGGCGGGCAATCGCGACGCCGTCCCAGGTGATCCGGTGCCCGGCGGTGCCGTGTCCAGCGGTGCCGTTGCCGGGGGCGGCGTGCCCAACGGCGCTGTGCCCGACGGCGCTGTGCCCCACGGCGCCAGGACAATCGGCCCACCCGAAGGCGCTGTCCGGCGCGCTCTCGACCCGTGCCACCCGGCGCGGCATCTCCTCGCGCAATGCACGACGGGCGGCGCGCCACACCAGCTTCTTCTCGTCGCCGACCGCCAGGGGGTCGGGGGAAAAATCGAAGCCGGCGACGTGGCCGACCTGGTGGCCCTCGACGACGACCTCGCCGCGGCGGGTGACTGCGGAGAGCAGCTCCTGGCCGTCGCCCGCGTCGAGCCGGCGCATCAGTTGCGTGGCACGGCGGTCGACGAAGCGCGCGGTCAGGCGTTCGTGCAAGGCATCGGACAGTTTGTCCTCGACCTCGCGTGCCCGGCCCTGCCAGTGCGCGGCATCGCTCACCCAGTCCGACCGGGCGGCGATGTAGGACCAGATGCGGATGCCGGCCAGGCGCTGCATCAGTGTGTCCAGGTCGCCATCGGTGCGCTCCACGCTCGCGATCTGGCCGGCCAGCCAGTCGGTCGGCAGGGTGCCGTCCGCGGCGATGTGACCAAACACGCGGGCGCACAAGCGGGTGTGGGTCTCGTCAGCCAGCTTGCGAAAATCAGGGATCTGACAGGCGTCCCACAGCAGCCGCACCATGCGCCGGCCATGCGCCAGGGCGCGGATCTCCGGCTCACGTGCCACGGCCGTCAGGGTTTCCAGGTCGGCGGCGTCATTGCCCTTGACCAGCCCCTGGCGCGGCGGGGCGGCGGTCAGGCTGGCGAGCAGCGCGTCGACATGGCTGAAATCCAGCGCGCTGTTGCGCCAGCACAGCTGTTCCAGCTTGTCGAAGCTGTGCGCCTCGACTGCCACCGCCAGCTCGTCGGCCATCGGCTGGCAGTTCGCGGTGGTGCCGAAGGTGCCGTCGCGCATGCCGCGCCCGGCGCGGCCCGCGATTTGCGCGATCTCGGCCGCGGTTAGCCGGCGCGGGCGGTGGCCGTCGTGCTTGGACAGGCGCGCGAAGGCGACGTGGTCAACGTCCATGTTCAGGCCCATGCCGATCGCGTCGGTGGCGACCAGGAAATCGACCTCCTTGTCCTGGTACAGCGCGACCTGAGCGTTGCGGGTGCGCGGCGACAGGCGGCCCATCACCACGGCGCAGCCGCCGCGACGACGGCGGATCAGCTCGGCGATGGCGTAGACCGCGTCAGCCGAGAAGGCGACCACGGCGGTGCGCGGCGGCAGCTTCGTCAGCTTGGCGGGGCCGGCGAACTCAAGCTGTGACAGCCGCGGCCGGGTCTCGACGTGGGCGTACGGGACCAGGTGCTTGAGCAGCGGGCGGATGGTCTCGGCGCCGAGGAACATCGTCTCCACCAGGCCGCGCGCATGCAGCAGGCGGTCGGTGAAGACATGGCCGCGGTCCGGGTCAGCGCAGAGCTGGATCTCGTCCACCGCGACGAACTCGGCGGGGCGGTCGAGCGGCATGGCCTCGACGGTGCAGGAGAACCAGCGCGCATCGGGCGGGACGATCTTCTCCTCGCCAGTGATCAGCGCGACGTGGCGGGCACCCTTCTGGGCGACCATGCGGTCGTAGTTCTCGCGGGCGAGCAGGCGCAGCTGGAAGCCGATGATGCCGGACGAGTGGGCCAGCAGCCGTTCGATGGCGAGGTGCGTCTTGCCGGTGTTGGTGGGCCCGAGGACGGCTTTGACGCGCGCGGCGAATCCGGACATGGCCAGGGACATGGGGCAGGATGGTTGGGCGTCGGGCGGCGGATTGCAAGCGGGTTTGGGCGGGCGAGTGGCGTGTCGGAGTTTCACCGCCGCGCCACTCGCCCGTTTGGCCCGCTGCTTACACTTCGTCCACACCCGGTCTCCTATGGTCGAGCGATGCCGACCGTGTTGCGCGTGGATGGGTTCCGGTTCTATTTCTACAGCCTTGAGGGCAATGAGCCGCCGCATGTCCACATCGAATATGGCGACAGTCTGGCGAAGTACTGGCTTGTACCCGTAGAGCTTGCGGAGTGCGCCGTTTCCGCTCGCATGAACTGACGCGGGCCAGAGCGATGGTGATCACACATCGCACGGTCTTGCTGGAGGCTTCGAATAAGTATTTTGGCCGTTAGACTGGACCCGACCGCGGTCGATGTCACGGTCACCGACGTGGACCTGCACGTTGTTCTGGCGGACGGGCGTGAACTATCGGCTCCACTCGCCTGGCTTCCACGGCTACGTGATGCCACGCCGGCGCAGCGAGCACGTTGGCGGCTGATTGGCCACGGCGAAGGGATTCACTGGCCCGACATCGACGAAGACGTTTCGATCGCCAGCCTGCTGCGCGGCGCCTGAGCCCGCCTCACGACGGAGCGAGACCGAGACAACCATTCCAGGTTGGCACGGCTGGCCAGGGGCGGTATGCGCCTGGCTTCTCCACCCCATAAAGGCGGTCCGCCACGATACGGCGTCGCCTGCAGCGATATTGCAACGGATTGCGGGCCATGGTCCGTGCCACCGTCGCGGAGAGGCGCCGGCAGGATCCCCGACATGTGGTTGCAAAAGGCAGATCTGCTCGGCCTGGCGATCGGCCTCGCTGTGGGTGGAGCCGCGCTATCTCTGTTCATGCCGCGGATCGAGGCTGCGCTGGTGTCCGGTCCGCCGCCGGCACAGGCCACCCAGCCCGCCGCATCACAAGCCGCACCTGCCTCGCCCGCAATCCACCCGTCCCAGCAGATCGCGCCGCCGGTCGGCCTACCGGTCCCGGTCGTCGTGCTTCCGGTTCCCACGCCGCTGCCTAACGTCGCGTACCACGACCCGGTGCCACAATCGCCCGACGCTCCACCACTTCCCGCCGTCATCGGCCCGTCCCAGCCATCCAAAACTCTCGGCACGGCGGGCACCGGCTTCTTCATCGCCGAGGACGGCAGCCTGCTGACCGCCGCCCACGTGGTGACCGAGTGCCCCCAAACGGCAATCGTCTCGTGCTTCGTGAAACCCACGGCGGCAGAGATTGTGGCTTCCGATGCCAAACAGGATATCGCGCTGCTGCGCGCCGCATCGGCGCCCGCCAGCTATACTTCCGCTCTGAAATCTCTGAAGATCTCTGAAACCGACATCACGCCGCCTCCATGAGCACAGTATTTTCTTCCTGCTTCGCCGAGGACCGTTTCACGCGGGCCTTACGGCCAGCGTCAGAGCGGTTCTCTCCACAGGTTGACACCGCAGAGCTTGCGGCCATCGCAGCGAGGTTCAGGGCAGCGTTCACCTCGCGCCCCGCCTCGAAACCACAGTCAGTGCAGCGGAACATCCTTTCCGCCAAGGCCAGCGTCTCCTTGATGACGCCGCAGCAAGAACAGGTCTTGCTTGAGGGATACCATCGGTCCGCAACGACAACGCGCGCGCCATACAGCCGCGCCTTGTATTCGATCTGCCGACG
>DASRQX010000361.1:0-7323 GCA_035696165.1 Acetobacteraceae bacterium | reverse complement strand
ACAGCTTTGCGCTGGCCGGCGCACGGACGGTCAGCACCCACTTGCTCTGGCTCAGTTCAAACGACACCAGAAGTCTGGCAGTCTCCCCCGTGGTGGCGGTCGGGTGGTCTTGCGGTTGGGTCTCGATACGCATCGGTTGCTCCCTCGTGCTGTGGGACGCATATCGAACCCGATCCAGCGCCTGGCTGCCACTCCCACCCGCATAGGTTCTTGCCTTCGTCGAAGCAAAGAAAAAGGCGTGGATACCGGCCTTCACCTCCCCTCACCGCTTGCGCACGCCGGTCGTCGCGTGTCCTCGACGCAGGTGACGCTCCACGCTGCGGCCATAGGCCGACATCGCGAAACAGCAAACGAAGAACACCAGCGCCGTGAACGCATAGCCTTCCGTCGCCAACCCCAGCCAGGCCGGGTCCTTCAACGCCTGGTCCACCATGCCCAGCAGGTCCGAAAGCCCAACGATGGTGACCAGGGTGGTATCCTTGAACAGATCCACGACCGTATTGATGATGCCCGGAACAACGATACGCATGGCCTGCGGCAGCACCACAAAGCCTTGCACATGCAGCCAGCTCAAACCCAGCGAGGCAGCCGCTTCCTCCTGCTCTTCCGCCACGCCTTGCAGCCCGCCACGCACGATCTCCGCCATGTACGCCGCATTGAACAGCACCAGCGCGACCATGGCACGGATCAGGCGGTCCACGGTGATGCCGTGCGGCAGAAACAGCGGCAGCATCACGGCGGCCATGAACAGCACCGTCAGCAGCGGCACGCCACGCCACAACTCGATGAAGCAGACCGACAACGTGCGCACCACGACCAGCTGCGACCGCCGGCCGAACGCCAGCAGGATGCCCAGCGGCAAAGAGCCCGCGACGGCGACGAAGGATATCGTTACGTCCAGCATCAACCCGCCCCACAGATTGGTATCCACGAAGGGCAGGCCCGCGACGCCGCCGACCAGCAGCATCCCGGCCAGCACCGGAAACACCGTGAGCAGCGCCACGAGATAGATCCAGCGGTGCCGCGTGCGTTCGCGCAGCACCGGGATCGCAAAGCCGACAAGCAGCACGAAAGCCAGCACGACGCGCCACCGCTCGCCCGGGGGGAACAGGCCAAAGATGAAGATCGGCAGCCGCATGCGGACAAACGCCCAACAGGCGCCGTCGCCGACGCAGGCCGATTTGGTGACGCCCCACAGCGTGGCGTTGGTCACCGCCCAGCGAAAAAATGGCGGCACCACAAGCAGCACGGCGGCGACCACCGCCAGGGTCAGCACGGTGTTGCCGATCGAGCTGAACAAGTTGCGATGCAGCCACACCAGCACGCGCCAACCACGGCCCGGGCCCTCGACGCTCAGCTTGTGCGGCGCGCGCACGGCCGAGGCAGCCGCCTCGGTCATCGCACCACCTGCAGCGACACCAGGCGATTGAACCAGTTCATCACCGCCGAGACCGAAAGGTTGATGCCCAGAAACACGGCCATCACAATCAGGAACGTTTCCGTCTCGCGGCCGGACTGGTTCAGCACGGTCCCGGCGAAGATCTGGAAAATCTCCGGATAGGCAACCGCGGCACCCAGCGAACTGCTCTTGATCAGATTGAGGTATTGGCTGGTCATCGGCGGCACCATCATGCGCAGCGCCTGCGGCAGCACGACCAGGAACAGCACCAGTCCGGGCTTCAAGCCGAGGCTCAGCGCGGCCTCGCGCTGGCCGTGCTGCACCGCCTGGATGGTGCTGCGCACGATCTCGGCGATGAAGGCGGCGGCGTAGATCGATAGGCCCGCCCACAGCGCGGCAAGTTCCGGCGGCAGTTGCACGCCACCGGCGATGTTGAAGCCCTGCAGCGTCGGCGCGTCGACGTGCGCGATGCCGAACGCCACGCAAGCCAGGGCAAGCAGCGGCAGCACCAGCGCCTTCACGCCAATCGGGCGCCCGGCAAGGCGAAGGCGCCAGGCCAGCGGCGTTGCGACCAGCAGCGCCAACGCGACCCAGCCGAGCGTCGCCGCATCGGCGGCAAACACCGGGACAGGCAAATAAATCCCGCGGATGTTCAGCAATATCCCACCCAGCAGCGCAATACTCTGCCGCGGTCCGGGCAATGTCTGCAGCACGGCGACATACCAGAAAACGATCTGCACCAGTATCGGCGTGTTGCGCACGAGTTCGATGAAACCCAGTGCCAGGTTGCGCACCAGCCAGTTCGTCGACAGCCGCATGATGCCGACCAGCAAACCGAGCAAGGTCGCCGTGACGATGCTCATAGCCGAGACCAGCAACGTATTCAGCAGGCAGACCAGCAGGGCGCGGCCGTAGGTGTCGCCCGGCGCGAAGTCGATCAGGCGGAACGGAATGTCGAAATTGGCGGTGTTGCCCAGATAGCCGAAGCCGAAAGGAACGTTGCGTCGTCCAATGTTTTCAGCGGCGTTGGAGAACAGGTACCAAACGGCCGCCGCAACGCCCAGCAGCACAAACCACTGGGCGATGCGGGCCCGACGCGACGGCCGCCTGACCATGTCTCACGCGATCCGCACTGCGGACCGCGATCCCTCGCGCATCAATACCATGGATACGGCATCATCAGGCCGCCCTTGGTCCACAATTCGTTCATCCCGCGCGGCAGGCCCAGGCCCTTGGCGCCGAACGTCTCGTCGTAGACCTCACCGTAATTGCCGACGACCTTGACGATCCGGTACGACCACTCGTCGTCAAGTCCGAGCATTTTCCCAAGCCCACCCTCCAAGCCAAGGAACTTGCGCAACTCGGGGTCGGTCGCGCCCGCCTTCTTGCTGTCGATGTTCTCGCGCGTAAGGCCGAGCACCTCGCCTTCCAGCATCGCGAAGTGCGACCACTTGACGATGTTGAACCAGCCGTCGTCGCCGCCGCGGATATACGGGCCGAGCGGCTCGCGGCCGATCGTTTCCGGCAGGAACACCCAGTCGCCCGGCACCTTCATGGTGGAACGGGCAGCCGCGACCGAGCCGCCATCGTCGGTGTAGCCGTCGCAGCGGCCGGCTTCCACCGCGGCGAAGGCTTCCTCCGGCTTTTCAAACAGCAATGTCTTGATCTGGATGTGGTTGGCGCGGTTGTAGTCGGCGATGTTCACCTCAAGCGTGGTGCCGGTCTCCAGGCAGATGGTGGCACCATTCAGCTCCTTAACATGCGAAACGCCCAGGCTCTTGCGCACCATGAAGGTCTGGCCGGTGAAGAAGTTCGCCGCCGGCTCGCCCAGGCCCAGATTGGCGTTGCGCGCCAGCGTCAGTTCGGAGTCGCGGATCAGCACGTCGATCTCACCCGACGCCAGCACGGTAAAGCGGACTTTCGAGGTCAGTCCGATGTATTTCACCTTCTCCGCGTCGCCCAGCACGGCTACCGCGATGGCCCGGCACAGCGCCACGTCGAGCCCCTGCCACTTGCCGGTGGAATCCTGGTAGGCATAGCCGGGAATGCCGGTGTCGACGCCGCAATTCAATTGGCCGCGCTTCTTGACCGCATCCAGCGTGGCGCTCTTGCTTGGCGTCTGCGCGTTGGCGGCCGGCGCGATGCCGACCAAGGCACCGAGCAGAACCCCCGCCAACAGCGCGCCGCCCAATCGCGCGCGCGCCCATAGCACGTTCCAACGTCCCCTTCCGGATCGACGTTTCATTAGGTTTCTTCCCCCTGCTGTGGATTGCAGCACGATGTCTCGGCGATCCGGCGGACCGCCAGGGCAATGTTTGGTGCATTTCACGCATCGGGGCAACACGGGCCAGGGCGCCCGGATGGCTTGGTCAGCTATCGCCCCCGTTCAATAGCCCGGCGCAGGCGTTGCCGAGGGACCTCGTCAGAACGGGAACGATGCCAACCGGGATAAGCGGCGAGGCGAGATAACCGCTTCAAGTAGCGCACGACTTGCGCTCACAGCGTCATGCCGGCGTCCACGAGCTGCCATCGTGCGGCCAGCAAAATCGCGGATGCCCGCATGCACCGGCGTGACCAGGCACCGGCGCGACCCACGCGCCGGCGTGATCGGACGCTGCCGCCCTACCTGACCGTCACGTCGATCGGAATTGTGTGCGCGATCGGTCCGTCGGTCCGCACCTCGAAGTGGTCCGTGCCGACAAAGCCCGGTGCCGGGCGATAGGCGACGGCCAGCCGTCCGGGCATCTGCTCGGCACGCGCCTCGCCATGGCTGGGCGCGGCGACGACGCTGATCTTGGGCACGATATAAAGCTGACGGAACACCTGGACAAACTGCAGCGCACACCAGCCGCCGTTGGACATGGCCATCGTGCCTTGCGGCGCGGCGTAACTGGTATCCTGGTGCCCAAACCACGGCAGGCTGGCATCGCAACTTGCCGCCGGCTCCAACCCGCTCATCGGGACGGAGGGCACCGCCTTGCCGCCCTCGCTGGGTGGCTCCACCACCGCACGAACGGCAACCGGCTGCGCCACCAGGGCGGCGACAACGCCGACACAGGCCGTCAGACGGAGGCGCCGACCGGCGGAACGCTCATGCGGATGGGGTTTCATCAAAGCCACTCACGCGGTTGGATGTTCATCATCAACGCAACCGGATATGCGCGTCGGATGCGGCCGGTTCAAGACGCCCGACCGATCACTTCCAGCTTGCGTCTGACGTTGCCGAAATCCCCCGACGGCGTCCGAACCTGTGTTGACGCGGCCTGCGCGCGAAAACCCCGGTCGGCCCCCGGTCGGCCAATAACCCGCCTGCCCGACTGGCACGGCGATTTGTTGCCAGCTCGGTACCCTCTGGCGCGAATCCGCAAGGTCTGTCTAAACATCACGCCACGACGCGGCGATTCGCTTGGCTGGGTGATTTATCCACACCCGAGCGGCATGCATGGTCCCGTAGTCGGAAGACCGTGGCAAACACTCGATCGAACGAGGGAGTACAGCATGTCCAAAGCCTTCATCGCCGAAGTTCTACAGGGCTCGGCCGAACTGACCGGCGCCGCCGCGAACCGGGCCGCCGGTGAGTTGATGGGCGCAATCGTCAAGGAACTGAAAAAGTCCGGCAAGTTCACCCTGCCGAGCTTCGGCACCTTCACCGTGCGCAAAACCAAGGCGCGCAAGGGCCTGAACCCGCGCACCGGCGAAGCAATCAGGGTGAAGGCCGGCAAGACCGTGCGCTTCAAGGCCTCGCCGACGCTGAAAAAGTCGGTCTGAGACAATAACGGACTGACCGCCGACACCTCATACCAGCCGTCGGGAAGATTGACCCACCGGCGCTGCGCCCACGTCATGCCGGCGAAGGCCGGCATCCACGACTTCCTTTGCTGCGACAAAGGCAAGTCGTGGATACCGGCCCCCGGGCTTCCGCCGGGGCACGCTTCGCCGGCATGACGGTGTGGGTATCGCCGAAGGGTCGATCGTTCGCACATCTGGTATTACCTGCCGCCGCTTCATCTCAACGAGCCAGGCGCACGTAAGCGCTGTCTGGCCCGCATGTTTCCGCACCCGATGTTTCAGCATCAGGGTATCTCCGACGTCGGCTGCTCGGTGATCGTCATGGGGGGAATACTGCCGCTGTCGCGGGTGCTGGTGGTGTGCCTCGGCACACTGGTGGTGCCGCTCGATTCGATGGTGAACCTGGACTTCCCATCGATCATCCAGCGCTTCGGCCTGGGCATTCCGGAAATCCAGTGGCTGGTCATCAGCTACACGCTGACCCACGCCAGCCTGCTGCTGGTGTTCGGCCGCATCGGCGACATGATCGGGCACCGCCGCATCTTCCTGGCCGGCACCACCTGGAGCGCGGTGGCGTTCGCCCTCTGCGGCGCGGCGCCCTCCTATGCATGGCTGCTCTTCGCGCGCTGCCTGCAAGGCGTCGGCGCCGGCCTCGTGCTGAGTTGCGGCGCCGCGCTGGTAACCGGATTCGTTGCCGAAGAGCGCCGCGCCCGCGTGCTCGGGCTCTACACGATGATGTTCGGGCTGGGCTCGGCACTCGGACCGCTGCTCGCCGGCGTAATGGTCAGCCGCTGGGGCTGGAGCGCGGTGTTCTGGGCCCGCGCGCCGATCGCATTGGCAAGCTGCGCCTTGGGGTTCGTGCTGCCCACCCCTACCCCCGCCGCCGCCCTTGCCCTGCCCCGGCCGGCCCAGCGCGAGAGGTTCGACGCCATCGGCGCGGCGCTGCTGGTGCTGACGATCGGCACGCTGCTGCTGACATTGAATCGATTGCGCACGCCGCAGGTGGCCGCAGCGTACGCCGTGGTGACGCTGGCCGCCCTGTGGGGCTTCATCCGGCAGGAACGCCGCGTGGCACAGCCGATCATCGATCTGCGACTGTTTCGAATCGCCGGGTTCGCCGCGGTCAACCTCGGCCATGCGCTGATGAACCTTGCCGGCTTCGCGATCATGCTGCTGATGCCGTTCTATCTGGATCGCGTCGCCGGGCTGCCGGCGCTGTCGCTCGGCCTGGTGTTGGCGATCGGCTCGCTGGGCATCGTGCTGGCGGCGCCGATCGCCGGGCGCCTGGCGGGCCAACTCAATCCGCGGCGGCTGACCGTGGCCGGCGCGCTGTGCGCCATGACAGGACTGGGGGCGATCGCCGCGCTCGCGGGACAGGTCGGAGTTGCAGCGCTGGCGGCCGCGATGTTCGTGCAGGGCTTCGGGCAAGGGCTGTTCCAGGTCGCCTATTTCGATATCGTGACCGGAACGATCCCGCGGCGGGACCGCGGCGTGGCGGGCAGCCTGGGAATGCTGACGCGCACCGGCGGCGTAGTACTCGGCGCAACCGTGCTGATGCTGGCGTTCCAGACGCTGCGCGGGATGGCGGGCGACCAGGGCGCGTCCGATGCGCCGGCGTTCCTGTTTGGCTTTCGCGGCGCGTTCGCGCTGGCGGCGACGCTGACGGCAGTTGTACTGGTAATGCTGGGCGTGCGCGTGCACCGGTAGCGCCATGCAGTGACACGGCGCCGCCTGGTCCGGCGGGGGCTGACCGGATGTGGGACATCCGGGGATATTCGCTCCATCGCAAGCCAGCCAAGGAAGCAGTGATTCCACCACGAAGTAAGCCACCGGCCCGCGGGCGGCCGCACCGCGATGGATGAAAATGCTCCTGCGTGGGTCCCGCCCAGGCCGCCGCCGAAGGCCATTTACGTAGTAGACACGAAGAACACGAAGAAGGAATTGATGCGCTGTGCGCGATGCCCGAACGGACACAAGCGCGAAGCGCCCAACATTCTAGGAACAAACTCAGTGGCTTTTGATGGCTGGTCTCGTGTTACCGCGATCTGAGGAGGCTGGTTGGTCGCTTTGGGCGTGTTTGCGGATCGGCACTTTGAGAGAGCGTTCAGGCTGCCTGCGCCACGGGCTGTAGTTCG
>DASRQX010000360.1:0-15641 GCA_035696165.1 Acetobacteraceae bacterium | reverse complement strand
CCGATCGCCTCCTTCGCCAGGTCGGACGCGCCCGCGTTGGTCGTCATGATCAGGATGACGTTGCGGAAGTCGACGGTCTTGCCGTTGTGGTCGGTCAGCTTCCCGTGGTCCATCACCTGCAGCAGGATGTTGAACAGGTCGGGGTGGGCCTTCTCGATTTCATCCAGCAGCAGCACGGCGTGCGGGTGCTGGTCGATCGAATCGGTCAGCAGCCCGCCCTGGTCGAAGCCGACATAGCCGGGCGGCGCGCCGATCAGCCGGCTGATGCTGTGGCGCTCCATGTATTCGGACATGTCGAAGCGGACCAGCTCGATGCCCATGGTGGAGGCAAGCTGGCGCGCGACCTCGGTCTTGCCGACGCCGGTGGGGCCGCAGAACAGGTAGTTGCCGATCGGCTTTTCCGGCTCGCGCAGGCCGGCGCGGGCGAGCTTGATCGCGGCGGCGAGCGCCTCGATCGCCTTGTCCTGGCCGAACACCATGGATTTCAGGTCGCGTTCCAGGTTGCGCAGCGTCTCCTTGTCGTCGGCGGAGACGCTCTTGGGGGGAATACGGGCGATCTTGGCGACGATTTCTTCCACGTCGCGCAGGGTGACGGTCTTGCGGCGTTTGTTCTCGGGCAGCAACATCCGGCTGGCGCCGACCTCGTCGATCACGTCGATCGCCTTGTCGGGCAGCTTGCGGTCGTGGATGTACTTGGCCGAGAGCTCGACCGAGGCGCGGATCGCTTCCTCGGTGTAGCGCACGCGGTGGTGCTTCTCGTAGTTGGCTTTCAGGCCGCGCATGATCTTCACCGCGTCCTCGATCGACGGTTCGTTCACGTCGATCTTCTGGAAGCGGCGGACCAGGGCGCGGTCCTTCTCGAAGTAGTTGCGGAATTCCTTGTAGGTGGTGGAGCCGATGCAGCGCAGGTTGCCCGAGGCGAGCGCCGGCTTCAGCAGGTTGGACGCATCCATTGCCCCGCCTGAGGTGGCGCCGGCGCCGATCACGGTATGGATCTCGTCGATGAACAGGATGGCGGCCTGCTGGGCCTCGAGCTCGTTGACCACCGCCTTCAGGCGTTCCTCGAAATCGCCGCGGTAGCGCGTGCCGGCGAGCAGCGCGCCCATGTCCAGGGCGTAGATTGTGGATTTCGCAAGCACTTCGGGCACGTCGCCCTCGACGATGCGCTTGGCGAGGCCCTCGGCGATCGCGGTCTTGCCGACGCCGGGATCGCCGACATAGAGCGGGTTGTTCTTGGTGCGCCGGCACAGGATCTGGATGGTGCGCTCGATTTCCGAGTCGCGGCCGATCAGCGGATCGATCTTGCCGGCGATCGCCTTCTTGTTGAGGTTCACGCAGTAGTTCGAGAGCGCGTCCTGGTTGCGGCGGCTGGGTTTTTCCTCGCGCTCCTGCTCCGGGTGATGCTCGGCTTGCGGGCCGGAGCCCTGCACGGGGCGCTGGGCGGAGCGGCCGGGCGCCTTGGCGATGCCGTGGGCGATGAAATTGACCGCGTCGAGCCGGGTCATGTCCTGCAGTTGGAGGAAGTAGACGGCGTGGCTTTCGCGTTCCGAGAACAGCGCCACCAGCACGTTGGCGCCGGTCACCTCATCGCGGCCGGACGACTGGACGTGGATCGCGGCGCGTTGCACGACGCGCTGGAACCCGGCGGTGGGCTTGGGGTCGCCGGCGCGGTCGGTGGCGAGGCCGGCAAGGTCCTTGTCGAGGAATTCCGACAGGTCGGAGCGCAGCTTGTCGAGATCGACGCCGCAGGCGCGCAGCACCGTGGCTGCGTCGGTGTCATCGCACAGGCCGAGCAGCAGGTGCTCCAGCGTGGCGTATTCATGCCGGCGCTCACTGGCCAGGGAGAGTGACCGATGCAGCGTCTGTTCGAGGTTACGTGACAACATGATATCCGACGCTCCTGCGCGCGCTCCTGCACGCTCTGGTCCGGGACTCGGATACGGCCGGTCCCGGGTGGGGGCAGCTTACCGCCAATGAGTTAAGCGAAAGCAAGTGGGCTGGATGATGGCAATTGTCATCACTCTCTCTCGACGATGGCGTGTGCCATCACTCTCTCTATCGATGGGGCAAGGCCCATCACTCCTTCTCGATGGTGCATTGGAGCGGATGCTGATTCTGCCGTGCGAGGTCCATGACCTGAGTTACCTTGGTCTCGGCGACCTCATATGTATAGACCCCGCATACGCCGACGCCGCGGCGATGGACGTGGAGCATGATGCGCGTGGCTTCCTCGCGCGATTTCTGGAAGAAGCGTTCAAGGACGTGGACGACGAATTCCATTGGCGTGTAGTCGTCGTTCAGCATCAGGACCTTGTACATGGCGGGTTTGCGCGTCTTTGGACGCGTCTTAACCACGACGCCAGTGTTCGGTCCGGCCCCATCTCGCCTGTCGGTATCGCTCATCTGCTTTCCGTATCCACCCGCCGCCGACGTCCCCGCCGGCTGCCGCGCGCCTGCCACAAGACGCGAACCATATCGGAAGGGTGGTGCAGGATGAAAGGGCCTCCTCGCCAGCAATCGCAAAGACGCGGGGGGCCGCAAGCGATCGGTCCGGGGAATGAGCGTAAGAAGCTGGTCACGCAAGAGCCTGTGGGGAAGCCGGAGCGTTGACCGGTCGCGAGGGATCAATTTCTGTGTCGTGGCTGCGCTTGGTGCGGATGCCGATGGCGTTTCCGGTTGCGCGCGGCAAGTCGTGGGGGGTCGGACCAAGCCCTACAGGCATCGGAATCAGAATAAGGACATGGCTGGGGAGGGCTTTCCGCCTCCCCTTAGGGGAGGGGTTGGTGCCAACGTCGCACGGAAGGTTCTTTCGCGCCGCCCCCTCCCCCCAACCTTGGTCCGCTTCGCACCCCAAACCCTCAAGAGGAGGGGGAGAAGATTATGCGCCGGCGCCTGCGGGACAAAAGAAAAGGCCCGGGCGCATGGCCCGGGCCTCTTCGTCACGGCACCACCAACCGGGGGGGAGGGGTACGGCGGCGCCGCGAACGTCGTTCAGACGCTCTTGGCGAACTTCTCGACCGCCAAGGTGACGCGGGCGGTGATCGGCGCCAGGGTCTGCTCGGTGAGCTTGAGCGAGGCGTCGGTCAGCTTGCCGGACTCGGCCAGCGTCTTTTCGATTGCGCCACGGGCCAGGTTGGTTTGCAGGTCGAACGCATCCTTCAGGGACTTCGCGGTAGTCATCGCCTTGAAGGTCGACACCGCCTCATCGAACGAGGCCTGGGCGGTGGCAGCCATCTGCTTCTGCAGGTCCTGCACGCCGGCGGCCCAGATCTGGCCGGACTTGGCGAACGCTTCCAGGTTGCCCTGGCCAAATGCGACGAATTCCTCGGCGGTCTTCATTGCCTTCTCCACGCCTTCCTTCATTTTCGCCTGGGTCTTCTCGAAGCCGGCGGCGGCCTGGGCCATGCCGTCCTTCAGACCTGTGACTGTCTGTTCAAAGCCCTGCTGGGCCGCGGCGGCCGCAGTTTCATTTACTGCCGCAACCGTGTCTGCCATTTTGGTCTTGGCGGCCATGCGTGATTCTCCTGACATTCGTGTCTCTCCTGGTTGGAACGCCCCGCTGCCGCCCGCAGCGGGTCGGCGGCGGCAGGCGGGGCGTCCGATTGAATTTCGTTTCGTATGCTGCACCGCAACACGACGCAGATATAGGCCCATCGAAATTGCCAATCAAGCGGGATATTGTGCAGTGCACAAAAAAGATTCCAATGACTCGTTCAGCGGTTTTGCCGGATCGAAGAATCGGTGGATAACCCGTTCAGTTTTTTCGTGAATCGGTCGCCTTTCGGCTGGACAAGGCTGCGCGGTGGCTCCTAGAATTTTTTATTACCGGCGAGGAGATGGACACGGATGGACGCGGTGCTGCGTCATTGGGGGTCTGGATTGGGGGCGTCTGGATTGGGGGCGTGGGAATTGGGCAGGGCGGGTTTGCCGGGGCGGGGGTGGCGCGGGCTGTGGTGCCTGGGGGTGGCGCTTGCGCTGCTGGCGGCCATACCGCAGCCGGCCCGCGCACAGATCGGCTCCGATCGCTACAGCGACATCGTGGTCGACGTGGCCAGCGGCAATGTGCTGGAGGAGGTCAGCCCCGACGCGCCGCGCCACCCGGCGAGCCTCGCCAAGCTGATGACGCTCTACATGGTGTTCGAGGCGTTGCGCGACCGGCGGATCACCGCCGACGAACTGGTGCCGGTGTCCGCCCATGCCGCCGAGATGGAACCGTCGAAGCTTGGCCTGGTTCCGGGCACGCGAATGACCGTGGAACAGGCGATCCTTGGCTTGGTGACCAAGTCGGCGAACGACGCGGCGGCGGCGCTGGGTGAGCTGCTCGGCGGCAGCGAGGACCGGTTTGCCGAAATGATGACGTTGCGCGCGCGGGCCATGGGCATGTCGCATACCACGTTCACCAACGCGTCCGGCCTGCCCGACGATCGGCAACTGACCACGGCGCGCGACCTGGCGGTGCTGGCGCGCCGGCTGGTGTCGGATTTTCCGGGCGATTACCGCTATTTCTCCACCGCAAGCTTCACGTTCCAGGGGCGGACGATCTTCAACCACGACAACATGCTGAGATCGTATCCGGGCGCGGACGGCATGAAGACCGGCTACACCGAGGCCTCCGGACATAACCTGGTGACCAGTGCGGTGCGGGGCGGGGTGCGGCTGATCGGGGTGGAGCTCGGCGTCGGGTCCAACGCCGCGCGGGATGTGCACATGGCGGTCCTGCTCAATCAGGGCTTTGACGCGATGGGCGTGCCGACCCCGGCGCGCGAGACGGTGGTTGCCAGCCGCACGCCGAGCCTGGTCGGCTCGGCGCACGCCGCGACGCTGAACGAGATGCATGCCTCGGCAGGAAATCGGGCGGGGAATGCGGCGGGCAACCGGGCAGCCAATGCGGCGACCAGTGCGACGGCGGGCGGGGCGACCGGCGGGAGCGTGCGCGGTTGGGGGGTTCAGGTTGGCAGCTATGCGACCGAGCGGGTGGCGCGCGAGGCCGCCGCGTCGGCCCATCGTGCCGCCGAGGGTGGCGAGCCTCGGATCGACCATGTCACCTTGCATGGCGAGCCGCTGTGGCGCGCGCGCGTGGTCGGCCTGACCGCGGCGCGCGCGCAAGGCGCCTGCTCGGCGCTGGCGCACACACGGACGACGTGTATGGTGCTGCGGCCGGAGCCGGGGCAGACCGCGAGCCGCTGAGGACCGCGTGCTTTCGTTGCAATCGTGGTTAGCGGTGGCTTTGGCGCGTCTTGGCGTGGGCCGTCGTGGGGTGACGCGTCGTGGCGTGGGGTGGATTTGGCGCGGGATTTGCGGTTGGTGATCGAGCGCATGGCTGCGCTGCGGCCGGAGCGTGATCGGCACGTGGTATTCGGCTGCGCGCGACGCCAGCATGTGACGGCATGTGTACTGTCGTGATTCTGTTTCGCCCCGGGCACGCTTTCCCGGTGCACCTCGCCGCCAACCGCGATGAGGCGCTGGCGCGCGCCTGGGACCCGCCCGCAGCGTATTGGCCGGAGCAGCACGATGTCGTCGCCGGCCGCGACCGGTTGGGTGGCGGGACGTGGATGGGGATAAACGGTGCCGGCGTGGTTGTGGCGGTGCTGAACCGCGTGGGGAGCCTGGGGCCGGCACCGGGCAAGCGCAGCCGTGGGGAGTTGCCGTTGCGGGCGCTGCGGGGTGGCTCCGCGCGCGAGGCTGCCGAGGCGATCGCTGGGCTGGATGCCCAGCTTTGGCGCAGTTTCAATCTGGTGGTCGCGGATCGCGGCGGGGCGGTGTTCCTGCGTGGGTTGGGGTATGGGCGGGTGGAGGCGATGCCGCTTACGCCTGGTCTGCACATGGTGACGGCGCTTGATCCGGATGATGCGGAGAGCCCTCGGGTGGTGCGGCATCTGCCGCGGTTCCGCGCGGCGGCGGCGCCTGATGCGGATGGGTGGGCGGCCTGGCGCGCGATTTTGGCGGATCGCGAGGGTGGGGCGGGCGAGCAGATCAACGTTGTGCCGCGTGGCGGATTTGGGACGGTGTGTTCCTCGGTCGTGACGCTGCGGGCGGATGCGGGGGTGGAATGGCTGTTTGCCGCTGGGCCGCCGCATGAGGCTGCCTTTCTGCCGGTTGGGTAGGGTGTGGGGTGCGACGCCGGATACGGAACGTTATCCGGCGGTTGCCAGGACCAATCCACATTTGGCGTGAGCCCGGCTCGGAAACTGGGACAGCCATCGGCCGGATCATCACCGTCTGCAGGGCGGCCTGACATGAAAGGCAAGTCCATGAAGAGGGGCGCCTTTAGTCCGCTGACGCCGACGCAGAAGGCCGAACTTAATGCTCTGGGTGCGCTGCCCGATGAGCAGATCAATACACGCGCATTGCCGGAGGTGCGGGATTGGAGCGGTGCAAGGCGCGGCGTCTCCTTTCGCCCGATCAAAAAGCAACTTACCCTGCGCCTCGATGCCGATCTCATCGATTGGTTCAAGACCCATACGCCGAACGGCGAGAGCTACCAGACCCGGATCAACATCGCCCGGCGCGAATACGTTGCCCAACGCGAGGCGGGACGTTAACAAAGATGTGCGCCGATAAAGACGCGCACCGCGCAAGATTGGATTGGCGCGGTTATCCTTAATGGGCCGTCCGGTAACTGCCTGACAACCTGAGGCCTGCCCAGAAGGCCGACGGTTTATTGGGGCCGTCTGTCGTCCGTGCTACGGTCGGCACGCTAGCGTTACGGTAGGTAGCTGGTGAGCACAGACCACGAGAGCCTCGTGAATGCCATTCGCCACTTGGCCGTCTTTGACCGGATATCGCCAGATAGAGCCAGGAGCCGGGATCTGGCAGTTCGAGTCATCGACTGCGTCTTGTCCCTAAACCGTAACTACGACCGCTTTGTAGTCACGAAGCTGAATAGCTTTGAGCAAAACCTTTCGCAGGGTTGCTCCGTTAGAGACTTAAACGCGTGCATCTTGAAGTACTCCTCTCCACATGAGTTCGTGCTTTGCACTCTTAGCTACAACGATGAAGCTCGTGCAACTACGCTAGCCAGCGTTGCCGGTTGGCTTGCGACGATCTGCGGGAACGGGACGCCAACAGCCGAGCTCGCGAACCTTGAAGGCTGGGCAAGAAACGCGCTTTACGCTGGCTACAAAGCACTGGGTATCAGAGGATTTGGATTATCTGGCTTCCAGTATCTCCGGATGCTTTTCGGTGCGAACACAACCAAGCCAGACCTCGGAATTCGTCAATGGGTCGGGCCGATTGTTGGGCATCCGGTCTCGGATGTTCAGGCGTTGCTGCTTCTCGAGCGTGCGGCGCCCGATGCCGATGTTCGGCTGCGTGACACAGATACAACGATCTGGGCCAAGTTGGCATGGGGACCAAAATTTTGGTGCGTCGTCACGAGGATTCGCAACCCGCGGTCAGCCCGGCTGCACAGTGACGGACATGTGCCCCGCGCCCTGGCGCCTGGCAGGCTTCACCGTCACCTCGACATCCTGGCCGAGGGTGGTCAGAAATTCCATTAGTCTGCCCACCGAGACGGACACCGGGCGACACCGCATCAGCGCGGATACCTGCGCCTGCGTCGTGCCCAGCAGGCGGGCCGCCTGGGTCTGGGTGAGCTTCCGATCCCGGAGGATTTGATAAATCTGTACCGTGAGCTTGGCTTTGACCAACTGCTGTTCGGAGTTCGGCAGGCCAAGGTCGGCAACGCCGTTCCCGCTGCTGACCTCGAGTGTCGTGTCCATTCTCAACCTTCCCTCAGTCTGTCGGAATGCATCTGCTCGGCCCACCGCAGTCGAGCGCGAATCAGCTCGATCTGCTTCTGCGGTGTCGCGATGCCATGCTTCGACCTCTTCTGAAACGCGTGCAGCACATAAATCCTGGTCGCGAAGTGTACGGTGTAGACCGCGCGATAGGTGTTGCCCCGCTGGTCCTCGATCAGCTCCAACACGCCGGCCCCGCCGAAGCCCTTTGGGCGGCTTGGCGTCGGGCGGAATTTCTTCGAGCTGCGTGGCGTAGAGTGCCAAGCCGAACGCGCGCCGCACCGGCCACGGAAATGCGTTCAAATCCTTCCGTGTCGGGCCGACCCACACGACTGATTTGAGTGCCGCTTCTTGAACTACCCTATTATACATATTCTCATATAAATGTCAACAGCGTCACCGGGCCAGCGGTGCATGCGGAGGCCCTCACCCCGCCTAGCTATGCGCGCCGACCTTGGTCTGCCTCTTCGCGGCCCAAGGCCGGGATAGCGGGAGACGAGTACGGCGCTACACCGTCTTCAACCCGCGGCCGTCGCTGATCCACATCGCCTGCCGGGCAAACCATTCCGCGTCGGCGACGCCCTCGCTCGGCAGCACGCCATAGCGGATGAACTCGCGCAGCAACTCGGTCTCGCGCGACGGGTCCGGCATTGTCTCGACCGCCTCCATCAGGAAGCACTTCAGCGCCGAGGACCCGGTCTGCACGTGCCGCCTCAGGCAGCGCTTCATCAGCGCGTTGTTCGCCCGGCCGGCATAGGTTTCGGCCGGCGGGGCCATGGCGTTGATCGCCGCCAGCACCAGCCGGCGCTGGCCGAGCGGGTCAAGCGCCGCAAGCGCCTGCGGCTCGATCGGCGGCGCCATGGCGATGGTCAGGCGCCCCATGCGGTACGGCAGGTGGAACTTGTAGCCCAGCGACCGCGCGGGCAGGCCACCGCTGATGCGGATCGGCACAATCCGGCGGTGCAGCCGCAGCGTGACCTCCATCAGGTCCTTGGCCATGGTGTTGACGGGTTGGCCCTCGAACACCTCGCGCCAGGCCCCGACATGAACCAGGAGCGAGCGTCCTTCCAGATGGTCCGGCAGGCTCAGCAGGAAATCGCGCGCCGACTTCAACTCGTGCGGCACGGCGACCACCTGGATCGCCTTGGCGGCCGGGTGGTTCAGGCGGCAAAGTTGCTCGGCCAGCAACATGCAGTGCTCGCCGTAGTCGTTGTCGAACAGGCCGGGATGGGTGACGGCCAGCAGCGGGACGCCGGTGACTGCTAGGTGCAGGAACGCAAGCAGGAAGGATTCGTAGCTGGTCTGATGGTTGGCGTAGTAGCACGCTGGCGCGTGGACGAAGCGCAGGGTGGACGCGGCGTGGTCGAACAGGTGGTCGATCGGCGCCAGGGCCAGGTCGGTGGGCAGGCCGATCCCCGGCAGGCGGGCGCGCAGCGCGGCGCGGATTTCCGGCAGCGACCGGGCTTCGGACGGCGCTGGCGCCGGTAGGAAGTGGGCGGCCCGATGGGGGGCGGTGGCGCCCGGCGCGGCGGGCGGAGGGGCGAGATCAAGGTCCATGCGCAAGGGTTGCAGGACCGTGATGCGTCTGTCCCGTGACGGTTCTATGAAGCGTTACCTGGTCGCCGGTGCCTGACGCGCAACCGAGTGCCGCCGCGAGACAACGGGCCGGTGTGCACAACGAAGGCGGCCGTCCGTCTGCATGGCGGCGGGCGAACGGCGCGGGCGGATGCGTGTTCCTCTGGTGGCGATTTGTGTGGCGCAGATTGGAGATTCGAGGTAAGGCATACTGACTAACTTTCAGGCCACTAAGATCGCAGATGCAACCTTTTTCAGTTTCCTCCGCCCGTTGCCCATCGAGGCTGTCGCGTCACTGCCGACAAGGACCGTGCGGAGCCTGCCATCCGACCACGATCCGACAATGGGTGCGGGTGGTGCCTGGCGCACTCCTTTCGGCGAGAGAGGCCAAATGATTTTCGACATTCCGCGCAACGACCCCCTGCAACAGTCGGCCACCGGCTACAGGCTGATGGTGAGGCTGGTCCACGACGGCGGCAACCGCAGGGGCGGAAGGTCGGGGTGCAGCCATGACGGCGACGGCGAGAATGGCGGCAGCGCGCCTTTCGCGATATCGCGACGCTACCCCATGCAACTGTCTGCGGCCGGCGACGGCCCGGCGGTGAGAATGGACCGTGACGGCGGAACCGGTGCGGGCGGATGGCCGGGTCGGGGACGGGCCACGACGGCGAGGGCGGACACGCCGGTAGCGTGCATTTCGGGAAATCCCGACACACCCCCATGCAACTGTCTGCCATCAGTTACCGCACGGTGGTTGGATGCTCCGCGACAGCGACCGGCGGCGGGTGGATGGGCCGGCTTGGCGCCGGGTCATCGCGGCGAGGGCAGGACAGCGCCAGCATGCATTTCGCGATATTCCGACACTACCCCATGCAACTGTCTGCCATCGGTTACGGCCCGGTGGTCGGCTGGTCCGCGACGGCGGCATCGGTCGGGGACGGATGGCCGGAGCGGGGCCGGGCAATCGCGGCGAGGGCAAGACGCTGGTAGCGTGCATTACGGGAAATTCCGACGCTACCCCATGCAACTGTCTGCCATCAGTTACGGCCTGGTGGTCAGCATGGACCACGACGACGGGACCGGTCGGGGAAGGTTGGCCAGGTGGGGGCCAGGACGGGGACGGTGAGAATGGCGGCAGCGCGCTTTTCGCGAAATCGCGAAGCTACCCCATGCAACAGTCTCCCACCGGCAGGCCGTGCCGCCGCGGGCGTGTCCGCGCTGATTGACCCGTTGGTGCGGATGGGGCGGATTACGGCGGTTCAGCGAGAAGCGGCGGAAGGTAAGACGCGGCAGGCGCCCCGCATGTCCGCGCCAGGCGGTTCCGCCGTATCGTGGGTCTTGAGGCGGATGCGCGTTTGGTGGGGTTGGTTGCGCGGCGCTTCCCGGGGGCTAGGCCATCCAGGGGGGGACCGGCAGGTTCTTCGACCGCAGGAACTCCGGGTTGAACAGCTTGGATTGGTAGCGGCCGCCACCGTCGGCCAGGATCGTTACCACCGTGTGGCCGGGGCCCATCGACTTCGCCACCCGCACCGCCGCGGCGATGTTGATCCCGGCCGAGGTGCCGACCGACAGGCCCTCATGGATCAGCACGTCGTAGATGTAGCCCAACGCCTCGGCGTCCGGGATCTTCTCGGCGTCGTCGATCGGCGCACCGTCGAGGTTGCCGGGCACACGCGACTGGCCGATCCCCTCGGTGATCGAGCTGCCGGACACCGTCAGGTCGTTGCTCTTCACCCAGCCATACAGGCCGCTGCCCTCGGGATCAGCCAGCACGATGCGCACCTTCGGGTTGTGCGCCTTCAACGCCAGCGCCACACCGGCCAGCGTGCCGCCGCTGCCGCAGGCACAGGTGAAGGCGTCCACCTTGCCCTCGGTCTGCTCCCAGATTTCGCGGCCGGTGCTGATGCGGTGGCCCTCGCGGTTGGCCAGGTTGTCGAACTGGTTGGCCCAGACGCCGCCGGTCTCCTCGGCGAGGCGGCGCGAGACGTGGACGTAGTTGCCGGGGTCACGATACGGCTTGGCCGGCACGAGGCGCAGATCGGCGCCGATCATGCGCAGGAAGTCGATCTTCTCCTTGCTCTGAGTCTCCGGCATCACGATCACGCAGCGGTAGCCGCGGGCGTTGCCGACCAGGGTCAGGCCGATGCCGGTGTTGCCCGCAGTGCCCTCGACCACCGTGCCGCCGGGTTGCAGCGCGCCGCGGCGTTCGGCATCCGTGATGATGTAGAGGCCCGCGCGGTCCTTGACGGAGCCGCCAGGGTTCATGAACTCGGCCTTGCCCAAGATGTTGCAGCCGGTTGCGTCGGATACGCCGCGCAGGCGGATCAGCGGCGTCTCGCCGATTGCGGCTGCCAGGTCGTTCTGCCAGCGTGTGCCGTGATATGATTGTGTCATCGCGTCCTCACCCCGCCGGAGACAGCCAGATGGTTGAGAATGTGCCGCCAGCCCAGGTCTGGGAAGCCCTGAAGTCCAACCCGCAGGCGCAGCTTGTCGACGTGCGCACGGATGCCGAGTGGAACTTCGTCGGGTTGCCGGATCTGGCACTGGCGGGCAAGCAGGCGGTGTTGATCCAGTGGCAGGTGTATCCGAGCATGCAGGTGAACGCGGAGTTTGCGGACCAACTCGCGCAGGCTGGGTTTACCGCCGATCAGCACCTGTATTTCATCTGCCGCAGCGGCCAGCGCAGCCTGGCGGCGGCGCAGGCGGCCCAGGCAGCCGGGTTCCCGCACGCCTACAACGTCGCCGAGGGGTTCGAGGGTCCGCCCGACGGCGCCGGTCATCGCGGGCAAGTCGCGGGCTGGAAAGCGCGCACGTTGCCTTGGCGGCAGCGGTAGGAGCGCAGCCATGGCCCCGCGCGTCGACCCCGTTGCCTCCGACGAAACGCTGCCCGCCCGCACCGGCGTCGTGATCATTGGTGGCGGCATCATCGGCACCTGCACGGCGTTCTTCCTGGCGCGCAAGGGCGTGCCCGTCGTGTTGTGCGAGAAGGGCCACATCGCCGGCGAGCAATCCAGCCGCAACTGGGGCTGGTGCCGCCAGATGGGGCGCGATCCGCGCGAGATCCCGCTGGCGATCGAGGCGCTGCGCCTGTGGGGCGAGATGAACCAGGCGGTGGAGGGCGAAACCGGCTTTCGCCGCTGCGGCATCATTTACCTGTGCAAGACGCCGGACGATCTGGCGAAGCGCAGCGCCTGGCTGGACGCTGCGCAACCGTATCAGCTCGACACACGCATGCTGACGCACGCCGAGGCCGCGGAAAAACTGCCTGGGCTGACCGGCGAGTGGGCCGGCGCGCTGTATACCGCCAGCGATGGCCGCGGCGAGCCGCAGATGGCGGCCCCGGCAATTGCGGTGGCGGCGCGCCGGCTGGGGGCAAATGTGCTTACCCAATGCGCGGTGCGCGGGATCGAAACGAAGGCCGGACGCGTCTTCGCGGTGGTGACGGAGAAGGGGCGGATCGCGTGTGATTCCGTGGTGCTGGCGGGCGGCGCGTGGTCGCGGTTGTTCTGTGGCAATAACGGCATCCGGCTGCCACAGCTCAAGGTGTTGTCCTCGGTGATGCGCACGGAACCGATGGCGGGCGGGCCGGAGACCTCGGCGAGCGGCCACGGGTTTGGCTTCCGCAAGCGGTTGGATGGTGGCTACAACGTGGGGGGCTGGAGCGCTAACGTGTTCGACCTGACCTCCGACGCGTTTAAGCTGCTGCCGGATTTCCTGCCGACGATTAAGCAGAGCTGGCGGATGACCCGCCTGCGCGTGGGGGGCAAGTTCATCGAGGATTGGCGGATCCCCCGAAGCTGGTCGATGGACGAGGTGACGCCGTTCGAGAAGGTGCGCACGCTCGATCCGGAACCGCATCATCCTATCCTGAACGGGGCGCAGAAAGCGATCTCGGGTGCGTTTCCGGCGTTCCGTGACATGCGGATCGCCGAGCGTTGGGGCGGCATGATCGATGTGACGCCGGACCTAGTGCCGGTGATCTCCGGGGTTGACGCGATGCCGGGGTTCTTCATCGCCACGGGGTTTTCCGGGCATGGGTTCGGGATCGGTCCGGGTGCGGGACGGCTGATGGCGGACCTCGTTACGGGGGATGCGCCGGTGGTCGATCCGGTGGAGTTCCGATTCAGTCGTTACGCAGATGGGCCGCGGCCGGTGCCGTCGCCGTTGAGTTAGGCAGCGCCGCGAAATGTGGGTGTTAGGCCAGCCGGCACGTCGCCCATCATGCCGGCGACGCATGCCCCGATGGAGGCCCCCGGTGGAAGTCGCCCGATGGCGGCGCGGTGACGATACAATGCTGGCGTCGGGTGGTGCGTCCTTCGCCTCTCCCTGTGGGAGAGGTCGGAGCGCGTCAGCTTTCCGGGTGAGGGTCGTGCCAGCAGGTCGGTCGTTGGTGCGTGTCGGCGCACCCTCACCCGCCGCTTCGCGACGACCACTCCCAGAGGGAGAGGTAAACAAGAAGCAATTGAGCGCCGCCGGCGGCGGGCGCGGATTTCCTTGGCCGACCCGATGCCTGGTTGACCCGACGATTGGCGGCCCCGTGAACGGAGAAGGCTCCGAGGCCTGCGCCCCGGAGCCTTCAGCATTGTCTGTGGGCGTCGAAGCCCGAAAAGCCCTAGGCGACCCCGCTAGCGTTCGCTGTGGAGATCCAGGCCACGGCCCTCGGCGCCGCGATCAAACAATGAGACACTGGATCACCTCCTTTCAGTTGTTGCTGACAGGGGGCACTTTGCACATCTGCTACCCGCGCCGCAAGTCTGTCGTTAAGACGTGGGCCTGAAGAACAATCCGAGAGGTCCCGCCGATGCCCGCCAGCCGAACCCGCGTCATCCCCGAGGTCGATTTCGCCAAGGACGGCCGCCAACACGGCTTCCTGCGGCTGTTCCACTCGGTGCACAGCTCGGCCTACGGCTTCATCCCGATCCCCATCGTGGTGCTGAAGAACGGCGACGGCCCGACCGCGCTGTTCATGTCGGGCAACCACGGCGACGAATACGAGGGCCAGGTGGCGCTGTGCAACCTGACCAAGACGCTCGACCCGGCGCGCATCCGGGGCCGCGTGATCATCCTGCCCGCTGCCAACTTCCCCGCCGCGATGGCCGGACGGCGCACCTCACCGATCGACGAGGGCAACCTGAACCGCAGCTTTCCCGGCGACCCGGACGGCACGGTGACGCAACAGATCGCCTATTACATCGAGCACGAGCTGGTGCCGCTGGCGGATCTGGTGTGCGACATGCACTCCGGCGGGTCGTCGCTGATGTATGTACCCTCGGTGCTGCTGCCAGGCTATCGGCACGATGCCGACATGAGCGGGCCGCTCGCCGCGTTGAAGTCGTTTGCCGCGCCGCTGGCCTATGTGGCGGAGACCAATATCGGCGCGGACCGCACGATCGCCGGCGCCGCGGCGCGCCAGCGCGTGCAAAGCCTGGGCACCGAGCTGGGCGGGTCCGGCCATGTGACCCGCGCCGCGCTGCGCGTTGCCGAGCGCGGGGTGAACAACCTGATGGTGCATCTGGGCATCCTGCCGGAGGCCGACCGCATCGCCGCCGATGGCCCCAGCCGCATCCTGGAAGTCGGCGGCCCGGATTACTTCGTCTATGCGCCGGAGAACGGGCTGTACGAGCCGCTGGTAGAACTCGGCGACATGGTGCGCGCCGGGCAGCCGGCGGCGCGCATGCATTTTCCGGAAACGCCGTGGGCCGAACCGGTCACGACCCAGTTCGCGCGCGACGGGTTCGTGCTGTGCAAGCGGATGCCCGGCCGCTCGGTGCGCGGCGATTGCCTGTTTCATCTGGGCACCGATCTGGCCGTGTAAGGATATGCCGTGCTGGGCCCGACGCTGGAGACCGAGCGCCTGACGCTGCGCCCACCCTGCGCGGCGGATTTCGACGCCTGGGCGGCGATGCTGGCCGATCCGGTGGCGGCACGTTTCATCGGTGGCGTGCAGCCGGCCGGTGGCGCCTGGCGCAGTCTGGCGATGATGACGGGGGGATGGGTGATCAGCGGGTTCGGCAACTTCTCGGTGATCGAGATGGCGTCGGGGCGCTGGATCGGTCGCGCCGGGCCCTGGTACCCGCATGGTTGGCCCGGCCCGGAAGTCGGCTGGGCGTTCGATCGTTCCGCTTGGGGCAACGGCTACGCCACCGAGGCGGCGCGGCGCTGCCTTGGTTTCGTATTCGAGACGCTTGGCTGGGATCGAGTGGTGCATCCCATCGACATGGCCAATGCCGTCTCGATCGCGGTGGCGAAGCGGATCGGCTCTGCGCTGCTGGGTCCGGTGAGCCTGCCGCCTCCGCATGGGGCGGTGATTGTCGATCTTTACGGCCA
>DASRQX010000359.1:0-8040 GCA_035696165.1 Acetobacteraceae bacterium | reverse complement strand
ATGTCGTCCTGCGTCATCGCCGAGCCATCAGCCAGCAGGCGCTGGGGGGTCACGCCGCAGCGATCGACCACCTGCTGCACAAGGCCCTCGGCCAGACCACTGTCGTTGCGCCGGTCGGTGGGGTCGATCGTCACGATGAAGCCGTTCGAGGTGGCGACCTGGACGTTCCACGCGAGGCGCGTCGCGCCATCGGCCATTTTCATCGAGCGGGCCTCGGGATCGGAGATCGAGACCGAGGGCGCCCGCTTCTCCGCCTCTTCCTTGGCGTGCCGTTTGGCCCGCTCGGCTTTCTCCCGCTCCAGTTCGGCAAGATTCTCCTGCGCCCGCCGCAGCCGCGCCGCCCGCTCCGCCGCCGCCCGCAGCGCCCGTTTCTGGCGCTTGCGCTCGACCGCCACGCCGTCCGCTTCGACCTCATGCTTCAGTTTCGCCACATGCGCCGCGACCACCTGCTCCAGCTTCACCAGCCGCTCACGCTGCGCCATCTAGCCGCGGCCGGCATGGGCCTGCGTCTTGGTGCCGTCGATCGCCACTTCCTCCAACGTGATCAACCCTTCCGCCAGCAGGCTGGTCAGGCTCTGTGTCAGCAACTGGTCCAGCAGCGGCCCACTGTCGCGGCGGAATGCCGGCAGCATGTCGTGGTTGACCGATACGCCGCCGCACAGCCGGCGATAGGCTGTGTGGTACACGCACAGCCGCGCGATCGCGCGGGCCGAGCCGACGCCGTCCGTCGTCGCATACAGCCACACCGCCAGCAGCACCGCCGGGTCCGACGCCGGACGGCCGGGAGCGTCGCCAGCCGCTTTGATCCGCGCATACCATGCGCTCAGGTCCAGGGTTCGCACGAAGTCCCACACCACCCGCGCCCGATGCTCCGGGTCCAGCTGACTGTCCAGATCAACCACTGCCCAGCCGGGCTGGCAGCGCTCTGGGCGGAGCAGTCGAAGCCCGTTGGTCATCGCGAATCGTCCTTGTCCATCGCGGTAGGGAATCCTACTTCGACGGCGGGGGGAATCGTGAAAATGCAATCGAGGTGCTATCGGGATTGGATTACAGGCTCCTGCGCCGGCATGACGCTGTGAGCGCAACTCGTGCGCTACTTGAAGCGGGTATCTCGCCTCAGGCGCTTAGTGCATTATTTCGGCAGCAGGCATACGCTGCGCGAGATGTCAGATCGCTGTAAAAGCAGATGGGTGAGATCGCGGCACGGCATGGCCGCCCGTGGCTTGGCGTGCGCGCTGCTGCTGGCCGCCGCCATCGCGCCCGTCCGATCCCCGACGCACGCCGCGGAAATCGACGGGGTGCAACTGCCCGGCACACTTCAGGCGGACGGAAAAACGTTGCAGCTCAATGGCTTCGGGCTGCGGACCTATTCGATCCTCGGCATTCATATCTATGTCGTCGGACTTTACCTGGAGCATCCGAGCACCGACGCCGACGCGATCCTGCGGTCGCACGATACCAAGCTGCTGATCGTCAAATTCGAGCGCAACGTCAGTGCCGACGCGTCCCGCAACGCCTGGCGTACCGGCCTGAACAACAATTGCCAGGCGCCCTGCAAGCTTGACCCGACGGATGTCGCGAATTTCCTCGCCGGCGTCCCGGCGATGCACGCGGGCGAGAGCTATTCGATTCTGTTCACCGCGCAGGGCGCCACGGTGACCGCCGACGGCAACCAGGTTGGCACGATCACCAAGCGTCCGTTCGCAAGAGCGATGTTGGCCACGTTTCTCGGCCGCGCGCCGGCCTCACCGACGCTGAAGCAGGAGTTGTTGCAGGGGCATGGCTAAGGTCCACATTGCGCCGCGGACCTGCAAGACGACGGCGAATGGGTATTTGACAAACACACTTGGTTCAGCCGGTCGAAAGCGATCTCAGCGGTCGCCAGAGGCCTGATGCCTCCAGCCGGCCGCGGAACGAAGTGGCTTCAGCCGTGGTCAGCGCCGGCTCCGGCGCTTAGTAGCCCTGGCCCTGATACCGGCGGATCGCCGCCTCGCTCAGCGCCTTCATGGTTTCCCCCTTTCGCCGCCGCGCCCAACGCAGTGTCGGCGGCGTCGGCCGCCGCCTGGGGGGATGCAGCGGATGGCGCCATCGCTTTCATGTAGTTGTCCAGCACGACGTCGGTGGGACCATCCTCGCGGATCCGGCCCTGATCGAGCCAGATGACCCTCGAGCACCAGGTCCGCACGACCGTTGCGATGTGGGTGGACAGCACCAGGATCTCGGCGCCGCGCACCATGTCCTCAAGCCGAACCCGGGCACGTTCAAGAAACGTGGCGTCACCGGCCAGGATCCACTCGTCCATCAGCAGGATCTGCGGGCGGATCGCCGTCGCCAGCGCGAAGGCAAGGCGGACCATCATGCCCGAGGAGTAGATGCGCACCGGCAAATCCAGGAAGTCGCCAAGATCGGCGAAGCTGCCGACATCGTCCGCCAGGCGGGCCAGCACCGGGCGGCTCAGCCCATTGTATAGGCCGCGCAGCATGATGTTCTCCCGTCCGGTCAGGTCGAGGTTCATGCCGAGCTGGGTATTCAGCAGCGCGTTGATGCTGCCCTGGACGCGGATGTGGCCGACCACCGGCTCGTAGATTCCGGCCAGGGTGCGCAGCAGCGTGGTCTTGCCGGCGCCATTGGAACCGATCAGGCCAAGCCGGTCACCGCTGCGCAGGCGGAACGAGATGTCGCGCAGCGCCTGCACGCCGGGGCGGTGCTGGGCGTCGCGGCCGAGGCGGCCAGTGGCGGCGGCGAACACCGTCTTCTTCAGGCTGCGGCTGTTGCCATGGTACAGCGGAAAAAACAGCGTCAGGTTCTCGACGTCGACGCACGCCTCGCTCGCCCCCGCCGCGCCCACGCCTGCGTCGCCCACGCCCGCTTCGCCCACGCCTGCTTCGCCTACGCGATTTTCGACCGTCATGCTCATAGCCAGAACGGAACGCGGCCGCGGGCACGCACCATCAGCCGCCAGGTGACGAACAGCAGCAGCACGCTGTAGGCCACGGCCATCAGCCACGTCATCGTCGAGGGCAGGTAGCCGAGCAGCGGCGCCCGCACTACCTCGATCAGGTCGAAGAAGGGGTTGTAGGGCAGTATCCATGCGCGCGCCCCGAGCTGCACCGGCTTCCAGATGACCGGCGTCACGAAGAAAGCAATCTGCACGATGCTGGCAACGATCGGCGGAATGTCGCGGAAGCGCGCGCCGATGGCCCCGAGGATCAGGCACAGGGCGAACGCGTCGACCATCCACAGCAGCATGCCGGGGATCGCCAGCAGCAGGACCGTGCCAGGCCATAGCGAGAACCAGAGGTCCACCCCGACGATGACGACCACGTTATGCGCCAGGATCAACAGGCCGCGCACCAGCACGCGCAGCGCATGCACCGAAAGCGGCATGCGGATGGACAGGATCAGCGGCTCGGAGCTGGTGAAACAGCTGCAGCCGTCGCTGACCAGCGTCGATAGGAACCCCCACAGCACCTGCGACAGCGCTAGGAACGGCAGGTAGTCTCGCACGTCCATGTGGTACAGCGTCGCGAACAACACACCGAGCGCGGTGACCATGACCGCGGTGGAGATGGTCAGCCAGAACGGCCCCAGCATCGAGCCACGATAGCGCAGCTTGATGTCCAGCCAGCCGAGCCTGACGGCCAGGCGCCACAGGCGCAGCCCGTCGACCACGTCGCGCACGGCGAGCCCGCGCAACGCGGCGCGCGACCGGTCGCCCCGCAGGTCGAGAACGACGTTCCGGGCATCGGCCCGGCGATACTCTTGTGCGGCGGCGCTCATACGAGCCGGGCCGATAGCCGATCCCGGTTGGCAGGGCAATCGCGCAGGCCGAGGAAGGTCCGGGCTTCCCAACGTACACCTCTCCCGCCTGGGGGAGAGGTCGAGACGCGAAGCGTCGGGGGTGAGGGTCGAGCCGCCCACACCAGCCCGCCAATTCCGATCCCAGCACCGCCCCCCGTCCCACACGGTCGTTGCACGTGTCCGCCGATTCCCTGCCCACCCCCGCTGCGCGACCCCCGAGACAAACGCCCGGCAGACGTTCCATGCGGTCTTGGTCGTGTTTTGCAATTCGAGCCGCCCGACGCACCGCAAGCGCCCGCCCTCCACCGAGCCTGCCTGCATCCGATACGCCATCTCGAAGCCGATAACGCGTTCTCTCCCGGCGCGCGCTTCCCAGTCCTCCAACATGAATTTTACTAGCCGGTCGGTCGGTTGCCGCTGCACCTGGCAGGTGAAAGGGTGTGCAAGATGACATTTGGGGCTACGATGGTCCGGGCGTATGGCCGAGCTTGGCAGTCATGATTCCGCAGGATGTGGCATGACAGATCGGGAATATGACACTGATCTGGCGCTCTGGGCCGACAACCAGGCACACGCACTGCGCGACGCCAGCCATGCCGGCACCAACCTGCCGATCGACTGGGAGAACGTCGCCGAGGCGATCGAAGCCTTGGGCAAGTCGCAGGCGCGCGAACTGGCCAGCCGGATCGCGAACATTCCGGTAAATTTGATGAATCCGGTGGTCATAAAGCTGCCGGCGTCGCCGGCGGATGAACCGCGCGCCGGCTGGCAGGAGACGATCGCGCAGCAGCGCGGCGATATCGACCGGCTGCTGGCGGACTCGCCACGCCTGCGCCCGACGGTCCCCAGGGTGATCGACAATGAGTTGGGCAAGGCCAGGCGGGTGGCAGCTCTCGCGCTGGGCGGCCACGGCGAGCAGCCCGCAGTGGACCTGGGGAGTGTTCGCTACACGGCGGCGCAGGTACTGGAGGATTGGTTTCCTGACGCGCCGTCAGGCCTGGCGCGCTGAATGTAGAAGGCAAGGCGGAAAAGCCTTGCCCCCCGGACCCTTGATCCCGGGGGCGGCGCCTTCCGCCGCTTACGGGCGCTGGGTTTTGGGTAATTTGCGCAGCACCAAGGAGGACAGTAGGCATGTCTGAACCATCACGGCGGAATCTTCTGGCTTTCGGAACAGCAGCGGGTCTGGCCGGCTTGGCCTCACCGGTTTTGGCTGCGTCTTTCGGCAATCCGGACGAGCCGCCCCAGGGCATCGTGAACACGCAAAATAATCCAAGTAGCGCGGTCGATCCGGGGCCGCAGAACCCGGCGATCAGCGGGCAATTTCCGAAGGCGTTCACCCCGCCCGCGACCGATGTGGGCGACCTGCCACAGTTCTGGGCCTCGTTCAACAATGCACCGCGGCGCATCCAGGACGGCGGCTGGGCCCGCCAGGTCACGCAGTCAGACTTCTACATTTCCGACGAAATTTCCGGGGTAAACATGCGCCTCACTGCGGGAGGCATCCGGGAGTTGCACTGGCACCAGGCCGCCGAATGGGCCTTCATGAGCTACGGCAATTGCCGGATCACCGTGCTCGATACCTCCGGCCGGGCGTACGTTGCCGACGTAAAGGAAGGCGATCTTTGGTTTTTCCCGGCCGGATATCCACATTCGCTGCAGGGCCTCGGGCCGGACGGGTGCGAGTTCATCCTCGCCTTCGATGACGGCAAGCAGTCGGAGTTCAACACCCTGCTCGTCACCGATTGGATGACCCACACGCCGCCGGACGTTTTGGCCGAGAACTTCGGCGTGCCCGCGGAGACATTCAGCAAGATGTTCACCCACAACCTTTGGATCTTCCAAGGTAGCGTGCCCGGCCCCCTGGCGGCCGACCAGGACGCAGTCAAGAGTCCAAACGGGCCACCCCCGAATCCGTTCACCTTCTCCCTGGGAAGCGCGCCAATCACCCGGCAGACCAAGGGCGGCATGGTTCAGATCGCAGACAGCCACAACTTCAAGGCTTCAACCACCGTCGCCGCGGCCATGGTCACCGTGCATCCCGGCGGAATGCGCGAGATGCACTGGCATCCGAATGCCGATGAGTGGCAATACTACGTCAAAGGGTCGGCCCAGATGACCGTATTCAACACCGGACCCAGTGCGGTAACGAACAACTTCGAGCCCGGCGACATCGGCTATGTCAAGCGGAACTTTGGCCATTATATCAAGAATGTTGGCACCACTGACCTGGTGTTCCTGGAGATATTCAGAAGCGACTCCTATCAAGACGTTTCGCTTTCTGACTGGCTTACTCATACGCCGGCGGCGCTCGTCGAAGCCCACTTCAACCTGACGGGTCAGGATGTTGCCAAGTTTCCGAATAACATTCCTGTTGTGATGCCGCTCTGAGACGCTTGTGCGGCCCAGCCTGACCAGATGCAGGGTCTAACCAGCTGCAGGGTCAGACCAGATGCGGGTGCAGACTGGGCTGAACACACCAATTGGGCGGGCGTGGCCCAGTCTGGTCGTTGCCACGATATGGCCGATCGTGTGGGAAGCGCAGCCGCCCAGCGAAACACGTCTGTATCGGAGGTTACGCATGCGACACTCCACTACCGAAATTAGTGGCTCCACTGCGCCCTTGCCGCTGACTGCGACCCGCTACACGCTGACAGCTCAGGCGCTGCATTGGCTTACCGCGTTCCTGATCTTCACGATCTTACCGGTCGCCTGGGTGATGATTTCCCTACCGGAGGGTCCGGAGCAATCCCTGGTGTTGGTTGTGCACCGTTCCCTCGGCGTGACGATCTTTGCCGTGGTCGTCGTTCGGTTGGCATGGCGCCTGACCCATTCCGCGCCGCCGGCGCCGCGCGGCGCTCCACAAGTCACCGAGTTGATCAGCCAGGTCACCCACTGGCTGCTTTATGCTCTTCTGGTTGTCATGCCGATTACTGGTTACCTGCAGTCGGGCGACGGTCGGCCGGTGTCGTATTTCGGACTGTTGGATCTTCCTGGACTACCTAAGGACAAGGTCCTGGGCCATTTTGCCAATGTTTTACATATGATTGGACAGTGGGGATTATACGCACTGGTTGGCATGCACGTCGCCGGAACCGTCTGGCACGTGGCTATACGGCGAGATGGACTGCTGAATCGCATGATTCCGCCGCAGGATCAAAGCGCAGGCCGTCCGACCTGATCTTGGATTGCCGGCCTGCGGCACCGCAGAGTATGTGAGGCTGCCTCCCCACCCGTCATGGCCGGCCCCCGGGTCAAGCGCCCGAGGACAGGCTCCGGCCGGCCATCCACGACTTCCTTTCTTGCGAGTAATGAAGTCGTAGCGTACGTCAAGACTTTCGGCCGCTGGTATAAGAGCGGCAAAATCCCGGGCACGCAGGTGCGGCATGGGATATGGCGCCGCGACGATACGGCAGTATTCTGGGACTGTTGGCTAGTACAGCGTTCCCAAGGAACGACACCTATCGGGCGAATCTGCCCTTGCATGTGCGGCTCATCGCAGAACCTCGTCGGCATGAGTGGTTTCACGAAAGCAATGTACTAGGTCCTGCCCACAGCTGAACGCGTCTCGCCGGGAGGCCGCCTTGCATTCCGCCAATCTGCATGTCGCGATTTCGATCGGTCCCTGCACGTGCATCGGTGCCGGCGCTTGTCGCGTTCCAGATGGCTGAAGCTGCGTTATCAAGAAGAAAGGAATGTTAGCCGCCGATGAACGCCGAAAACGCCGACGCACCGGTAACTGACCCGGGAGTTGCGCCGAATCACCCTCCCACAAAAGCGGACTATCGGCGTTCATCCGCGGCTAAAATTATTCTGCTTGCGGAGCTGCCTCAGTGGGGGTGTCTAGGCCCTGTGGACAAACCGGTCCTGGCGCCGGCGCAGCCCGAGCGGCTTGGGCGGTGCAACACTGACGTGGCCACGGGGGTGACGCGCTGATCGGCTGACCGGACTGGAAAGCAAAGAATCAAAGGGTGCCGCCGCGGATTCCGAAAAGAATCAGAGGCCCCATCTCAGGATTCGTTTCGTTGTTTTTTCACGTCGGGGGATTCAATTGACCGACTTGCGGCCAATCTTGACCGGCCTCTTGGGAAACTTGAGGCTGACGATGATCCGCGGACTGATGACGGACGAAGAGTGGGCGATCTTCGCGCCGTTCCTGATTACCGCCTCGTCGCGTGGCGGGCGCCCACCCTTGAACCATCGGCACAGGCTGGACGGCATACTCTGGATCTGCCGGACCGG
>DASRQX010000358.1:0-24099 GCA_035696165.1 Acetobacteraceae bacterium | reverse complement strand
GGCGGCCGCGATGCATCGGTGTCGCGATGCCGAACACCGCCGTCCCGACCGCGGACGGGCGGATGAAGTTTGTCTTGCTCTCGATCGTCGTCGTGCCGGCGCCCTGCGGAAGGTTGGCGAATGTGCCGAGCGCACCCAGTGCGTCGGCAAACGCCATCACCGCCCCGCCATGCAGCACGGCGGGGCTGGTACACAGCTCCGGGCGCACCTCCATCTCGGCGACGACCCGATCGGTCGTGGTTTCCGTCACGCGGATGCCGAGTAGTTCCCCGAAAGGCAGCTGGTGCACGAACTCGCTCATTCCAGGCGGCAGAGTGGCCCATCATCCGGTGGTGCGGCAAGGTTAACGCCGCCGGTGCCCCACTTGTCGCTGCCTACCGGGATCCCGCGCGCCGGTACCCCGCGGTCAAGCATATCCGGCGTGGGGAGGTGACAGATGCGGCGGCTTCTGGCTTGTGTCACGTCCCCAGCCGGCTGGAGAGGAGGAAAACGTGCCGATGAGCGTCGTGACGGTGGAACAGAAGGGCCTGATCTCGATCATCCGGATCAACCGGCCGGAAAAGCTCAACGCCATCTCCAGTGGCGTTGCGGTGGCGCTGCAGCAAGCATTCCAGGCATTCGACGCGTCCGACCAACGCGTGGCGATCCTGAGCGCGGTGGGTGATCGCGCGTTCACCTCGGGCGCCGACGTGACCGACCTGCCCGAGCTGTGGCGCGCGATCCCGGGCGTCGGCTTTCGCACCGACAAGCCGGTCATCGCCGTGACCTCGGGCTGGTGCGTCGGGGGTGGTGTGGTGATGGTGATGATGTGCGACCTGATGGTGTCGACCGAGGACACCGTCTTCTACTACCCGGAAGCGAAGCTTGGCGTGACCGCCGGGATGATCAGTTCGCTGGTCTCCCGCATGCCGCACAAGCTGGCGATGGAGATCATGCTGCTGGCCTCGAAGGTGTCGGCACGCCGGGCCTACGAGGTGGGCTTCGTCAACCGTGTGGTGCCGAACGGCCAGCACGAGGCCGAGGCGTTGGCGATGGCGGAGGAGTTGTTGGACTCCGCGCCGCTGGTGATCGGCGCGCTGAAGCGGTTGGTCAGCGAGGTGCTACCAGTGGGACCCATCGAGCGGATGGTGGCGACCAGCCAGACGATCGGGCGGGTGCGGGCCAGCGCGGACATGCAGGAAGGGATCCGCGCCCACAAGGAGCGGCGCAACCCGCGTTTTACCGGACGCTGATCTTGCCGAGCCGGGGACCTTGCCGAGCCGGGTGCCGCACGCGGAGCACATCTCTGCCGCTGGTCGGCAACGCAAGGGGCGGCCAACGACGATCGGCCCGGGCGGTGGTCGAGTCTGGGCGGCTGTCAGGTCTGAGCCAAGGCACTGACTATGTCGCGCGGCCAGCGCCGCGCTTGATGGTTGTCCAATCGACGATGCCAGTTCATCGACAGCGCGGTGCGCGGCGTGGGGGATGGCAGTTCCTTCACGACGCGCGGACACATGCGCGCCAGATCGTTCGCGAGACAGCCTGGCGCGACCGCCGGCCGGTTCGAACCCACCAACATCAGCACGATCGAATTGAACGGC
Organism: Acetobacteraceae bacterium; assembly: GCA_035696165.1. Taxonomy (GTDB): domain Bacteria; phylum Pseudomonadota; class Alphaproteobacteria; order Acetobacterales; family Acetobacteraceae; genus Palsa-883. The sequence goes on along the minus strand of DASRQX010000358.1, from coordinate 22,519 downwards.
GCACGTTTACGGACCTTGCGCGCCAGTCCACGCTGGTTCAGCGCCTCGTCGATGAAATCATCGCGGATGTCGTCCCAAGTCGAGCCAATGGCAACATGCAGTATATCCGCCACACGCTGGATCGACAACTCCGTGTCCGCGGCCGCAGCGGTCCTCAATACGAATGAGTCGCATTTGTAGTTAGCTCGAACGATGCCGCGTGAGGCGTCGGTGGTGGCCTGCACCGCGTTGGACCGGGTCCAAAATGCCACAGGTTGTGGATGTCTTCTCGTCGTCCCACGCTATGCGGTCATTCTCGCTTGTGCCCGGACTCGATCCTTGATTCCACGGCCGGGTGAGCCTCGTTGATGAACCGATAGCGGAACTGAAAGGGGTCTGCGCCGGTCTGCCGGACAAGCGCAAAGGGCCGCGCCGTGACGACGACTACACGATGGCGGACATTGGCCTGTCGGCATTCTCGATCTTCTTCATGGGCAGTCCGTCGTTCCTGGCCCATCAGCGGACGCTGGCCGAGGGATACGCCCGGTCAAACTGCGAAACACTCTTCGGCATGTCCGCGATCCCCTCCGACAACGACATCCGCCTGATGCTGCACGGCGCTTCCCCAGCCGCGTTCGACGGGCTGTTCTTCAAGGCGATCGAGGCAGCCGGGCCGCTGACGCCGTTCCAATGCCTGAACGGGCGGGTGCTGATCGCACTGGACGGGACCGAGCACTTCTGCTCGCGCAAGATCAAATGCAGGCAGTGCCCGACACGGCGCCGTTCAGATGGCGGCACGGAATACTTCCACACTTTCCTGGGAGCTACCCTGGTCGCTCCAGGTCACAAGCAGGTTCGACCCTGCCGCCGGAGTTCATCGTGCCGCGGGACGGGGCGGAGACGCAGGACTGTGAACGCAACGCCGCGAAGCGCTGGCTGGCCCGGCACAGCGCCGCGGTCGGCCATCTTCGGCCGGTTTATCTTGGTGACGACCTGTTTGCCTGCCAGCCTATCGTTGCCGCCATCCAAGACGCCGGCGGCAGCTTCATCCTTGCCTGCAAGCCGGCTTCCCATCAGACCATCACCGAATATCTCCATGGCACCGAACTGCAAGGGCATCGCCAGACCATCTGCGAACGAGGCAAGCACACCACAACCGTCTACCGCTGGTTCACGGCGGTGCCGTTGCGCGCCACCGCGGATGCCATAGCGGTCACCTGGTTCTCCATCGAAATCTTCCACGACAAGGGAAAGCGGACCTACCACAACAGCTTCGTCACAGATCTCGCGGTCTCGGCGGACACCGTGGCCGAATTGGCCGCCTGCGGGCGGGCGCGCAGGAAGATAGAGAACGAGACCTTCAACGTCCTCAAGACCGGCGGATACAACCTCGAGCGCAACTTCGGGCATCGCAAAGAGACCTCGCCAATGTCCTCGTCGCCCTCAACCCGCTGGCCTTTGCCTTCCATACCGCCGCTTATCTCGCCGTTCTTGCCTGGCGAGCCGCTGTCATCGCGCGTGGCCCCAAATACCACTTCTTCGAGCATTTGCGGACCATCACCACCTACGTGGTCTTCCAGCACCGGGACCACCTGCTTCAATCCATCGCCGCGGCCGCCATCCGGCCACCTTGAGCAGACGGGTATCCCGTCCCGCACGTGACCTACCCGAGATAAGGAGCCGAAATCCCGAAAATAACCGCGAACCCTCAATTTAGAATCGCTGGACGTTTTACTTCACCGCTCCCTCCGCTTCTTGGCTCAATGCCGTCGAGGGCTTCTTCGCCAAGCTGACAGGTAACAGCTCAAGCGTGGTGTCTTCCAATCTTTCGTCGAACTTCAAGCCGCAATCGAATGATTCCTCACCGAGACCAACGCGGACCCGCGCCCCTTCCGAAGGAACCAAGTAACCCGATAAAATCATCGCCGCCGTCAAAAGAGGGCGCCAAGTGTTGGTTTCTATCCAGTAGCAGTCGCTTAACTCTCGCAACGACACCAGATACAGTGACCGGGGGCCGACAGAAACTCGCCCAGACCATTTGCCAAGGGCGCCAAATCCGGTAGCCCCGTGAATACTACCTGAATATAGGGACGTTTAACGCGCACCATCCGAGCCAGGGCAACGCCGTTCGGTTTCCCTTGCGGAAATCGCATGCGCTGATCAAAAGCCCGATGGGGTTGTGGTCGGCTTCCAGCGCGTCCAGCGCCATCATCGGATCAACAATAATGACCACGTGATGCCCGGCCCACGTGATATCCGGCTACCGCCAGGATCACAGCAGTCGCAACACCAAAGTCTGGGTCGGTATGCACCATCACAATTCGTGCCGCCGTTGGAGAGACGCAGTGAGCGGGGCGGCCTTTCGCGTCAGCGCGGCATCAATGGCATGACATGTGAGGCGCCGGATCGGTCATGGCGTACCGGTTCCGGTTTCAGCCGCAACGAACCAGCGCTGCTCGCATATGCCCCGGTGGCTCGGCCGTCGCGGCGACTGGCGGGTTCATCGGCAACTCGATCGCCCGCGCCAGCAGGTGTAGCCGCTCACCGCGGTCGTAGATCGGGGCGCCTCCATAGATCGGATCGCCCAGCACCGGGCACCCGAGCAGGGCGCAATGCACCCGCACCTGGTGCGTCCTCCCAGTACGGGGAAACAGCTCTAGCCAGGCGATTTCCGCATCGCGGCCGCGGAGCCGCCAGTCGGTCACCGCCACTTGCCCGCGTGCGTCCGCCTCCATTCGCCAGCCGCGCGTCGAGCTGACCCGTCGCAGCGCCGTCTCAATCGTCCCGGCGGCTCGCGCCGGGGCGCCCCGCACTACCGCCCAGTAGGTCTTCCTCACACGTCCGTTGGCGAAGGCCGTCTGCGCCTCCAGCAGCGCCGCTCGGCGCAGCGCCACGACCAGACATCCCGCGGTATCGGTGTCCAGCCGATGCGCCAGCCATGGCCCGTTCTTGCGGTGCGACAGGAGGGGAAACCAATCCTCCACGCTGATCCCGCCGCGCGGCCCGGGATGCACCGGTAGGCCCGCCGGTTTGTCCAACACGACGAACCGGTCATCGCGGAACAGGACCGGCGGCAATGCTGGCGGTGATTCTGGCACTACCAAACGTCTCCACAATGTTGCACGCTGCGCTGCATCATGCGCATCCATATCCAGAATCCCAACGACGACCCGCTGTTCCTGTTCTCGCACCAGCAGTGGGACGCCGCCGCCGCCCGCGCCGGTGACATCGCCCGTGGCCACGAAGTCACGCTCGGCGACACCGACGACGACTTCGCCGCCAGCATGGAGGACGCCGAGGCCCTGATCACGGAACTCGGCGTCATGATGCGGCTGTTCCCCTGCCGTGCGCCGCGATTGCGGCTGATCTACGTGACCAGCGCCGGGCTTGAGAAACTTGCGCCGTACGACTGGCTGCCGCGCAATGTCGCGCTGCTCAACAACAGCGGCACGCATTCACGGAAGGCGGGCGAGTTCGGCATCATGTCGGTGCTGATGCTGGCCAACCAGGTGCCGACGCTGGTGACCAACCAGCGCGCGGGAACGTGGCGGAAGCAATGGGGTACCACAGTGAGCGGCAAGCGCCTGACCGTGATCGGGCTGGGCGGACTGGGGGCACCGATCGCAAGCTGGGGGCGCAAGTTCGGCCTGCACGTCACCGGCGTGCGCACCGTGGCAGCGCCGCATCCGGACTGCGATGAGGTGGTTACCGCCGCCGAGCTGGAGCGGGTGCTGCCGACAACCATCTACCTTGTGCTGGCCTGCCCGCTGACCCCGGCTACGCAGGGGCTGCTGGACCGCCGGCGGCTGGCGTTGCTGCCGCGCGGCGCCGGAGTGGTGAATATCGGCCGGGGCGGGCTGGTCGACCAGGACGCGCTCTGCGACCTGCTGGACAGCGGGCACCTGTCCGGCGCGGTGCTCGACGTGTTCACGCCGGAGCCGCTGCCGGATGGGCATCGGCTGTGGACCACGCCGAACGTGATCATCTCGCCGCACAGCTCGGTGGACGAACCCGCCAGCTACAACGCGTTGAGCCTGGATCTGTTCTTCGAGAATTTGCGTGCGTTGCGGGACGGGCTGCCGATGCCCAACGTGTTCGACACCGCGCGCGGCTATTGACGCGGCAATGCGGATTGCGTTGCGGGTCGCGCCCCAGGCCTGCTGCACGTTATCTATGAGTGAGTCTCGATATATTTTTGTGTTATCGAGCACCAGATAAATTGGCACTCGCTCGAAGCCAAGGCCCTCAGCGTGTGGCTGGATTGTGCCGCGCGTAGTGGGCGACGAAGCGGGCGCCGAGCTCGGTGAGCTGCTCGACCAGCCTGGCGCCGGTCTCCGACGAGCACAGCCGCGGATCCCCGGCCCGCACGCCCTGCGGCGCAATCTCGTGATACTCGACCGGGACGGCGATCTCTGCGCCCTCGAACCGGGCCACACCGAACGCGGTGGCGGACATGCCCATGACTTGCTGCAGCGGTTCCGGGTCGGGCGTCAGGTCGGGGCGCATCAGGTGCGGGAACAGGTGCATCGCGACGCTGGTCAGCGGGTCGGCGCCGTGGCCGGAAACGAGCTTGGCCTTCTCGTCGCCGACGATGCCGGGCAGCAGGCCGTAGCCGACGCGCCATAGGTAGAAGCTGGGGATCAGGATCTGACGCTGCACCCAGAACGGCTGGGTGGCATCGTGGATCGCCTGGACGTTGCCGCCATGTCCGTTGATCACGATCAGCCGCGTCAGGTCGTGGCGGATCAGGCAGCCCAGCATGTCGGACAGCACCGCGCGCAGAGTGGGCTGGGTGAGCGAGATGCCGCCGGGCATGGAGCCGAAATAGTCGGCGCCGCCGAACGGCAGGGGGGGCGCGATCAGCGTTTCTACTCCGCGTTCCACGGCGCGTCGGGCGATCAGGTCGGCGATGGCGTCGGCGGACAGGTAGTCGCCCATTGGCGCGTGCGGTCCCTGGTCCTCGTGGCTGCCCATCGGCAGCAGGATCACGGGGTTGCGTGGATAGATGCCACGCGCCTCGCCGCCGGTGAGTTCCGCCATGCGGACCTTGCTCATTGCCATCGGCCTTTCCGTTAGAGGCTGCCCGATGGACCACTTGCCGCGGCGTCGTCGGATTGTGGTGGCAACTGGACATCGGCGTAAATGTCGGTGAATGGGAGTTCGACCTCGATCTCCGGCAATCGCAGGATGTCCTCGGCGATCAGTGCGTGCACGACCCAATCCGCGCCATGGCGGGCGAACACCGTTGCGGCGATGCTGTCCTGTTCCAGGATGACGTAGCGCTGGATCGACTGGGTCGCCTGGCATTCGCGCAGTTTTTCGATCCGGTCAGTGCGGGAGGTGCCCGGGCCGAGAATCTCGAAGACCACAACCGGGTCCTTAATGACTGTCTCCGTGGGTGGAACTGATGCGCGGCAGACGAACGCCTCGGGGTAGCGGATACGACCCATAGCCTCGATCTTCAGGGTCGGGCCGCGAACGTGGCACGGTTTGCCATGCAGGCGACCGGAGAGCAGTGTGCGCAAGGTGTTGCCGATCATATCCTGCGCGATCGTCGCGTCCGGCATAGCGACCGGCTGGAAGCCATCGAGTTCGTAGCGCGGCTCCTGCCGCTCCTCCCACGTGAGGAATTGCGGCAGCGTCATCGGCTTGCGGAGGGCAACATTCATGCGCGGCAGGCTAGCACAGAATCGAGCCTGGCGAACCTGACATCTGCCTTGACTTCAGGCACGGCACGCGCCGCGGGACTGTGGGCAATCGCTCGGATCAATCAGCGCTTGGTCCCCATATGCCCCATGCCAGTGTTCAGCTTGAGGCGGCCAGCTATGCCGGGTGCCAGCTTGCGCTCGAACGCCCAAGACCTCGACTACATAGTGACGCGGAATGCCGGAAAATAAACAGAAATTGGCGTATCTATTTCTGCCTCGGCCGCCGTCGCTCGTCAAACTTGGTTGCCGAGCTCGGAGCGATAGGTCTCGATTTTGGGAGCAAGGGAATATATGTCCCGATTGTCGATCACGATTGTACGCATTTGGTGAACGTCGAACGGCAAACGATCATCCCGAGCGGATGATCTGTACCACCGGCAAGCGTGCAGCATGACGGATCGCCACTTCGCAAAATACATTAGGATTACGGAACCAAAGGTCGGCTGTGACCAAGCGTGACCTCAGCAGGTACTCGCTAACCTGCCGAGTGATCATTTCAGGTTTGTCAATAGCATCGCTCGTTTGACCTTTAGACTGAAAGGCTGAAGCGCTGGTTCCACGATATTCCCTAGGAACAGATCGGAGTGACGCGCCTCTTCCGACGCTTCTTCACCTATCCGGGTAGCATAGAAACAAGTCGTTTCAAACTCCGCGTGCTCTTGGGCCACTAAGTTGCGTTGCTCATTACCTATGGCAGAAGGCGCGACAGAGACAATAGTCGATGTGGGAAGTGCATCCAAAAGATGGTCAAGCGTGACGATACGCTCAGTCCCCGACAGCGTTTGGAGAAGATCGACAAAGCGAAGTTCGACGATGAATGTGTCCACTCCCTCCTCGGCTGCATCCGCTGCGACGCCACTTTCCGTTAATGCATCAGTGAGTACGGCACGAGCGGGGAGCCGGGTGTTGGTAAATCGCTCATAGAGTAGTCGAAATGGATCGATATCGAGAATGGCCAACTTGGCTCAAGCCCGCCGTTGCTCTCTCTTGCGAAGTGCATCGTCCACGCTTTCAAACCATCTTCGGTCAACTCAAGATGCTCCGAGGCAGAACTGCCTCTCGTAAGACCGTACCTATTCGAATTTGTAATCAGCATCCGACTGGGACCACTCTCTGGCGCCTTGCCGAGATGATCGAAAAGAGTCAGACGCCTGACTGGTTGCCCACTTGCAACTTGAAACAGTTGACGGGCGAACTCGAGAGCGTCCTCGAATGCGGAGGCTGGAAAGGGCCTCTGAGTTCTACGACGGAGCGGCGCAGCGTCCACTGCGAGGCTTCGTTTATCCTGCTTTTTTGGCGTTTTTTGGCCCAGGGTCTTTCGTGCAGGCTTTGCCTCCGCCGCTTCGATGCTCTTCTTGGCCATCGAATCCTCCATGCCGCCGTCCACTTTATGGAATTTTCGAGGCACGGCGTCACTCGGCGGCTTCCGCATACGCCTCCAGCGGCGCGCAGGTGCAAGCCAGATTGCGGTCGCCGTAGACGTTATCCACCCGCTTCACCGGCGGCCAGTATTTTCCGCCCGCCGCCACCCAGGGCAGCGGGAATGCTGCCTGAGTGCGCGTATAGGCATGCGTCCATACATCCGCCGTCACCTCGCGCGCGGTGTGCGGTGCGTGCTTCAGCGGATTGTCGACGCGATCCAGTTTGCCCGCCGCGATCGCGGCGATCTCGGCGCGGATGGTGATCATAGCCTCGCAGAACCGGTCCAATTCGGCTTTCGATTCGCTCTCGGTCGGCTCGATCATCAGCGTGCCGGCGACCGGCCATGACATGGTCGGTGCGTGGTAGCCGAAATCCTGCAACCGCTTGGCGATGTCTTCGACCATCACCCCGGCCTCGGCCTGGAAGCCACGGCAGTCGATGATGCATTCGTGTGCCACCATGCCGCCGGGGCCGCTGTACAGCACCGGATAGTGCCCGCGCAGCCGCGCGGCGATGTAGTTGGCGTTCAGGATCGCCACCTCGGTCGCCCGCGTCAGGCCCTCGGCGCCCATCATGCGAATATAGGCATATGAGATCGGCAGGATCAGCGCGCTGCCGAACGGCGCGGCGGAGACCGGCCCGATGCCGCTAGCCGGCCCCGCGTCCGCGCGCAACGGATGGTTCGGCAGATGCGGTGCCAGGTGCGCCGCGACGCCGATCGGCCCGACCCCCGGCCCGCCGCCGCCGTGCGGAATGCAGAACGTCTTGTGCAGATTGAGGTGGCACACATCCGCGCCGATTGCCGCCGGGCTGGTCAGCCCGACCTGCGCGTTCATGTTGGCGCCATCCATGTAGACCTGCCCGCCATGCGCGTGCACCAGGGCGCAGATGTCGCGAATTGCCGCCTCGAACACGCCGTGCGTGGACGGGTAGGTGATCATCAGCGCCGCCAGCCGATCGGCATGCTTTGCTGCTTTCACCTTCAGGTCCGCCAGATCGACATTGCCGTCGCGATCGCAGCCAACCACCACCACAGTCAGCCCCGCCATCGCCGCGCTGGCCGGGTTCGTTCCGTGCGCGCTGGATGGGATCAGGCAGACATCTCGATGTGCCTCGCCGCGCACTGCCTGATACGCGCGGATCGCCAATAGCCCGGCATACTCGCCCTGCGAGCCGGCGTTCGGCTGCAACGACACCGCGGCAAACCCGGTCGCCGCCTTCAGCCAGTCGGCCAGGCGGGTGATCAGCGTGGTATAGCCGGCGGTCTGCTCCGCCGGTGCGAACGGATGCATGTCGGCGAAGCCGGGCAGGCTGATCGGGATCATCTCGGCCGAGGCGTTCAGCTTCATCGTGCACGACCCAAGCGGGATCATGCTGCGGTTCAGCGCCACGTCCTTGTCTTCCAGCCGCTTGAGGTAGCGCAGCATCTCGTGCTCGGCATGATGCTGGTGGAAGACGGATTGTTCCAGGAACGATGTGGCACGCGTGAGGGCTGCCGGAATGCTCGGCGCCGCGGCGCCCGGTTCACCGCCCAGCAGCACCGCGAGGCACCTCAGATCCGCGCGCGTCACGGTCTCATCCAGCGCGATGGCGACGCCGGTCGGGTCGATCCGCCGCAGGTTGAAACCCGCCGCCGATGCAGCCGCGATCAGATCGTCCGCATCCGCCGTTTCAACCGCGATCGTATCGAAGAACGCTGCGTGCCGCAGCCGGTGGCCGCCCTGACGCGCCGCCTCCGCCAGCAGCCGCGCCTGCAAATTCACCCGACGAGCGATGCGCCGCAGCCCCTCCGGCCCGTGCCACACCGCATAAAATCCAGCGATCACCGCCAGCAGCACTTGCGCGGTGCAGATGTTGGAGGTCGCTTTCTCGCGCCTGATGTGCTGCTCGCGTGTCTGCAACGCCAGGCGCATCGCCGGCGCGCCCGAGGCATCCACCGACACGCCCACCAGCCGCCCCGGCATATGGCGCTTGAACGGGTCGCGCGTGGCGAAAAACCCGGCATGCGGGCCGCCGAAGCCCATCGGCACGCCGAAGCGCTGCGCCGAGCCGACCACCATGTCAGCGCCCATCTCGCCCGGCGGCGTCAGCACCGCAAGCGACAGCGGATCGGCGGCAACGATCGCCAGCGCGCCCAGCGTTTGCGCCGCCGCGATCTCGGCGGACAGGTCGCGGATCGCGCCGGTGCTGCCGGGATATTGCAACAGCAGCGCAAAGGGTTTCGCGGCACGGATTGCGTCGACATCGCCTGGCACCACGTCCAGCAGATGGATCCCGATCGGCTTGGCGCGCGTCGCCAGCACCGCGCGGGTTTGCGGATGCACGTCTGCCGCCACGGCAAGCATGTCGGATTTCGTCCGGCTTATGGCGTGCGCCATGGCCATCGCCTCGGCCGCCGCCGTTGCCTCATCCAGCAGCGACGCGTTGGCGATTTCCATCCCGGTCAGTTCGCAGATCACGGTCTGGAAGTTCAGCAATGCCTCGAGCCGGCCCTGCGCGATCTCCGCCTGGTACGGCGTGTACGCGGTATACCAGCCAGGGCTCTCCAGCGCGTTGCGCAGCACCACCGGCGGCGTGACGGTGCCGTGGTAGCCCATGCCGAGCAACGACTTGTTCAGCACGTTCCGCCCCGCCAGCTCGCGCAACTCCGCCAGCACCCCGGCCTCATCGATCGGGGGCGGCAGATCCATGGCCGCGTTGGTGCGGATTGTTTCGGGCACCGTTTTCGCCGCCAGGTCCGCCAGACTCGCCGCCCCGACCTCGCGCAGCATCGCGGTTATTTCGTCGTCGGACGGTGCGATGTGGCGCGAGACGAAACTGTCGGCGGCTTCCAGCACGGCAAGCTCAGCCAAAGGGGAAAGACCAGCGTCCATGCTCACAGCGTCTCCAGGAATTCGGTGTAGGCGGCTTCGTCCAGCAGCGCGTTGAATGCCTCGGTGTCGTCGATTTCCAGGCGGAAGAACCATCCCTCGCCCATGGCGTCGCTGTTCACCAGCGCCGGTTCGTCGACGATCGTCTGGTTGGTCTCAACCACCCGGCCGGCGAGCGGGGCGTAGATGTCGGACGCCGCCTTCACGCTTTCGACGACGGCGCAGGCCTCGCTGGCCTCCACCACGCGGTCCACCTCCGGCAGTTCGACGAACACCACATCGCCGAGCGCCTCCTGCGCGTGATCGGTGATGCCGACGGTGGCGATGTCGCCATCGAGGCGGACCCATTCATGGTCCCTGGTATAGCGGGTGTCGGTGTCGGCCATTGGGGCTGATCCTTCAGCGTGCGTATCGGTGGGGGACAAAGGGCAACGGTGCGACGGTAGCCGGGAGCGCCTTGCCGCGCACCAGCAGCGCCAGCTTCGTGCCATCGACGGCCAAGTCGCGGCGCACATAGCCCATGGCGATCGGCGCGTTCAGGCTGGGACTGAAGCCGCCGGAGGTGATGAAGCCGGCCTCGGTGGCGCCTTCGGCGGCGATGGAAGTGCCGGCGCGGGCCGGAGCACGGCCATCCGGGCGGATGCCGACGCGCAGGCGCAGCGCTCCGTTGTCGAACTGGTCGCGGATTGCTGCGCCGCCGGGGAAGTCCCAGTGCAGCTTGCGGCGCTTGCCGATCACCCAGGTCAATCCGGCCTCGACCGGCGTGGTCAGCTCGTCGATGTCGTTGCCATACAGGCAAAGCCCAGCCTCCAGCCGCAGCGAGTCGCGCGCGCCGAGGCCGGCGGGGACGATTTCGGGCTGGTCGACGAATAGCGTGGCAAGGTCTACGGCGCGTTCGGCCGGGACGGAGATCTCGAACCCGTCTTCCCCAGTGTAGCCGGAGCGGGACAGCAGGCAGGGGATGCCGCGCACCAGGGCGGAGGCGACGCCCATGAAGGGCAACCCCGACGCGGCGGGGCAGAGCCGGTTCAGCACTGTGGCGGCCAGCGGCCCCTGCAACGCCAGCAGGGCGCGCTCCGGATGCGGAGCCAGACTGGCGCCGGCGGGCAACGCCGCCGCAATATGAGCGAAGTCGTCCGCCTTGCGGCTGGCGTTGACCACCAGGAAGAATTTTCCTGGTTCCAGTGTGGCGACCATCAAGTCGTCCAGGATGCCGCCCGCCTCATTGGTCAGCAGCGTGTAGCGCTGGCGGCCTGGTTTCAGGCCGACGATGTCGCCAGGGACCAGCGTTTCCAGCACCGCGGCGGCGGTGGGGCCGGTCAGCGTCGCCTGGCCCATGTGGGAGACATCGAACAGCACCGCCTGGGTGCGGCAATGCAGGTGCTCGGCCAGCACGCCGCCGCGGCAGCGCTGCGCCAGCGTGCCCGTCAGGTCGTGCGTCAGCGCGTTGGTAAAATCGTACTGCACCGGCATGGCGTAGCCGGCGAACGGCACCATGCGGGCGCCATGCTCGCGATGCCAGGCATCGAGCGGGGTGGTCAGCAAGGTTGACGGCGTGGGATCGTCGGGCAGTGCGTTCTCGACCAAAGCCTGGCTCCGTGACACGAGTCGCCCGCCGGCGACACGCCGGCGAATGCGACCCCCCTCTGTCACGGTGACCTGAGAGATTCGGGGCGAAGGCCCCTTACTCCGTCGGTGCGACGAGCTTGCGCCCGCCGGCTTTCCAGAGATCCCTGCCCGACGCGGTCCCTGGTACCTGAGCGTTTCCGGGGGCCGGTTGCGCCTTCGGCGACGAGGGGGCGGGACCCCTCATGCTCTCCCGCGCCGGGTGGCTGGGACGCCGGCAGGATGACGGATTGGCTCGGGTTGTTCAATGATGGAGTTGAGGACCTACTCCCCCTGCCCTTGAGGGAAGGGGTTGGGGGGCGCGGTCGGCCCCGCCCGAGAGTTCTCAAAGGGGGCACTGCATGCTACGCGTGATCGCCATCGGACGCGTGAAGGATGCGCCCGAAGCCGCGCTGTTCACCCGCTACGCCGACCGCATGCGGCCGAAGCTGGTCCTGACCGAAATCCCCGAGGCCCGCGGCGCACCTGTCCAGGTCAAGCGCCGAGAGGGTGTGGCGCTGCTTGGGGCGCTACCCAGCGCGGCCTTCACGGTTGCCTTGGACCAGGGCGGCGACATGCCCGACAGCCCCCGGCTTGCGGTGCTGATGGAGCGTTGGCTCACGCTCGGGCGGCCCGTGTGTTTCCTTATCGGCGGTGCGGAAGGTTTGGACGCCGCGGTCCTGGCGCGCGCAGATGTTACGCTTTCGTTCGGGGCGCTGACGTGGCCGCACTTCCTGGTGCGTGCGATGTTGGCAGAGCAGCTTTATCGCGCGCGCGCGATCGCTGGCGGACATCCGTATCATCGAGCTGGACGGCCGGACGGCTAAGACGGCACCGGACTTGCCGGCGTCGGGCCAGTAAGACAGATCCACCGCAGAGCACACCGAGATTCATCACGGTTTTGTCAACTGCGTGCTACCGCGTCAGACTTTCTCCACGCGCCCCGCGGTGGACCTTGCGGTGGCGCAAACGCCGACCCGACCTTCATGGTCGGATGCGTCGAAACCGGCTAGACTTTTGCCTGGACGCAATTCATCTCGGAAGGGGAATGCAATGTTCGATCTGCACTACTGGCCCACGCCGAATGGCAAGAAGGTGACGATCCTGCTGGAAGAATGCGGAGCGCCCTACAACATTGTGCCCTGCAATATCGGGCGCGGCGACCAATTCACGCCGGAATTCCTGAAGATGAACCCGAACCACCGCATGCCGGTGCTGGTGGATCGCGATCCGGCCGGCGGTGGCGAGCCGATCTCGGTGTTCGAGTCTGGCGCGATCATGCTGTATATCGCCGAGAAGTTGGGAAAGTTTTATCCGCGAAACGTCCGTGAAAAAACCGAAGTCAATCAGTGGCTGATCTGGCAGATGGCGAACCAGGGGCCGAAGCTCGGCGAGTGCGGGCATTTCCGCCGGCTGGGCGACAAGCAGGGTGATCAGGCCTATGCCATCCGCCGCTTCACCGATGAGGCGAACCGCCTGTATGGCGTGCTGAACAACCGGCTGTACGACCGGCCGTACCTGGCCGGCAACGAGTATACCATCGCCGACATGATCGCGTATCCGTGGACGGTGAACTGGAAGGCCCAGGGGCAGGACATCGAGGAGTTCAAATACTTCAAGCGCTGGTCTGAGGAGCTTGGTGCGCGGCCCGCGGTGCAGCTTGGTATGGCGGTGGGTGCCAATCTGTCCGATGACGCATCGAAATTGCCGCCGGAGGAGCAGGAACGGCGGGCGAAGATCCTGTACAACCAGCGCGCCCGGCCGGTTCCGGCATAGGGCTGCGGGTATACCTCTCCCGCTCTTCGCGGGCTTGAGCCGCGAAGAGCGGACCAAGGTTGCGGAGCACTTGCGACGCGGGTGAGGGTCGGGCCGCGTGCACCACCCTCACCCTCGGCGCTGCGCGCCTCGGCCCCGCTTGCGGGAGAGGTGGAATGTTACGCCGGCGCCGGCTGCCGAACTGCCGAATTCTGCGGCTTCATCTCCTCGTCCCACGGCCCGGGGAACCGGCCCAGTCCGACCACGTCGGCGGCAAAAACTTCCTCCTGCCGCGGCCACTGTTCGCGTGGGAGTTCGTATGACACCTCGATCCCATTGCCGTCCGGGTCGCGGAAATAGATGCCCAGCGACAGGCCGTGATCCTGGATGCGGTCGATCTTCACGCCCTTCTCCTTCAACCGCCAATAGGCCGCCTTCAGGTCGTCCAGGCTCGCCATCATCCACGCCATGTGGTTCAGCCCGACCTGGCCCTTCTGTTGCAGCGGCGCATCGTCGCCTACCTGCATCAGTGCCACCTCGTGCGAATGATCGAGGTCCGCCGACATGAATGCCGCGAAGCCGGGACGGAAGTGGTAGGTGTGCAGGCCCAGCAGCTCCGAATACCACTTGTGCGAAAGTTCCGCGTTCCGCACGTAGATGTTGACATGGCCGAGATGCGTCGGTCGGTAGCCCATGGCTTGGTCTCCCCTCGTCGTCGTTACAGATCCTTGTCGGAGTTCAGGAAGTCACGCACGCGGTTGGCCACCTCCTGCTTCGGGAAAATCGCGTGCAGCACCCGCGCGCGCGTCAACGGGTCGGAGGCGAAGAAGCGTTCATACAGCACCTGGCGGCTGCCAAACGACGAGCAGGCGATATCCCACGCCAGGTGGAACAATCGGATGCGCTCGGGCGCCGCGGTGGTTTCGGTGGCGAGATACTGCTCGATCCATGGCGCCAGCGGTCCGCGCAGGTCCTTCTCGGTCGGCGTCAGCATGAAGCTGGAGGAACCGAGCAGTTGCATGATCTCCACCATGCGCGGATAGGCGGTCATGAACAGGTTGCGCGTGGTCTCGATCGGCACGATGTCGGGACACATCACGCCCCATTGATCCAGTTTCGCATCGGCCTCGGCGGCGCGCACGCAGGCACGCATGGCGACGGTGTGGGTCATCAGCTCGGCCAGCCGTTCCTCGACATGCGGCAGATGCGTGTTGCCCAGCGCCTCGGTCATTAGCAGCGCCGTGCCGAGCACGACCTCGCACTTGGCGATGTTCTTGGTCGCGCCCTGGTGCGCGCTGTGCGCCGAGGAATGCGTCTCCTGTGCGGTGTTGTTCAGCAGGTCCACGTCGCCCAGCAGGAACACCCGCTCCCACGGTACCAACACGTCGTCGAAGAAGACGATGCAGTCCATCTCCTCGAACCGCGAGCCCAACGGATGGTCGAAATGCGATCGGCCGAGATCGAAGCTTTCGCGGCATTGGAATTTCAGGCCCGGCGTGCCGCAGGGAATGGCGAAGCTCAGCGCGAACGGGCTTTGGCCGTCGACGTGCTGGCCGTGCCGCGGCGAATACACCCCGATCTCGTCGGAGATCGGCCCCAGCGTTGCCAGCACGCGCGCACCGCGCACCACGATGCCGGCGCCGGTTTCGCGGATGACCTGGAGCGCGGTGCCTTCGGTCAGGTTGAACGTGCCGGAGACGGTACGGCTGCGCTGCAGGTTGATCAGCGAGTGGGTCAGTGTGAGGTCGTTCTCGCGGATGTATTCGTGGTACCGCCGCATGTTGGCGCCGAATTCGGGCCGGCCGCGCGCGAAATAATCGGCGGCACCGGCCCAGGCGGCGTAGGTTACGTTCATGAAGTCGGGCGAACGCCCCATCATGCCGCAGGTGGCGCGCGCCCAGTGCAGCATCATGTCGCGGCGGCGGACCAGATCGTCTTGCGTGCGCGGAATGACGAACGACAGGCCGACGCGTTCGTCCGACGAGGGCGAGACGAAGGTCATCGCATCGCGCAGCTTCGGATCGTGCTGCATGTCGTACAGTGCGGCGACGGTCCGCGCGCCGCCGGCCAGACCGGGCTGCGAGGTAACGTCCAACACGCGCTCGCCGTTCAACCAAACCTCGCGCGGTTGGGCCCGAAGTCCGTCGAGGTATTGCTGTCCGGTGCGCGCCGGCATCTTCGTGCTTCCCCGTGCAAGTGTTCAGGCGGACGCTAAGCCATGCACGGGTCCCACGCCAGTCGGGATGTGGGTGGGCGCCCCGGAGTTCGCAGCGTTCCCCGCCAGCCGAGAATGCCGCGTCGATGCGCCAGGGTGGGTATCGACGGTTATCGCCTGCCCAGAACAGGCAGATCACATTGCCGGATGGATCCTTCAACCGGGCCTCACGCCACAGCCACCGCTCATCGGTGGAGGGAAGAAAGAACTGGAAGCCCCGTGCCTCCAGCTCGCGAACTTTCTCGTCAAGCTGTTCGACCTCGAAATAGCCGACAACGCCGTGGTCGGCCGAGATCGCCGGCGCGTGATGCACCGAAAATGTCGACTCCCCGACCGGACACTCGAAGCGTGCGTAGTGGGGCGAGCCGACGATCTGGGTGAATCCCATGGCGCGGAAGAAGCGAACCGCTTCGGCAACGTCGCGTGCCGGCAGTGTTACCTGGTAGAGGTTCATGATGCCGATGCTCCGAGATGCTCGACGCATCATAGCGCGCTGGGCCGCCCGCGGATCAGGGCGCCGCCGATGACATCGCCGGCTGCCTGGCCGGCCCGATTGACGCCACCGATGCCCCAGCTTGTCGTTGCAGGCACACCACGGCGATTTGCGGCCGCGTGGAATTGCCAATGCGCCTGAGCGAGCGGCCACTGGAATGCCGGCGTGCGGTGGCCCTAGACTTGCCCCGACGCAATGGCGAACGATCGGTGGCCGCGACCGACGAGCACCGCAACATACTCTACGACGGCTATTACGCTGCGCCCGCGCCGGCGGAAGAGCGGAGCTGACGCACGTCGAAAAAGGCTCGCCTGGCTGCGAGTACCTGCGCCGCCTCTGGCAGCCGGTCGCGCTGACCTCCGAGGTGACCGGCCTGCCGCTCAAGGTGCGCTTGGTCGGTGAGGACCTGATCCTGCTGGCACTTTGCCGCGTCGATTGACGGAACCAATGCTTGCCCCTAGCTTCCGCCACATGATCGACGCGCGGATCGTATCGCCCTGCCAACGACGCCGCCAACCTGGCGGCGGCGACGCTGCGCGTTCACTCGACGGATCAGCGTCCGCTCACTAGACGCACCCCGATCCCGAACCGCAGCGTCCCGCCCCACGAGACCGTGCGGCGGGGCGTTGCGTTTTCACCGCACGGTTCCACACCGAACCGAAAGCCCCCACCATGCCCGAGCCCAGCCTGCTGCTGACGTTTATCCTCGCCACTACCATTCTGATGCTGATCCCTGGCCCGAATGTGGCGCTGATCGTCGCCAACTCGGTTGCCTGGGGCACGCGCTACGGGCTGCTGACGGTCGCCGGCACCGCCGCGGCCATGGTCGTGCAGCTCGGCCTGACCGCGCTTGGCATGAGCGCGGCGCTTGGCGCGCTTGCCGCGTGGTTTGAATGGCTGCGTTGGCTCGGCGTTGCCTACCTGCTGTGGCTCGGTGTCCGCCAGTGGCGCGCGTCCCCGGTTGACCTGACCCGCTTCCCGTCGCAACCACGTTCGGCGCGGGCCATTGCGTTGCGCGGCTTCCTGGTCTCGCTGACCAACCCCAAGACGCTGCTGTTCTATGGCGCGTTCTTGCCGCAGTTCGTCAGCCTCGATCGCCCTGTGCTGCCGCAGATCGCGCTGCTGTCTGGCGTCTTCCTGGTCCTGGCGCTAGCGCTGGACGGCGGGTGGGCGATGCTGGCCGGACGCGCCCGTTTCCTGCTGGCCTCGCAGGGACGTCTACGCAACCGGCTGTCGGGAGGGTTGCTGATGTGCGCTGGTGTTGGCCTTGCTTTGGCGCGGCGCCGCTGAGCGAAGTGGGGTTGGGGGTGAACGCGCTGCCACAGCTTCACCGCAGCCGGGCTACCGATGCGCGATCGACACAGGTTCACCCACCGGGTCGGCGGTGAGAAACCCGATCGTTTCGTTCTCTAGCACGACGCAGGTCAGCTTGCCGCCGAACACGGCGCCCGTGTCGATAGCGATGCGGTTGTGTCGTACGACGGGTGCCTTCACCGGCGTGTGGCCGTGCACCACCACCGCACCGAACTCGGCGTCCGAATACAGGAACGGTTGGCGCATCCGCAGCAGGTCGTCGCGTGCCTGGTTCTCCAATGCGACGCCGGGGCGGATGCCGGCGTGCACGAAGGCGTAGCCGCCGTCGCGATGCATCAGTGACAGGCCGCGCAGGAAGTCGAGATGCGCGGCGGGCAGAGCGTGCGGCCAGCTCTCGCGCGGCGAGTCCGGATCAATACCGTAACTCTCCAGTGATGACCGGCCACCGGCGAAGAGCCAGTCGGTCGCGGCGGCGCGTTCGCCGGACAGTGCCTCGAGCATTGTGTGCTCGTGATTGCCCATCAGGTTGACCATCGGGACACCGGGGATGGGCGAACCGCGCAACAGGCGTGCGATGACCAACGCGGTGTCGGGTCCGCGATCGACGTAGTCGCCGATATGCAGTAGCAGCGGTGCCGCGACCGGGCGACGGGCCAGGTCCTGAGCGATGATTGCGTGCAGGTTGCCGAGTTGCGTGTCGCAGCCGTGGATGTCGCCAATGGCGTAGACGCGGCTGCCCGGGGGCAGCGATGCGGGTGCGGGTGCGGGGGCGAGGTCGATCATTGCGGCAAGGCTAAAGCCCGACCGGATCGTTGCCTAGCCGGCGCTCGCTTGGGGTCTGCGGCGTGATAACTGAAGTATCTCGCGGCGGGCACGATCGTCGCGGCGTCATGCCGGCTCAACCTAGCTTTGTTGCAACGAAGGCAAATCGTGGATACCGGCCTGCGCCGGCATGACAGTCTGGATATTGCCGGATTACGCCGGCAGCAACGGCAGCATCACATGGCTTGGCCTTGCCGCGTCCATGAACACCATGTTTGCGGCGATCCGCCGGCGCCGCGCCGTACCCTCCGGCTCACCCGTGTTTGGGTTCACGTCGAATTTTGGAAAATTCGATGACGAAACGTCCAACCGGATGCGATGACCCGGCAAGAACAGATTGGCTGTCGGGAACAGCGTGATGCGGATGCGCGTGACCTCGCCGGGCCGGCGCGGACGCGGGTGCGCCGGATGGTCCGCGTAGCGCAGCCGCATGATCCCGTCGGTCAGGATCATTGCGTAGCCGCGCGGGTAGTCGGCAGAGGGTGGGTGCACATCGATCAACTTGGCGGTGAAGTCGGTGTCCGGGCCGTCGGTGGCGACGAAAAGTTCTGCCTCGATGGGGCCGACCACTTGCATCGGCGCGCGCAAGGCCCCCGTCTGGAACACCAGGACGTCAGGGCGTGACGACAGCGGCAGGTAGGGCGGCGCGCAGCCGAAAAACCCCGGCGCCTCCGTCTGGTCCCAGCTTCCGGCGGAGGCGACCGGTTCCAGGCTGCTCATCGCCCCGCCGATTGTTGGCACCGGGTGCGTCGGGTCGAAATCATACGATACTGGCGTGGCATCGGCGGGGGGTGGCACACGGTCAAGGACGCCATCGTTGTGCAAGTGGAACGCAATCGGTTCGGCGTCGGGCAGCGGCCAGTCGGTGGCGCTGATCCAGCGCCCACCGTGCTCCAGCTTGCCCGCCGCGTTGCGCCTTCCGCTGCCGCCGCCCATCATGAATATGCGCACCGCCGGTTCGTTCAATCGCGCGCCCTTCACCACATGGTCGAAGAAGCGCCGCCGATAGGCCGGCCAGTCGCCGACCCAGGCGTCGATCGGCGCGTCGGGCCCGAACTCGACGTCACCGAAACAAGAGTCGGATCGGTCGCCATGCTTCCACGGCCCCAGGATCAGCCGCTGTGGTCCGCGGCCGGCGCGTCTCAACCCGGTATAGTTGGAAGTCGCGGTCAGCGGATACGGGTCCCACCAGGACGACATGTGCACGCAAGCGGCGCTTGAGTAACGTTCGTGCCAGCCTTCCGTCCAAATGCCGAGTTGCTGCCAGAACGCATCGAATGCGCCGTGCGTCCATTGCTCGAACAGATAGGCCTCGTAATCAGGATGGTGGCGTAACGGCGAGTGCCCGGGGCGCCAGGGCATACGGGTGAACCACTCGGCGATGTCCTCGGATTCCAGGGCGGCCTGCATCACGGGGTCGGCCTCGGCCTCCGGAGAGGTGAGCGCGTTGTGATAGGCCCATGTGGCCTGCTTCAGCTCGAACGCGCCGGACTGGCGGATGCCGGCCTGCCACGCGTTGGCGAAGCCGCCGCAGTCCAGGATCTGCGCTACCACGCCGGGCGGGTCGAGGCAGGCCAGCGCCGCTTGGGTGTGCGCAGCGTAGGACAGCCCCATCGTACAGATGCGGCCGTCGCACCAGGGCTGGTCGCGGAGCCAGGCGCAGGTGTCGAACCCGTCCTGCCCGTCGGACAGGTATTTGACGAAGCGGCCCTCGGAGCCGTAGCGACCGCGGGTGTCCTGGTAGATCACCGCGTAGCCGTGTGCGGTGAAGCCGGCGGCGATCTCGGCGCGCGACGCAGGTGTGCGGTTGGCGGCGGTGATCTCGCTGCGGCTGGCCAGGTGACGGCCGTAGGGAGTGCGTTCCATGATGACCGGGAACGGGCCGGAGCCGTCAGGTAGATAGACGTCGGTGGCGAGGCGGATACCGTCGCGGGTCGGGACCATGTGAGTGGTGGGCATCGGGCACTCCGTCGTGGTTGGATCATGTCATGCGGGCGGGGGTGTGCCAGCCTGGGATTATCGTACCTGGGATTATCACACTGCCGGCTGATGCTGCCGCAGCCATCGCCAAGACGCGGCAGCGTCAGCCGGCGGGCGCTGATGAAGGCGGATCAACCAGTTGAATGCCGACATCTTCGCACCACGCGCGCAAGGCCTCCCCGGTGGCACTTGCTTCGAACTCGTACCATTTCTCGAGCACGCCTTGGGAGTGCAGCAAATCCTTGAATCTACCGTAGGCGCCCCTTTTCCGGAACATGGCCCTGACAGCATCCCACTTCTCGGGCAGTTCTTGCCTGACGAAAGAAAAGACCAGATCCCGCCCAAGGTCCAGGTCATTCTTATGTGGGACACTGATGTAGGCGTCAGAGGTTTCGAGGTCATCCGGCAGCTCATTTTCGCCGTCGGTCGCGTCGGATGAAAAATAGATTTTCCCGGTGTTCGCACAGATGTACGCCCGGTGCTCGCGTCGCATGCCGGCGCTCGTGAATTCGAAAACGAGCAGCACGTCGCTGAACTTGATCGAAACCGGTGTGGATGACTTGCTCTCCATTGCCGACTCCTTCCGACGGCCGGACGACCTGCGGAGAATAGCCTGATCAACCACCCCGCGAGAAGCCGTTATCGAATGGCCGCACCGGGTCGGCCAAGGCGGCTCAGCCGGACTTGGGGCCCGAGGCGAAACGAGTCCTTGAATTGCACGCGTGGCAAACTTGTTTGTGATGGCCGGGCCAACCCCAGACATGACACGGGATGCTACGACCGATCCCCAGTCGATTCGGTTAGTTCGCCTCAAGCCCTTACGGCTGGTTTGCGGAGACGGCCAAGCCAACCATGGCGGCACAATTTGCGGGAGCCGCCACCGCACGCTGCAATGCCATGAAGGTGACCGGCACCGGCGGAGACAGTTCGATCGTCAGCGAGCGAGGCGAGGTGATGAAATCACCGGCCGCTTGCTGCGCCGCGGCAAGCAACGGGCTGTCCTGGCCCGGCGTCGCGCCCGAGTGTTGTACCATGCCCGCGATCTGTTGCCGGTAGGTGGCAGGATCGGCGCTGGTCTGCGCGGCGCCTGCGCGCAGCAGCCGTTCGACAAGGGACGCGTCTTCCAACCGCAGCCTGGCATGTGCCAGCCGTGCCTGGGTCAGCGCCGCAACGCTCGCGACGACGTTGGTCAGGTCGGCCGAGACGGTGATCGTGCCAAGCTCGTTGACCTTCAGCATCGTGTCGTGAACGGTCGCCCGCTGCTGAGCAACATCCCAGTCGTAGGACAGGGCCAAGCTCAGCGTTATCGTTTCGAGGCCAAGTTTGGTAAAGGCGTCCTGTGCCTTAGGGTCTGGCAATTGCGACCGCGAGACACCGATGTCCTGGAACGCGAGCGCCCCTGAAACCGGCAGTCCCTGGGCGAAGGCCACGGGTCCTCTCGAGACGGCGCCCATATGAACCGACGGTTTGTCGGGCGGTTGTACCGTCATCCCGACATACTCGATTCGGCCGATCTAGATCCCGTTGAGTACCGCGCGAGACCGCGCTTCACCGTTGACGATCCGGGTCATGGGTTCGCGAATGTCGGTTTCACCCATCGCGACGCGATCGATGGAGACCGTGCCAGTCTTGGTTCCCTTGATGGCGATGCCCTCGGCGGTTCCCCCGTTCAGGACCCCGCGGTCGAAGCCACCGCCGGTCATCTTGTTGACCTCATAGGCGAAGTCGAGGCCGGGGAGTGTTGCGGAGACTTTCAAGGTCCCGGCACCATAGCCGTCATAGGCGACGCCCTGCATCGCGGTGACCTCGGCCCGCAGGAGCGACTGCAGGTCGGCCAGCGTTGGCGGCTGCGGCATCGTCGTCAGCGCTGCCTGGAATTCCTTCAGGGACGGCATGCCGTCGTGGAGAAGCACCCAGCGATAGATGCGCAAATTATCGATCCGAACGGAATCATCGGTCACGTTGATCGCGCTGGAGCGGACGGTCAACCCTTTCGCAACGATGGAATCCGCGATCGCAAGCGGCGTGTCCGCGGCCAGGCTGGATTTGTTCGCCAGGGCTTTATTCCTCGAGAGTGCCGAGTTCTCGGCTACTCTTTTGCGGCTCGTGACGTGCGCTCATAGTCGTCGAGCCAGGGTCCGATGAGCCGGTCGAGTTCCGCAAGTTGGCGTTCGGAGTAGGATTCCGGCGCACAGTTTTCGAGCCAACCCAGCACGTGAGTTTCGATCAGGTGGCGAGGCACGCCCGGATGCCCCGTGTGGATGCGGTCCGTCGAGTGCTCGATCGATAGCCGTTTCCCGTCGGCCCAGACGATCTTGCGCTGCCTGGCGTCGACGCCGGCATGTTCCAGTGCGCC
>DASRQX010000357.1:0-35998 GCA_035696165.1 Acetobacteraceae bacterium | reverse complement strand
GCTCAAAACGGGTGATCTCGATCGGCCTGCCCATCCGGTTGCACTCCCTGCGAATCGTCGCGACACGCAGAGGGAATCGTACTCAAGCCGATTCGGGAATCTCCCCGGGGAAGAGTCGATCATTCTGACGGCTGGTATAAGATGGAAATTCACCCAGCGGACCGGGGTTTCGCCGCGGAGATTGGGGGCCTCGTGTTGGTGCGTGCTGCTCTGGGTCATCAGGAATGCATCGAACCCCCGAATATATTAGCGCTTTGGCCCATTAGGTTAACCCACTGGGTGGGCGGCCCTCCAAGTATCGCGGGTCGGCGATATCTGGCATGATCCTCGCCATCTCCATGGCTTGGTTGGCCGGCACTTCCCGAATGCCGATGACGATCTGGTCGTCCGGCGCGCCCGTTGCTTCGTGGAACAGTTCCCAGAGCCGCTTCAATAAGCCGCGCTTGTAGTCCGCCGACCGGCCGGTTCGGATGAGAACGGTGAGCACCGCCGTTGCCGAAGCCTCCCCCGCCGTGAAGCCGTTGCCCGGTGCATAGTTATGGATAACGACGTGCACCCAATTCTTCGGAACGCCGGAATATTCCGAGTGTAACGTCGTAAGATTGCCGGCTAGTTTGACCTTGGCCTCGCCTCTGAGCACGCCGCCCTGGGTCGTTACTGGTACAGGGGCATTGACTTACTCCCGTGCTGATACCCTCAAGCGTTGCCATTGCCTGGACAGGCGTGATCATTTTTTGTCCAGAGACACCGGGCACTAATATTGCATGATCATAATGAGTCTTATTGGACAACGCCGGGAGCGATCCCGGCGCGGTCTCTTAACCGGCGTAGTTTTTCAGGATGCGCAGGTCGGCAACGGAATATGCCATCCCTAGACGATAGCCTCGGCCGGCGCGCAGCGGCGCGATCAGGTGCATGTCCTCGCCTTGCACTTCGGGGATCCGTAGCTCGGCCGACCCGGCCCGTACGTCGACAATCGCGAGATTGTCCGTCAACGACATCGTGAGCTCGTCCACCGCTGGCTTGTCCTGGCGGCCAGCCGCGAGTTGCGGAAAATACCTGCGCATCGTTGTCGGGCGCTTGAAAACCGTGGAAGGATCGTCGATCCTTTCCTCGAGCTGGATGCCGGCCGTTGCCAGTCGCTCTCCGTGTGCAGCGACGCTCGCACCGAAGCGACTTCCCTGGGCGAGCGGCGCCGCGGCCGGGCTCGGCGCGGAGAAGCTCCGTGTCTGGTAAACGCTGGCCAGTTTCTTCGGGAATCCCTGCGCCCAGCCGCGCGCAAGCGCAGCGTCGTTGTCGACGAAAATATAGGGGCAGTAGTTTACCGGCAAGCCATCGAAGATCGCCTCGACCAGCGCAAACGCCTCGCGATATTGAGAACGCGGAGGGTCGGTCAGTTCGTCGTTGGATCCCGTGAACTGCCAGTCGAGGAACCAGAAGAACGCACGCCCGCCGGATTTCCTATCCGGTGTGAGGCCAGGCGGGAGGAGAGCCTCGATCGCACCAGGATCAGCCCAGTATTCGATGGCGATGCAATCGCTGGAGTAGTGCCACGGCGGCAGCGTCGCCAGCGCGGACGTTCCCTGAGGTGTGACAGGGACTGAAAACGCTTTGGGCATGGTCGCGTATCCTCGGTCATGGGTGCCAGCACGCCCTCGCCGCAAGCGGCGAGGGGCAGGCCAGCCGCGGTCAAAGCAACGCCTCGAAGGGTGATCCTGGTTCCGACAGCCTGCACCCGGCAGCTCTCCGGCATAGTGTTGCGGACGCCTTCCGTGCGTCGCCGCGGCGAACTTGGCGGAGGGCGAGATCCAGCCCTATCCCCCGGAGGGGGGACTGGATCCGGCGCAGGTGGGGGAGATTGTGCGGGAGCCGCGGCGCCCGCCCGCTACGGCGGAAATCGCCGTTTATTGATGCCGGCGTTTATCGATGCCGGTGTTTATCGATGCCGGTGTTTATCGATGAGTATCAGCCAAACCCAGCATTTGCGCCCGAGACACGGCCTGCACGCGCCGCTCGATGTTCAGCTTGATGAAGATGTGTTTGATGTGCGACTCGACCGTTTCGGGGGCGATGGAAAGATCCCTGGCGATTTCCTTGTTAGAGAGACCGGCGGCGATCAATTTGAGTATATCGCTTTCGCGGGGGCTCAATGGTCCGGCAGTCGAAGAACTCGTGACCGGCTGCTGCTGCGGCTCGGATCCATAGCGGGACCGCCACGCCGCGACGAGGTTGGACAGGTAAGGTGCAAGCTCGCTGGAACCACCCGCTCGCTCGGCGGTCTCCTGGTACGCCAGAAGCAACGGTCCGATGACAGCTCCTTTATCCACGATGGTGTGGTAGATGCCTGCCTTTGCCGACACGGCAACGATACGGCCAAAAGCTTCCAAGGCCTCAGAAACCTGCTTCGTCCTGAACATCACGGAAGCTGTGAGCATCTCCACCCTCAGCGCCCAAAGACGGTTGCGCACGTTCTCCAGCTCGCGCCGCTGTCCGGTCAGAATTGCGATGGCGTCGTCAAAGCGCTCCTGTGCCATCGCAACATAGGCGCGTCCGAACGTGGCGTAACGATGAATGTCGGTCCATGCGCAATTGGCCGGCGTCGGGTATTCCACGGCGAGGCGGTCCAGTCGATTGAGATGTTCAATGCCTTCATCGATGCGACCCTCACTGAGGCACAGGCGCGCTCGTTCAAAGACCGCGGCGGCGCTGAGACGTCCCCAGCCACGCGTGTTGCCCTGGTTTTCGGCCCATTCCAGCAAGGTATGGGCCCTCGCCAGGTTCATCTTGTGTATCGCGATCCTCGCCATGACAAAGTAGGCGCTCAGCACGCAGTCCAGCAACGTACCGGCGTTGATCAGCGGCATGCGGTCGATCAGCATCGACTCAGCTTCATCCAGGCGGCCCTGCTCATATCGAAGCCGCGCAATCAAGCTTGCCGGCAACGCCGCCGCAACCGAGTTCGGGCCGACATGCTGTTCGGCAAGCCGCAGAGCATCCAGGTAGTAGCGTTCGGCGGAAGCCATGCGCAACTGCTGCGCTTCCGCCATTCCCCGTAGGCAACGGTAATAGACCGACGCGAAGACGTTTCGCCTGTCCTCGTCGAGAGAGTAAGGAATCCACGGTGTTGCATAGAAGTTCTTCAGATCGCCGCGCTTCAGATGTCCAAAGCGAACGACATTCGAAGCAACGTTCGCGCGCCACGGATCCGTCGTCCGGCCGAGGCAGTCCTGCGCGATGGAAAGCGCCGGCTCGCTGTGGTCTTTTAGAGCGAGCGCCACCGAGCGGATCGCCTCGCATTCGCTCTGGAAAGCATCCGAATGGCTGGCGTCCACGTTACGTTCGAGTTCCCCTAGCAACTCAAGCGCCTCGTCAGACCGGATTGCGAGGGCCAGGCCCCAGGCGATCGCCAGCCCGACCTCTGGCTGGCCACGCAGGAGGCCCGGCGGGAACAGCCGCAGCCAACCCAGCAACGTAAAGAGATCACCTCGCCTTACCAAGGGCATCGCGCAATTCTTGATCCACTCCAGCGCTCGGACCGAATCGCCGGCCGCGATCGCGTGCTGGACGGCTTCGGTCCATAATTCCTGGGCCGCGTACCATTGCGACGCACGCTGATGCAGGCCTGGAATTTCGTTCCCAAGCTCAGATTCCCGCCGCTGGAACAAATATTCGGTAAGCAGCGGGTGATAGCGAAACGAGCAGCCTTCCTGATCGAGCGGCGTGAGAAGCAGCTGACGTTTCTCTATCGATCCATGTATCTCCTGGGTTGCCTTCGCGCCACTAACGGCCTCACACAGCGGCGCGCAAAACCGATCGAGGATCGCGGTCCGAAGCATGAACTGAAATGAGTCGCGCGGCAGACCGTCGAGCAGTTCCTCGAGATAGGAGCCGATCGGGCGCAGAGCGCCGGAGAGTTTGCGCAGATATTCCCCGAAATCCTCGTGTATCCGGGCGGACGTGGACGCCAGGATCCGCAGGGCGGCCGGCCATCCCTCGGTTTTCTCAACCAACAGCCTGACATCGGCGGGTTCGAGCGTTGCGGGAAGCTCGAGCTCGATAAAGTCCCAAGCCTCCTGGAGATCGAACCGGAGCGCCGAGGCATCGATCTCCAGCAGTTGGTTCTGCGCGCGAAGCGAAGCCAGTGGCAAATCCGGCTCCGTTCGGGTGGTCAGGATGACGTGGCAGTGCGAGGGGGCGTGTTTCAGGAAAAAAGCCAATGATTCATGGATCTCGCTATCGCCGATCCAGTGATAATCCTCCAAGAAAATGTATATCTCGTCGTCGAGATCAGCCAGATCATTGATAAGTGCGGAAATCACGGCACGTGGGTCGATCAGGAAACTCTCCTGGATCAGGTCCAGAGCAGCCGTGGCCAAACGTTCGCTCGCTCTTCGTAAAGCGTGACATAGATAAATGACGAACGTCGTCGGCTCGTCGTCGGCCCGATCGATGGTCAGCCACGCGACGGCATTACTGGTCCGTTGAAGCTCCTGCATCCAGGCAACCGCCAGCGAGGTCTTGCCGAAACCTGCAGGCCCCATGATGACGGCCAGGCGCTTGGTGGAGAGCTGTGAGGTCATGCCAAGAAGCCGCGGACGTTCTATCAGTCCCTGGCACCGCGGTGGGACGACCTTGGTCGCAAGGAACTGAAGCTGCTTCCCGCCAAGCCTCGAGGCGTCGGCAGCGGGTGGCCCGCTCACCGAGCCCATCGAACGCGGCTTTGCCGAAGGCGCCTTCCCTCTTGAAGTACCGCTCGCCGGGCATTCGGGCGATCGCGCTTCGCGGGCAAGGCTATATGACGTTGAGGCGCGGAAGAAGCGGGCGCCGCTCGCTCGCGGTTACGTCATCCCCCAAGGCAGCTCAGTTTGATCCCCCATACGGGGGATGGGTCGAAGACGGAGCCCGGCGCAGGTTCCGAGCCGAAACGCAAGGTACCGGCATAAGCAAGAGGGTGGCATGACCAAGAGAGTGGCCGACATACTGGCCGAAACGCTACAGGCGGCCGGCGTGAAGCGGTGCTACGGCATCGTCGGCGACACGCTGAACCGGATCGCGCAGGCCATCCATCGCAGCGAGATCGACTGGGTCCACATGCGGCACGAGGAGGCTGGCGCGTTCGCGGCCGGGGCCGAGGCGGACTTCACCGATAACCTGACAGCCTGCGCCGGCAGCTGCGGCCCAGGCAGCCTCCACTTCATCAACGGGCTCTACGAGGCCAACCGCAATCGCGCGCCGGTTATCCTGATCGCGAGCCAGATCGTCCAGCAGGACATTGGGTTCCAGTCGGTCCAGGAGGTCGACTTCAGTGAAGTGTACAAGGGCTGCAGCGTCTTTTGCGAGATGATCCTGACGCCCGAGCAGGCCCGGCGCAAGACAGTCGCGGCCTGCCAGGCGGCGTTGACGAAACGCGGCGTCGCCGTGCTGGTCGTGCCGGTGGACATCGCCAACGCTCCCGCGCACGACAAAGCGCCGTATACCGTTCATGCGCGGCGCCCGCTCGTTCGACCGACCGACGCCGATCTCGACGAGATCGCCGCCATCCTCAACAAGGCCGACGCGGTCACGATCTACGCCGGCGCCGGTTGTGCGGGGGCCCATGACGAGGTGGTCGCCACGGCGGCGCGGCTCAAAGCGCCGATGGCGCACACCTCACGCGGCAAGGATTTTGTCGAATACGACAATCCCTACAACGTGGGCATGAGCGGCATGATCGGCGGACCCGCAGGCTACCACGCCATTCTTAATTGCGACGTGCTGCTCCTTCTGGGCTGCGATTTCGCCTGGAGCCAGTTCTATCCGGACAAGGCCAAAATCATCCAGATCGATGCGGACCCGACCCATATCGGCCGAAGGCACCCGGTCACGATCGGCGCGGTCGGCGATATCAAGGCGACCTTGGAAGCGCTGCTGCCTCGCATCGCGCAGCATGACGAGAACCGCTTCCTCTCCCATCATTTGGACCGCCATCGGACGGACCGGGCCGCGGCAGACGCCGAAACCGTGTCCGGTCCGGATGCCTCCATTCCCGGGACGTACCTCGCCAAGATCATCAACAAGCATGCGGCCGAGGATGCGTTGTTCACGATCGACGACGGCACTGTGTTGGTCTGGACGCTTCGCCATGTCGATACGGGCGGCAAGCGGCGGACCTTTGGCAGCCTTCTGCACGGCACGATGGCCAGCGGGATGGGGTCGGCCATCGGATTGCAGAAGTGTCAGCCCGGCCGGCAAGTGGTCTGCATGGCCGGCGACGGTGGCTTCACCATGCTGCTCGGCGATCTGCTGACCGTGGTGCAGGAGAACCTGCCGATCAAGATCGTGGTCTTCGACAACGGCAAGCTGGGCTTCATCGATATCGAGCAGAAGTCCGCGGGCATAGAGCCAATCTACACTGACCTGAAAAACCCCGACTTCGGCAAAGTCGCCGAAGCGATGGGGCTCTGGGGGCGCTGCGTGTCGAAGGCGGGCGAGCTAGAGGGCGCAGTAGAGGCCTGGCTCGCGCAGCCCGGTCCGGCTCTGCTGGACGTGAAGGTCAATCCGATGCAGCTGGTGATGCCGCCGTCGCCATTCGTGCGTCCCGAAGCCGTAGTCGGAATGGCCGTCTACACCGCCCAGGCCATGCTGCACGGCAAAGGCGGCGATGTCTGGGAGATGATCGTCGAGAACACCCCCTGATGACATAATACCAGGCGCCGGAATGATCGACTCTTCGGTGCTACCCCTCGTCATGCCGGCCCCGCCTCCGCAGGGGACAGGCTCCGGCCGGTACCCACGACTTGCCTTCGCTGCAGCAAAGAAAGTCGTGGATACCGGCCGAAGCCTGCCCTCAGGCGCTTGACCCGGGGCCGGCACGGCGGGGGTAGCGGCCCGTGCGTCAATGTTTAGGGACCGTTGGTGTAAGAGGGGACTCTCTTGATCCGAAAGCTGTTTTCCGCGAACCCGGCGCGCATCGGTCGGTTCGAGTGTGCGCCGGCCGCGGATGCCGTACCTGGTTCCCTCGCCCACGAGACACAAGGCAAGCTGAAGGCCGATCTTGTCGCGCTGCTCGGCAAGGACAGGGTACTGCACAGGGCAATCGACCTGGTCCGGCGCCTTCGCTTCCGGAAGCCCTGTAGGCGCTGTCCGAGCGTGCCGGAAAGCCATTATGGATCCCCCCCGACGTCCGCGGCTATTGCTGTAACCACTCCCTGGAAATCGAAGGCGTATCGGCGGGGGCACGCGTTCAAAGCCCGGGCCGACCCGTTGAGGGGCGCGCTCAGGCTCGCGCGGAGACCGCGACGCTCGCACAGCGGACACATGCCGCGGCCTACCCCGCGACAGCCCGCTTTACTCCCCCGGACGGGGGATAGTGGCGGGCTATTTTCCAAGCAAGACTCCGAGCCGGATGCAGCCCGATGCTCATCGTCAATCCTCGGAGAAAGGCCATTGCGCCGGCGGCAAAATTACGCTTGACCGCCATATCATGAAGGGGCGCCACTTCTTCAAAGTAGCGGTCTTGACGCCGTTGCTCTCGTCCGCGCTCATCGGGTGCGCCGTGCGCGGCGCGCCGTCCTTCGTGATCGCGGGCTCCTACTTCCCAGGCTGGATGTTCTGCGCGCTGATCGGGATCGTCTCGGCAATCGCTGTCCGCATCGGCTTCGTGACTTCGGGGCTCGCCGGCGTCCTGCCGTTTCAACTGTTCGTCTGTACTGCAATCGGTCTGTGCTGCGGCCTTATCGCGTGGCTGCTCTGGTTCGGGCAGTAGCAATGAAGGCGGCAGGCACGCGTCGTCGCGCCCCCTGGGCCATTGTCATCTCACTCTCAATCGTCGCAGCGGCGATCGGTTTCGGGCTCTACGTGCTGCACCGAAGTTCGATCATGCCGACGACCGACGACGCGAGCATCGATGCCGACGTCGTCCATATCGCCGCGGAAGTCGGCGGTCGGATCATCAGTATACCGGTCGAGGAGAATTCCCGCGTCAGGCACGGCGACCTGCTCTTCCAGATCGACCCGGTGCCCTACCAGCTCGCCGTCGACCAGGCACGTGCCAACCTGGATGTCGCAAAAGCCGCTCTCGAGACGCAGCGACGCTTCCTGTCCACCCAACGATCGACCGCGCTCGTCGCGGCCGATCAGACGCGCAGCGCCGAGACGAACCTCGACCTTGCCACCCGCACGGTCGAGCGGCTTCGCCCCCTCGCCGCCAAGGGCTATGTGCCGATCCAGCAGCTCGACCAGGCACAGACAACGCAGCGGGACGCCACGACCTTGCTGCAGCAGGCGCGCGAGCGGCAAGCCGCGGCCATCCAGGCGATCGATACGGACGCGGCCGCGATCGCGACGGTGCAGGCGCGCCAGGCCGAGTTGGCGATCGCCGACCGTCACCTTCAGGACACGACCGTCCGCGCGACCCATGCGGGACGGGTCGTCGGTCTTTCCGTCCTGAGCGGCGAGATGGTGGTGCCCGGGCAGAGCCTGTTCACGCTGGTCAACGATGAGGAGTGGTTCGCGGTCGCGAACTTCCGCGAGACCGATCTGCACGCGATTGCCGTCGGCGATTGCGCGACCGTCTATTCGATGATCGACCGTGGGAAGGCAATGAAAGGTGTCGTCCAGGGCCTCGGCTTGGGCGTGCTCGACACCGATCGCGTCAACCTCCCGCGCTCCGTCCCTTACGTCGAGCGCTCGCTCAACTGGGTAATCGTCGCCCAGCGCTTTCCCGTCCGTATCCGCCTTGTCGATCCCCCGCAGACGCTCGTGAGGCTCGGCGCCACGGCGGTCGTCGAGATGAAGCATGGCCCCAGTTGCAGGTGAGCGACGACTGTCCTTCTTCGAAGGGATCGGGGCAATGCTGGCGCCGTTTCCCGGCCGGCTGGAGTTCGCGGCGCGGTTGGCGCTGATCTGCGCGCTCACCACCCTTGCCGTCGAGTTCTACCAGACGCCGGAGCCGGCCCTGGCGGCCTATGTCGCGTTCTTCGTGATGAAGCCCGATCGAGCGGCCAGCGTGGTCACCAGCATGGTGATGCTTCTGCTGATCACGCTCATCGTCGGCCTGGTGCTGGCGCTTACCGTCGAGGTCATCGAGCAGCCGCTATGGCGCGTCACCGCGATGACGCTCGTGTCATTCTGCCTGACCTTCGCCGTGTCCGCGAGCAAGCTCAAGCCGATCGCCGGGACCGTCGCCTTGATCACGGCCTATGCGCTGGACCTGCTTGGTTCCGTGCCGGGTGGAGAACTCGCGACCCGCGGAATTCTCTATGTCTGGCTCTTCGTCGGCATACCCGCCGGCGTTTCCATCGTGGTCAACCTCGTCCTTGGGCCCGCCCCGAGGCGCCTTGCCGAACGGGCGTTGGCGCATCGGCTTTGCCTCGCCGCCGCGCTGCTTCTCGCGCCGGAGACTGACGCGCTGACAGCGGCCGGCGCGAAGTCGGCCGGCGCGAAGGCGACCGGCGCGCGGAAGGCGTTCGAGGAGTGCGTGCGCGAAGGGCCCGGCGAAGTCCCGGTCTGGCTGAAGCTGGCCGGCGCAGAACGAACGTCGCCCGCGCGGGACATCGCGGCCCTTGAGCAGGCGGCTCGATCGACGATCGTGATCCTGTCGGTGGTCGACTTCCTCACGAGCGATGCGGGGATTTCGCTGCCGGCCCCCATTCGTCGCCGCATCGCCGAGACCCTCGATGGCATGGCCGCCATCCTCGGCAAGGGCCGCTATCCGGTGGAAATCGCCCTCGATAGCCACGACGATGAGATGGGGCTGCCGCCGGTCACGGCAGCCGCGCTCTTGGAGCTGCGCACGGCGCTGTCCTTCTTCGCGGAACCACCCACGCCTGACCCATCGCCGCAGCCCGATCCGTCACCGCAGCCTGACCCATCGCCACAGCCTGGCGCAAAGCCCAAAGGCGGCTTTTTCCTTCCGGACGCCTTCATCAACCCGGCGCACGTCCAGTACGCGTTGAAGACGACCGGGGCGGCGATGTTCTGCTACGTCGTTTATCTGCTGCTGAACTGGCCCGGTATCCATACCTGCCTGATCACCTGCTACATCGTCTCCCTCGGCACCACAGCCGAGACGGTGGAGAAGCAGGGGCTTCGTTTCCTGGGGTGCGGCCTCGGCGCCGCGGCGGGGCTCGCGGCCATTGTCTTCCTGATGCCCAGCGTCACGTCGATCGGCGGGTTGATGGGCGTCGTCTTCCTCGCCGCTCTCGTCTCCGGCTGGATCGCCGCCGGTGGACCGCGCATTTCCTATCTCGGGTTCCAACTCGCCTTCGCGTTCTTCCTGAGCGTGATCCAGGGCGCGGCACCCGCCTTCGACATGACGATCGCGCGCGATCGGACCATCGGCATCCTGTTTGGCGATCTCGTTGTGGCGATCGTCTTCACGCAGATCTGGCCGGTGACGATCGCCGGACGCATCGATCCGGCGATCGCGGGCCTGCTACGTCAGGTCGCCGCCCTGGTCGCGGCAGTCAGCACGCTGAAGCGCTGGGGGATCGCCGCGGAGGCGCGGACAA
Source organism: Acetobacteraceae bacterium (assembly GCA_035696165.1). Classification (GTDB taxonomy): domain Bacteria; phylum Pseudomonadota; class Alphaproteobacteria; order Acetobacterales; family Acetobacteraceae; genus Palsa-883. Next base: position 25,508 of record DASRQX010000357.1, on the reverse strand, counting down.
AGCTCGCTGCCGTCGAGCAGGATGTCGATCTCGCCCGCTATGAGCCGTCCTCGCTACGGCCTGGGCAGGCTTGGCTGGGCGAGCGGCGGGAGATCGTCCGCATCCTGTCGTCGCTGCAAGGCCCGCTGCTGATCGGCGCCGACCAGGGATCCGTCGGCGTCACTGGCACAGTGCGCCGCCTTGAAAGGCTCGCGCAGCGTCTCGGCGACGCCGCGGAACCCGGCGGTCCTGACACGGCGACTGAGGCCGCGCCCAGCGGACCAGAGCCAATGCCAAAGCCCGCCCGCCCGAGTGCGATATCAGCGGCCGTCGAGGCTTCCCTCGCGGAATTGGAACAGGTCATCGCCAACCTTTCGGAACATGCTGAACAGGGAACGACCGACAATGCTCCGGCGTAAGAGAACCATCGCCGCCGTTCTATCGTCGGTGTGGCTTGCCGGTTGCGCGATCTCGGCGCTCGATATGGCACCGGAGCGGCCTGACCGGCCGTGGGTACCTGCCGCCACCGAGACCGGTGAGATCATCGCCGGCGAACCCCAGCACCCGCCCACCGCGGAAGGCTACGTCCTGCCTGCCAATCCGCTGCTCGGCAAGGTGCCGTCGCCGCCCACTGTCGATGCCGCCAAGGTCTATTCGCTTTCCGAGTTGATCGACCTCGCGGAATCGAGCAACCCGACGACACGGATCGCCTGGAACGACGCGCGCCGCGCCGCGCTTGCTGCCGGGATTGCCGAGAGCGCGTTTCTCCCGAACATCACGGCGACCGCCATCGGCGGATATCAGGGCAGCAGCGGCCATCAAACGGCGCTGGGGACGAGCGTCAGCAGCAACCCTTCGCTGGATGGCACGGTGTCCGCAGTATCCCTGCAATGGCTTCTCTTCGACTTTGGCGAGCGCGCCGCCGTGGTGGACGCGGCGAAGCAGGGATCGGTGATCTCGAACATCACGTTCACCGCCGCGCACCAGCAGCTTATCTACAGTGTCACCCTTGCCTTTTATAACCACACCGCCGCCCAGGCGCGTCTCAACACCGCGACGCAATCCCTGAGGAACGCGCAAGAAGTCCAAGCCGCCGCGGAGGATCGTTACAAGCACGGCTTCGGGACGGTCACGGAGGTTGCCCAGGCCCGCCAGGGGTCCGCGCAAGCCAATTTGGCTGTAGTACAGGCAACCGGCGGGGCACAGGACGCCTATCTCACCCTGATCACCGCAATGGGCATCTCGCCGCTGACAAAAATCAAAATCGCCGACGCCTCGGGCCGCAAGCTCTCGCCATCAACGGCGGCGCCCGTCGAAAGCATAATCTCGGAGGCCCTTGCCCGGCGCCCGGACATGCAGAGCGCCTACGCAGCGCAAAAGGCGAGCCTCGCAAATGTCCGGGCGGCACAGGCCGAGTTCCTGCCAAAAATCTTCCTGTCGGCAAACGGCACCTACAGCACCGGGAACCTCAACGTGACCAGCCTGCCTTCCGGCGGACAGCAGCCGCCGACAGTCAACATCAACGGCAACCACCTCGGCGGGAGCATCTTCGCCGGGGTGACGATCCCGCTGTACGACGGTGGAACGCGCGACGCGCAGCTTGCCCGGGCCCGGGCGGCAGCCGACAGCGCCGGCGCCACGCTCACGCAGGTGCGGGAAGACGCCGTGCGCCAGATCGTACTCGCGGATAACGCCCTTCGCACCAGCCTCTCTGCCCACGCGGCATCGCAGACCCTGGAAGCGGCCGCGCAGACGACGTACGATTCGGCGCTGGCCGCTTATCGTAACGGTGTCGGCTCGATCACCGACCTGACACTTGCGGAGACCCAGCTTCTGCAGGCGAAGAATGCGTCCACGGATGCTTACAGTACGGCTCTGTCGGCTGCCGCGACGCTCGCGCTTTCGACGGGGGCGCTCGGCGCGGCCCCGGAGTGAGGCGACGTGGCAGCAACTGGCGGAAGGGAATGGGAGTCGAACCCACCAGAAGCTGTCCTACAGCCCCTCCCGGATTTGAAGTCCGGACGCCCCACCGGGGACGTTGCCCCTCCGTGTCAGCCGAACAACCCCATCCGCCGCCGGTCGACAAACCGCTCATCCCCGCGCCGCACGGTCACCCCGTGCCGGTCGAGAAACTCCAACACCTGGATCGCCACCTTCCGTCCGGCGTTGTGGCTGCCGTCGCCCAGATGATCGCGGAACGACGCGGCATTGAACAGGGTGCCGGCCGGGTCCGACAGGCGCACGGCGATCGTCACCATCTCGGCCACCGTCGTGCGCAGGAAGAAGTGGTCCAACGCCACCTCGTCAACTTCGCCGCGGCGGGCGACGGATTTCAGCACGCGGCGCACGCGGCGTTCCTCGACGCGGAGCGATTGCGCGAAGTCGCGCACACGCGGCGGGCGGAAACGTTCCGCGTCCTGCAAATGCGGCAGGATGCCGCGCCAGATCTTCTCATCCTCCGGCGCCAGGCGCGCGACATGACCGGGCCGGCGCACCCAGGCGCCTTCAACCACAAGGTCCCCGGCCGCCTGCAATCCCGCAAGCGCCGCACGAAATGGGGCCGGGGCAAGCCGAGGCTGCATCGCGAGACGAAGCCGCGGCACGGTGATCCCTTGCAGATCGGGATTGGCCGTGTGGAACGCATCCAGCACCGTAACGGCGGATCGGCGCAACCCCGTCCATCCGTCCGGCGCCATGCCCCACCTTGTGGCTTCGCCCGGCAGCGAGACCAGCCCCGCACCCCGCAGCACCGCATCGCCGGCCTCGGCCGACAGCCCGCGATCGCGCGGGAACAAGTCCAGGTCGACCAGCCACGGGTCCTGGCTGGCCAATGCGGCCAGCATCGCGGGACCGGCCGGCGCGTCCAGCGCTTGCAGCACTGCGAGTCGCTCCGGCGTGCGCCGCCGCCGCTCCGGCGCGCGCAGGTCCAGCAGCCTGCCGCCGCCCAGCGTGCGGCTGGCGCTGGTGTCGCGCAGCACGACGCGGTCGCCGGCCAACGCGGCAACAGGCGCGTCGAGCACCAGTTGCACCAGTCCGGTATCGCCCGGCACGATCCTGTCCGCATCCAGCGGCACCAGGCGGCCCGCTACGTCGGCGGCGGCGTGGTGCAGGCGGATCGGCATCCAACTTGTCAGCGGACGCTTTTCGTCTGTCAGGACCTCGATGCGCGCGTCGATCCGCTGTGTTGGCGCGTGCAACGCCGGGTCCAGCACCATGTCGCCGCGGCGGATCGCGGTGCGGTTGATCGCGGGGCCCACCAGGTTCAGCGCGCAACGATCGCCCGCGACCGCCGCCTGTGCCACCTGGTTCTGCCGATGCAATGAGCGCACCCGCGCGTCCAGTCCGGTTGGCGAAACCAGCACCCGATCGCCGACCACGACGCCGCCCGACAGTACCGTGCCGGTCACCACCGTTCCAGCGCCGGCCAGGGAAAAGCAGCGATCGACCGCCAGGCGGAAGCGCAAGCCGCCAGCGCGATCGCGGGCCGGTTCGGCGCGCAGCCGTGCGGCGAGCGTGTCCATCCCCGTGCCATCGGTGACTGAGACCGGAATGATATCGGCCGCGGCGAATGGCGTCGGCGCCAGCAGCGCGGCGATCTGCTCCGTCACCCCGGCGCGCCGCGGGGCATCGACCAGATCGACCTTGGTCAGCGCTACCACGGCGCGGGTCAGCCCGAGCAGCCGCATGATCGCCAGGTGCTCGTGCGTCTGCGGCATTACCCCGTCATCCGCGGCGACCACCAGCAGTACCAGGTCGATGCCGTGCGCGCCGGCGAGCATGGTGTGCACGAAGCGCTCGTGTCCCGGCACGTCGATAAAGCCGATCACCCGTCCGTCCGCCTGCTTCCAGTAGGCGAAGCCGAGGTCGATGGTGATGCCGCGCTCCTTCTCCTCCTTCAGACGATCCGGGTCCGTGCCGGTCAGCGCGCGCACCAGCGAGGACTTGCCGTGATCGACATGGCCGGCCGTGCCGATGATCATGACGCTCTCAAGTACACCTCTCCCGCTCTTCGTGGGCTTGGGCCGCGAAGAGCGGACCAAGGTCGGCGAGCGGAGCGAGGCGGGTGAGGGTGGTGCAGCGGCGCGACCCTCACCCGCGTCGCAGGCGCTCCACGACCTTGGTCCGCTCTTTGCGGCCCAAGCCCGCGAAGAGCGGGAGAGGTGTACTGTTGCCGTAACGATGGCGTCCTCACCGCCCTCGTTCCAACGCAGCCAACAGCAGGGCCGGATCCTCCAGACAGCGCAGATCCAATCGCAGCGCGTCGTCCTTCACCGCGCCAATTACCGGCGGCGACAATGCGCGCAGCCGTGCCGCCAGCCCGTCCAGCGCGCGGCCTGACGGGGCCCCCGCCGGATGCAGCGCAAGGCCGGCGCTTTCGAGTGTCTCCACCGGCAACGCGCCGGAGCCGATCTGGCTGCGGCAGGCGACGACCTCCACTCGCCAATCCGGCCCGGCCCAGGCGCCCATCGGCGCGGCAAGCGCTTCCGCCATCGCACGGATCTGCGCCGCGGGGCGGATCAGCAGGCGCAGCGTCGGCAACCGTTCCGTCAGCCGATCGGGATCGCGATACAGCCGCAGCGTCGCCTCCAGTGCCGCCAGCCGCAGCTTGTCCAACCGCAGCGCCCGCTTCAACGGATGCCGCGCGCAGCGCGCGACCAACTCGGCGCGCCCGACGACGAACCCGGCTTGCGGCCCACCCAGCAGCTTGTCGCCGGAGAACGTCACCAGATCGGCGCCGTCGCGCACCGCCTGGGCCACCGTACGCTCCATCGGCAGTCCCCAGCGATCGAGCGGCAGCAACGTTCCGGACCCGAGATCGTCCATCATCGGCAACCCGTGCGCGTGCGCGATGGCGGCCAAATCGCGCGGGGACACCTCGGCGGTGAAGCCCTCGATGCGATAGTTCGATGTGTGCACCTTCAGCAGCAGTGCGGTGTCTGGCCCGATCGCCTGCTCGTAGTCTCGCGCGTGCGTGCGGTTGGTGGTGCCGACTTCAACCAGGCGCGTGCCGGCGCTGGCCATGATGGCGGGCATGCGGAACGCGCCGCCGATCTCGATCAACTCGCCGCGCGAGACAATGGTGTCCTTTCCCGCCGCCAACACGGCAAGTCCCAGCAACACCGCGGCGGCATTGTTGTTGACCACCAGTGCGTCCTCGGCGCCGGTAAGCTCTCGCAATAAACCGCGGACATGATCGTCTCGCTCACCGCGACCGCCGCGAGTCAGGTCGTATTCCAGTGCGGCGGGGGCGGCCATGACGGCGAGGGCGGCTGCGATCGCCGGTGCGGCGAGCAGGGCGCGGCCGAGGTTGGTGTGCAGCACCGTGCCGGTGAGGTTTAGCACCGGGCGCAGCGAGGGCGTTTCCGCGCGCTCCAGTCCCGCAAGCGCAGCGTCGGCCAGCGCCGCGAGGTCCGGCGCCGCGGCGCCCCGGCGCAGCGCCGGACGGGCGGCATCGATGGTGGCGCGGATGGCGTCGGTGGCGAGCACACGCCCGAACCGCGCGATGGCCAGCGCGCCGGAGGGCGCGCGTAGCACGGCATCGACCGAGGGTGGGCGCGACATCAATACACCGCCGGGGACGGGTTCATTGCGCCACCACACTCCGGCGCAAGCCGCCGCTGGCAGACGTCACACCAGTTCGCGGTTGCGCTGCAACTTCTCGCGCACCGCCTGTGCCAGGAAGCCGGAACGCGTCGTGCCGTCCCGGCGCGCCGCGGCATCCAGCCGGTCGACCAATGCGACGTCCATGGTGATGTTGATGCGGGTGCTTTTGCCCGGCACCTCGACCTGCAGCAGCGCTGGCACCTGATTCGCCATGTCGCTGTTGAGCAGCCAATCCGGCAGAGGGTCGGTCAAGCTCGACGATGATGGCAGGTCCAGCCGCTCGGCCACCATCCCCTCGATGTGCAATGCGAGCGCCTCGACGCCACCGCTCAGTGCATCCGCGACGCTGTCGCCCCGGCTGATACAGCCCGGAAGGTCGGGAAAGACCACGTCCCAGCCATCCTCGGGACCGTCGCCCGAGGCTTGGTAGGCAATGGCCCGGTAGAACCGCAACGCCATTCACTTGCTCCTCAGCCGCAGCCTGGCCTGGCGTTCAATCGGTGCCAGCGTGCCAGGCTTCATGTCCTTGTTGCCATGCATTGGCAGGGTCACCACGCCTGGCTTGGTTGCGTGTTTCAATTGCAGATGGGATCCGTTCCCCCGCAGCTCCATCCATCCGTCCGCCTTCAGCAGTCGGAGGATATCGCGCGCGTTCGTGTGTATTCAATACCCATCACAATCATCGACATCCGATAACCCGGTGTCGACTCAGCCCAGGCTCAGCAGATCCTTGATCTGCCGCGCGGCGTTGTCGGCGGAGGCCGCCACCGACATGCGCCCGGTCAGTGCGTTCTGCAGCATATCCGGGACCACGATGTTCATGATCTCGCCCGACTCCGGGATCACCGGGAAAGGGATGCCGGAGGTCAGCATCGAAGTGGTAACGTCGAGGAAACGGATCTGCTGCAACCGTTCCTTCATCCACGAGGTGCGAAAACCCCGCGTGTTGCCGGGATTCGATCCGGTCCAGGCGAGCTTGGTCGACCACTCGGGACCGGTCATGAAGGCGACGAAGGCGCGCGCGGCATCAAAATCAAGTTTGCCGTCCACCACTGCGGGGTTGAAGATGTGCGCGTTCCAGCCGCCGAATACCACGGCGCGGCGCACCGGCCCTTTGGGGATCAGCCCGTAGCGCATGTTGGCAACGACCGCATCCGCGACCTTGCGATCCTGACCGGTCACGCGGTTGGCGCGATCGACCATGACCGCGTATTCGCTGGGATGGCTGATCATCATTCCCAGTTGGCCCGCGATGAACGGGTCCTGGTTCTCCACCTGGGTGTTGGTCAGCGCCGATGTGGGCACCGATTTGTCACGGACATACATGTCGTAGGACGCCTGCAGGGCGGCCTTGGTGCCGGCGTTGTCGATGTATACGCTCTTGTAGTCCGGCCGCGCCTCCGCCTCATTGAGTGCGCCGCCGCCGTAGGCCCAGCATTGTGGCATGAAACGATACGGCGTGTTGCCGGCGTTGCGCCGCGCGACCAGGCCATAGCCGTTCTTGCCGGTCTTCTGCTTGATCTGTTTCGAATAGGCCACCAGATCGTCCCACGTCGCCGGAGGCTGTTCCGGATCGAGCCCGGCAGCCTGGAACAGCGCGGCATTCCAGATCAGCGCCATGGTTTCGTTGTTGGTCGGCACACCATACGTCTTGCCGCGCCACATCACCGACTTCATCGCGCCCGGCCAGAACTCATTGCTGGGGTAGCCGACGTCTTCCGGTCGCAACTCATGCAGGAAGCCCTTGGCCGCCAGTTCGGGTGCCCACAGCAGCATGAGGCGAGCAACCATCGGCGCGGCGTTGCCAAGCGCCGCGGTGCGCAGCTTGTCCAGGATCTGGTCGTAGGTGAAGCTTTGTTTTTCTACCGTGATGTTCGGATAGGTCTTGGCGAAGGCTGCCCAGAACTGCGCATCTATCTCGTGGTCGAGGCGCGGGGATGCTTCGTTCGGGCCCACGTACCAATACGTCAGGCGGCCCGAATGGGTCAGCGGCACCACTTTCGCACATTCGGCTGCCGTATCGACCGAAAGGGTCCCGGCAATGTTGCGCACGTATTCCGGCGACCACGCGGCGCTGTCTATGGCGGTACTCGGTGGTGGCGCCGCCGCGGATTGGCGGGCAAGGCCGGCGGCGAGCAGGCCGGCCCCGGCGGAATATCCCAGGAATCCCCGCCGCCCGATATCGCGCGGGCCGTTGTTGCGATAGTCGGAGGTGGTCATGGGCGCTCCTCCCGAGGATCTTTCTTGCAAAGCCGAGTGCCGGAGTTGCGGCGCTGAGCCTCTGTACACCTCGCCCGCCCTTCGCGGGAGAGGTCGGCGAGCGAAGCTAGCCGGGTGAGGGCTGTGCCGCCCCACCCTCACCCTCGTCGCTTCGCGCCTCAACCACTCCCGCGAAGAGCGGGAGAGGTGTACGCGACTCCATTTTAGCCGCCGAATCCATCGACGGTATTGGCACGCAGGTATTCCATATTCATGGCAATCCCAAGCCCGGGCAGTGCCGACAAGTGCAGACTGCCGCCCGAATTATCAAGCGGTGTTTCTATGAACGCGTCGTACTTGCTCAGGTCGTAACGCGAGGTCTCAAGCCGATAGAAGTTCGGCACCGTCATCATTACTTGCGCGCCGGCGACCACGTTGATCGGGCCGCTCGCGTCATGCGGCGAGATCGGGATGTAGTATGTCTCCGCCATCGTCGCGATCTTCTTCAACTCGCTGATCCCGCCGGCCCAGGTGACATCGGGCATGATGTAGTCGGCGAGCTGCTGTTCAAGGATCGGCGCGAACTCCCACCGCGTGTGCAGGCGTTCGCCCACCGAGATGGCGGCCTTCACCTTTTCGCGGACCTGCCGTAGCGCCGCATAGCTTTCGACTGGGACGGGTTCCTCGAACCAGTCGATATTCGCGGCGTCCTCCAGGCTGCGGCAAAGCCGGATCGCCGTCGGGACGTTGAAGCGCCCATGCGCATCAATAAGTATCTCGATGTCCGGGCCGGCCACTTCGCGCACCCGCGCAGCCATGCGCGCGGCGGATTTTTCCCCCTGCTTGCTCATGCCCCCGTCGAGGTAGTCGTCGTTGTGGGGCGATTGGCCGGCGGCATGCGGGAACGGATCGAACTTGAGCGCGGTATGGCCGGAGTCGACGATCGCACGAATTTCCCTGACCAGGTCGTCATCGTTGTCCAGCAGCCGCCGCAGCGGATGGGTATACAGCAGGATATCGTCGCGAACCTTGCCACCCAGCAGCGCATGGATGGGAACGCCGAGCACCTTGCCGCGAATGTCCCACAGCGCGATGTCGATGCCGCTCACGACATGACTGGTGGCACCTCTTGTGCCCATATAGGTGAATGAGCGGAATGTCTTGTTCCAGATGTGCTCGGTGCGTGCGGGGTCTTCGCCCACCAGAAGGTCATTGAGCTGACGGATGATGCCGGCGACCGCGCGGTTCGCCGTCAGTGTCGTGGTGGTGATCTCGCCCCAACCGGTGACACCTTCGTTGGTGCGAACCTCGACGAAGAAATACTCGCCCCAGCCCGATCCGGTCGTCTTCACCAGCCATGGAACGAGTTTGGTGATTTTCATTGGCATTTTGCCCCCTTCACGCCCCATTCCGTCATAGATCAACCCGGCCGCTCCGTCAGGCGTGACCAAACCGAACCCCGACGTTCGGTCGTTACCGGATCCGTCGAACCGCACTTAGCCGCCAACCTCGATCCGCGCCGGCCCCGCCGCAACCGTCCCGATGATCGCCGCAGCCGGATATCCCGCCGCGCCGATGCGCGCCAGCAGCCCCTCCGCCGCCTCGGCCGCGCACGAAACCAGCAACCCGCCCGAGGTCTGCGCATCGGTCAGCAGATGGCGCAGCGTCGGCGAAACCCCGTCCGGCAGCACCACGCCGGCACCGTAACTATCCCAGTTGCGGTGCGAGGCGCCGGTAACAAAGCCATCCTCCGCCAGCGCGTGGGCGCGCGCAAAGAACGGCACGCGGGATGCGTCGATCCGCAGCGTCACCCCGCTGGCTCGCGCCATCTCCAGCCCATGACCCAGCAAGCCGAAGCCGGTCACATCGGTCACCGCATGCACCGCCGACGCATGCCCCAGCGTCGCCCCGATACGGTTCAACAACGTCGTGGAGGCCAGCATCTCGGCATACCCCGCCGCGTCCAGCGCGCCCTTGCGCAGCGCGTTCGCGTAGATGCCGACGCCGATCGCCTTGGTCAGGATCAACGCATCGCCCGGCCGCGCACCAACGTTGCGGCGGATCTGCTCCGGTCTTGCGGTGCCGATGACCGCCAGTCCATAGATCGGCTCCATCGTGTCGATCGAGTGCCCGCCGGCGACCGGAATGCCCGCACCGGCGCACGCGGCCGCGCCGCCGGCCAGAATGTCGCGTGCCACCTCGATCGACAGCTTGCCCAGCGGCATGCCCAGGATCGCCAGCGCCAGGATTGGCGTGCCGCCCATCGCGTAGACATCGCTGATCGCGTTGGTCGCCGCGATGCGGCCGAAATCATGCGGGTCGTCGACCACCGGCATGAAGAAGTCGGTGGTGGCGATGACGCAGGTGCCGTCGGCCAATTGCCACACCGCGGCGTCGTCCGAGGTCTCGCTGCCGACCAGAAGCTGCGGGAACAGGGCGCCGGCCTGGCCGGCCAGAAGCTGCTGCAGCACCGCCGGCGCCAGCTTGCAGCCGCAGCCGCCGCCGTGCGCAAGCTCGGTCAGGCGTAGGGCGGGCAGGTGTGGCGCGGGCGCGACGGTCGTTGGCATGTGATCCATGTGCGTTTCCCCTGATGCATCCACCCCCGGGCGTCCGGCGGGGCGTCGACACCCAGAGGAACCCGAACCGGGTATCGCATGCGAGCGGCGTGCATGATGCGACCAATTGCCGCATCTACGCAACGCCGACCGCCGCGCTCAGCGGCCGGTGCGCTCAGCGGCCGGTGCGCTCAGCGGATCGTCGCCCAGGCCGCCAAGGCCCCGCATAGTTGGATTGCCCCGCCAATCAGCATTGCCACGCGCAGGCCCACCTCGCCGCCGTGCAGCACCCCGACAACAGTCCCCAGCAGGGCGACGCCCAACGTCGCGCCGGTCATGCGCGCCACATTGATCAGTGCCGATGCGGTGCCGGAACGCGCCGATCCCACCGCGCCGACCGCGATCCCCAGCAGCGGGCCGGTGTTCACGCCCATGCCAAGCCCAACCAATACCAGGCCAACCTGAGCCAGCAACGGCGATGATCCCGCATTGGTCATGGCAAGCATCAGCAACCCGCAGCCGACGATGGCAGTGCCGCCAGCGGTCATGACACGCGCGCCGACCCATTTGGCCAATCTGCCGGACTGCGTCGAGACAACGAAGAACACCAGCGACAGCGGCATCAAAGCCAGACCGGCTACCCGCGGCCCGATATGCCCCGCCTGCTGCCAGAGCAGCGGCACCAGGAAGACCGTGCCATAAATGCCGAAGGTCATCGTTGCCGTGGCAGCGATCGCGCCGCTGAACGCGCGCGCAGAACAGGTCCAGGGGCACCAGCGCGGCCGGGCCGGCACGCCGCTCGACAACCAGAAACAGCGGCAGCGCCAGTAGCGCCAGGCCCAGTGCGTAATGCCAGCGGTCACCGCCATCGCGGAAGGCGATCGCAGCGAATGCCAGGCCGCCTACTGCCACCGCACCAAGGAGTTGTCCGGGAAGGTCGAAGTGTCGGCCCCGCCTGGCGGCGGACTCCGGCACCGCCAGCCATGCCAGCAGCAGCGCCGCGGCACCCAGCGGGACCACCAGCAGGAACACGCTGCGCCAGCGGAACCAATCGATCAGCACGCCCCCCAGGCTGGGGCCGATGGCGAAGGCGAGCCCGTTGCAACTGGCCCAGACGCCAAGGGCCCGCCCGCGCGCGGCCGCGTCCGGCCAGACCACCCGGATGATCGCGGGCGAGGCCGGCAGCAGGAGCGCGGCACCGATGCCCGTGCAGGCGCGTCCGGCAATGAGCACGCCAATATCCGGTGTAAAAGCGCAGACCAGCGAGCTGGCCGTCATCACCGCGGCGCCGATCATGAAGCCGCGCCGCCTGCCATGCAGATCGGCGATCAGGCCGCCGCTCAGCAGCAGCACCGCGTAGACCAGGTTGTAGACATCCAGCACCCATTGCAGCGGCGCCATGCCGGCATGGAAGGCAACGCCAATCGAATGCGTCGCGAGGTTGACCACAGACGTGTCGACCTGGGCGATGAGCACGCCCAGGCACATCGCCAGCAGTACGATGGCCCGCGCGGTGGTTCCCGCCGCAACCGGCAGCGCGCCGGCGGCGGTTTGTTGGCTGCTGTGTCCTGGCATGCGTCCCCCGGGATACCCTCGGTTGCGGGACGATGTAGTGGGCGGCCACTGACAGCGTTCTGTCAGTGGCGTATCCTGCGCGGGTGCGACGAGGAGCAAGGCGGCCATGCGCCGTGCCGATCGGCTGTTCGACATCATCCAGATCCTGCGGTCCGCCGCTGGCCCGATTACCGCCGCCGCGCTGGCAGCGCAGCTCGAGGTGACGGCCCGGACCGTCTATCGCGACGTGGTGACGCTGCCGGCGCGGCGGGTGCCGATCGAGGGCGCACCGGGGTTGGGCTACGTGCTGCGCCGCGGCTTCGACCTGCCGCCGCTGATGTTCACCATCGAGGAGGTCGAGGCTATCGCGGTCGGCGCGCGCCTGCCGCGGCGGACTGGTCATGCGGGGTTGCAGCAGGCGGCGGCCGGCGTGCTGTCGAAGGTCACGGTGATCCTGCCCGACACGCTGCGCGACCGTCTCGCGACGCCGTCGGTCTTTGTTTCCGGCCACGGCGCACCGACACCGCCGGTCGCGGACCTGTCAGTGATCCGCGCGGCGATCCGCAACGAGCGCAAGCTGCGCCTCGCCTATGCGGATGAGCAGGGCCGGGCGTCCCGCCGGACGATCTGGCCGTTCGCCGTGGCGTACTACGTCGAGGCGACGCTGATCAGCGCATGGTGCGAGTTGCGCGATGATTTCCGCCATTTCCGCGCTGACCGGGTGCGGGAGTTGGACGTGCTGGACGAGGGTTTTCCGAAACCCGGCCGCGGCCTGATGGCGCAATGGCTGAAACGTTTCGCGGGCGACGTGACCGCGGTCGGCGGGTTGACCGGAAGCTGAGCTCGGATGCGAGGCCGGAATGTCAGCGCCGCGCGCCCCGGCAAGTTCTGACGGCAAGCTTTAACAGCACGGGGCTGGCCGGAGATGCCGCAGGATTTACCCGAATGTTTGCCGCGACTCAGACGCGAGGTTCATAGAACGGTCGCACTGACGACATGAACGACCCATACGGGAGGAGACGATCATGCGACACGCGGCTTTGCGAACGACGGCTTTGCGAACGACGCTTTTGCGAACGACGCATTTGCGAACGACTGGGTGGGCCGGTGCCATCCTGGGCGTCGCGCTGCTTGCGGCGTGCGGCAATAACGCGGACGACCGGACCACCGGCGGGGCGGCGGCCGGCGCGGGAACCGGCGCCACCATCGGTCTGATCGGTGGCCCGATCGGTGTCGTGGTGGGCGCGGTGATCGGCGGTGGCGCCGGGGCGCTAACCGGCGCCACGACCAAGCCGCAGGACGTCGATCTTGGCCCACCGCCGTGGAGCAAGCCGGAATAACGAGCGGGTCGGGCACGCAGCCGCAACCGACCGACTGCTGCGTGGCGTCGGTGGCGGAAGGCGTTGCCCCGGGGATCAAGGATCCGAGGACAAGGCTTTTCCGCCCTGCGACGATTGCGACGCAGGATATTGGATCGCAGGGCGGAAAGCGGGGCGCCTTCCGCCGCCCGGCAGGACCCTAAGCCGCCCCGGCTACATATGCGCGCAGACTGTCCACCTCGTGCGCCTGCTGCATGATGCGCGCCTTCACCACGTCGCCGATACTGATCAGGCCGACCACCTTGTCCTGATCGACCACCGGCAGGTGGCGGAACCGCCCCTCAGTCATCTTGCGCATCGCCTCCTCCACTGTTGTGTCGGGCGTGGCAATCTGCAGCGCGCGTGTCATCAATTGCCCAGCCGTCATCTCCAGCGTCCGCACGCCGTTTGCCGCCAGCGAGCGGACGATATCGCGCTCACTGACAATGCCGAGCAGTTGTTGGGCGCGATCCATCACTAGCGCCGCGCCGATGCGGTGCAGGGAAAGGACCTCGGTGACGTCGGAGATCGTCGCCGTGGGAAGGATCGTGGTGACCTGGTAGCCCTTGTGCTTGAGGATCGCAGCAACAGTCATAGCCTGCCTCCTTCGCCTCTGGTGCGGGTCATGGGCGCGGCGCGGACCGACATGATTTGCCTGGCCGTGCCCGTTGGCCCGGCGGTGCGTAGCGAGGACCATGCACCGATGCACTCGTCGGATGCAACTTTTAGGCGTGCACTGCACAACGAGTTATAGGTGTGCGCTGCGCAGACTGTCTGGCGTGTCCCGCACAACGAACATCACGTCCCTAGAACAGTGCGCTGCCCGCCATCAGTCCGGCCACCAACAATACGAGGAAGATCACGATCGCGATAAAGAACAGCACCCGCGCGATCTCCGCGCTTGCAACAGCAATACCAGTGAAGCCGAACACCGCCGCAACCAGCGATACGACGAAGAAGAAAAGTGCCAACCTGAGCATACGCGACTCCTATCCACGGTTCACCGTACGCAACGGCGTATCGGAGGCAAACGTGTTGCGAGCAGAAGGTGGAATCGTGGCACGCTCGCTCACAACCGCGTGTGCCAACCGCCCGAAGCGTCGGGATCACGCGGCCAGCGGCGATGGCGTCCGGATCACGGTTGATATCGTCGACGGCTGCGTTCGCGGTTGATCAAGATAGTGCCGGCCATGTGCCGCCTCGTCAGGCCAACGCCCAGCCACGCGAACGCCCAACCAGGCGAACGTTCTATCGGACGAACGCCTCAGCAAGCCTCGGCGAGAAAGCGCGTCCCCGGGGCGACAAACTCTTCCTGTGCCGCAACGGTCAGGATCTCCAGCGAACCGGCCTCGGCGGTGCGCCGCAACACCCCGTGAATCGCCGACCCGGCGGCCTCCAGCGCGACCACCTCGCTGCCGCTGTGCAGACGATGGAACAGGAACAGTGCCGCGATCGCATCGCCGGCGCCGTTGACATCCACCGGCAGCAGCGGTGTGCGCAGCAGATGGAACCGCCCGGCCTCGCTCACCAGCATGTCGATGGCGTCGTCTGGGGTGGTCTCGGTGCGCAGGCTGGTCAGCAGGACGCAGCGCGGCCCATCCGGATGCAGCGTCGCCGCCACCCGCGCCACGCCCGCCTTGGCCTGGTCGAGCGTGCGGCACGGGCCGCCGATCAGCATCTCCAACTCGAACCGATTGGGCGTGGCGATGTCGGCCGCCAGCAGCATGCGGTCGCGCAGCATCTCGGCAATGCCGGGGCGCACATAGACGCCGTCGCGGTCGTCACCGATCACCGGGTCGCAGCAGTACAGCGCGCGCGGATTGGCGGAGCGGACCTGCGCCACGGCGTCAAGGATGGCCTCGCCGATCGCCGCGTCGCCGACATAGCCTGACAGCACCGCGTCACAGGCCCCCAGCACGCCGCGCGCCGCGACCCCGTCCACCAGTGCGCGCACCTGCGCGCCATTGAACACGTCGCCGGTCCAGTGCCCGTAGCCGGTGTGATTGGAGAACTGCACGGTGTTGATCGCCCAGACCTCGGCGCCCAGGCGCTGCAGGGGGAACACCGCGCTGGTATTGCCGACATGGCCATAGGCGACCCAGGACTGGATGGAGAGGATGTTCATCCAGCCAGACGCGAGACTTAGCGGTGCTGCTGGCTCGACTGTCCCTGGGCGGTCCGGGTCACCGGTCTGGGCGCGGTGCAGACCACCAGCGTGATCGGCTGATCGAGGTTTCGGTCGGCGGCAAAACTGGCGAGGTCGGCGCCGGGCGGCAGCGCCAGCACCGCGTCGAACAGGCTGACGCTCTGCTGGCAGAACAACGTGCCCTGCTTGATACCAGCCTCGGACTGCGTGTTTGCCAGACTGGTGATGTAGTCGTCATGCTCCTGCTGGCCGCGACGACCGAAGCTGTGGCTGAAATAGGCGCTCAGCGCGTGCTCCTGGCGCATCAGTTCCGGTTGGAACCGGAGCACGAAGTTGTTGTACCGGTCGCGCACGTCGCAGGCGAGCGCGGTCACCATGAGCTGGCTTTTCAGGCCGGCGATATCGAACGCCATCTTGTCGGCCGGCTTCGCACATGGCTGCGCTTGTGCGACCTGGCCCATCAGCAGGCTCGCCGCGACGATACCGGACAACAGACCACGCATGCGGTTCCCCCTTCCCTGCGAACAGGCATCAGTCAACATCATCTTGAGACTGAGGTAAACGGTCTATCCCTCAGTTTAGCAATCACGAATCAGGGTCGAATGACGAATCGCCGCTACCTGTGGCAGGGCTGCCGCAGGCGACCACGAGCATGACCTCGCGGCGGCGCGAGGGCAAGCGGATTAGCGGGCCAGTGGATTAGCAGACCGGACCGCGGCCGCGTCGCGTGGCGTGGCGGGGCCGCGATCGGATTGTCCGCGAGCTTCACCAACGACGTGTTATTCCGCCGCCTGCTTCGTCCAAACTTCCGGTTCCACCGCCCCGACCTGCGCGGTGATGCGGGTGTACGCCTCCGGCCGCCGGTGCTTGTCGAATGCGAAGATCGTCGTGCGGCCCAGCGTGCACATCTCCAGATCGCAGTCGGCGGTGATCAGTTCGTCATCCCAGCTTGTTGCCATCGCCATGATCTCGCCCTGCGGATTGACGATGATCGAGTGGCCGAACAGCTCGCATCCGTCCTCGGTGCCCGCCTTCGCCGTCGCTACCGCGAAACACGCATTCTGATAGCACCCCGCCTGGATCGACAGATGCGAGTGGAACACCCGCAGGTGATGCGCCTCGAACCCGCTCGCCTCCATGTTCAGGCTCGGCGTGTTGTAGCCGAGCATCACCAGCTCGACGCTCTGCAGGCCGAGCACGCGCCATGCCTCCGGCCAGCGGCGATCGTTGCAGATCAGCATCCCCATGTTGATGCCGTCCAGCCCGCCCCCATGGACACCCATTGCCGCGCGCACCACCGGGAAGCCGAGATTGCCCACCTCGAAATAGCGCTTCTCCAAATGTTGCACCTTGCGCTGCGGATCGAACGCCGCATGTCCGGGAAGATGCACCTTGCGGTATTTCAGCACCACGTCGCCGCCAGGGTTCACCAGGATCGAGGTGTTGAACCGCCGCTTCCGCATCGTGCCGGTTGCGTCCGGCTCATGCGCGATCTCGGCGTATCCCAGGTGAAACCCGATGCCGTATCGGCGCGCCGCGGCAAATAGTGGCGCCGTTTCGTTCGATGGCATTGCCGTCTCGAACCAACGATCGGCTTCCGCGATATCCTCATGGTAGTGCCGCGGGAAGAAAGTGGTCAGCGCGAGTTCGGGGAACACCACCAGTTCCACGCCCCGCCGGTGCGCGCGTTCCAGCAGCCGGACCATGCGTTCGACCGCGACCTGACGCGGCTCGGCTTGCTGGATGGGCCCAAGTTGGGCGGCGGCGACAGTGATGTTGCGTGCGGTCACTCGACTTGCTCCAGGATCATGAGTGGGGCGATGCGGACGCTTACTTCATGCTGGCGTTCGCCGTCCGTCAAACGTCCCGCTTCCGTCCAATCGCTCACGTAGCTCACCTTGTCGGGGATCGGCGTGCCGGGCGGCAGCGCGTGCGGATCAAAGCCGGCAAGCTGCGCCTTACACACGTAGCGGAACGCCAGATAGCCGCCCGCAATGGTCTGGATGTTCTCCAGGCGCGTTGTCTCAGGCAGTTTGAAGTGGTTGGTGAGGCTGGCGTGCACCAGCGCGAGCGTGCCCGGATCGGTGCAGTCTGGCGGTGTGATCGTTCGATGGTAGTAGACCGCGGCACCGGTCAGCAGTACGACCGCCACAACGATGATGGTAGTCGGCCAGCGCCAGCCGATGCGTCGCCGTCGATCCGGCGGCAGATCGCTCAGTGTGCCTGACGCCGGATGAAGCGCCCGTCACCAGGTCGCGCTAAAACCTGCGTGCCGTCCCAGACGATCCGTCCCCGCAGCAGCGTCGCCGCGACCTTCGCGCGCATGCGCCGCAAGTGATACGGCGACCATCGCAGCTCCGGCCGATCGACGATGGCGGCCTCATCGAACACGAAGTCGCCACGCTGCAGCACGCACAGATCGGCGTCCGAGCCGACACGCAGCGCGCCCTTGCGCGGCCACAACCCATGCAGCTTCGCCGAACGTTCGGCGCAATACGTCGCCATGAGCGTTGGCGGCAGCCCGCGCTCATCCAGCAAGGTGAACATCAACGCGGCGAAACTCTGCATGCCGACCAATCCGGCACCGCAAGCGAAGATGTCGGGCAAGGTCTTGCGTTCCAGCGGCCACGGCGCGTGATCGGTCGAGACATAGGCGATCTTGTCCGCCTGCAGCGCCGCCCACAGCTGTTCCACGTCGGTTGCCGTGCGGAACGGCGGATTGCATTTGCCGCGCCCACCAAGGCGGACCAGATCGTCCTCGGTCATGCAGAGATACTGGATGCAGGCCTCGCCGGTCGCCCGCATGCCCATGCCGCGAAATGTCTCGGCGAGCGCAAAGCCGCGCGCCAGGGATGAGTGCGCGATATGCACATGCGCGCCGGTCTGCAAGCCGATCTCGAAAATCTCCAGGTCCGCCATCGTCTCCGCCAACGGCGGGCGCGTGCGGCAATGCATGATCGCCTCGGTCCGCCCTGCCGCGCGCGCTTCCGCCGTCAGGCGTTCGACCAATTCCTGATCCTCGTTGTGCACAGCCACCGGCAATCCCGTGCGCGCGATCGCGGCGAATGCCTCGACCATCGTCGGATGATCGATGCGCGGAAACCGCACCGGGTCATATTCATAGGTGGAAAGCTTGAACGCCGAGATGCCGCCGGCGGCAAGCCGCGGGATCGCATCAACACCGCCGGTCTTCAGAATGGTGCCGTACAACGCCATGTCGACATGCGCGGTGCGTTCCACCCAGCCGATCTTGTCGGCGAGTTTCTCCGCATCGGTCACCGGATGCGGCACGTCGTACGGCATGTCGATGCAGGTCGTTACGCCACCGGCCGCGGCGCTGCGCGTGGCACCTTCGATCCCAGGCCAGCCGATCGCCGATGCGGTGTGCATGTGCCCATCGACCAATCCCGGCAGTATCAGCCTGCCGCGATGATCGAGCGTATCAGCGGCCGGCGGTGGCGCGCCTTGGCCAATCGCCGCGATGATCTCACCGCGCACCGCGACATAGCCATCGCGCAGCACGCGATCGGTGCCGACAAGATCGCCGATGATCACGCGGTCAAATGCATCTGACACTTATATATAGACTCCCTGGCTTGCGCCGGCGCATCACGTCGGCGACAGCGCTGCTTATCGTCATGTCATGCGCGCCCGACTTGCCGTTACGGCGGCGCGATCCTACGAAGAGCGACGAGGCTAGACCGCGCAAGCGCGGACGCCAACCGGAGGATACGCATGATACTGCACGACGTCACGGTTCATCCGTCGAAGGACAACCTTCGGCGTGAGGATCAGCTTGCGTGGAAGATCGCCGCTGTCGCCGCCGACAAGGTCGCGGTGGACAAGGACGTGACCGAGATGATCGTCAATCGCGTCATCGACAACGCCGCTGTTGCGATCGGCGCAATCAACCGGCACTCCGCCGTCTCCGCGCGCGGCATGGCGTTGGGGCACGCGCGCAAGGATGGCGCGACGCTGTTCGGTGTCGCCGGCGGCAAGCGCGTCAGCCCGGAATACGCCGCGTGGGCGAACGGCACCGCGGTGCGCGAGCTGGACATGCACGACACATTCCTCGCCGCCGACTACTCGCATCCCGGCGACAACATCCCACCGATCCTCGCGGTGGCGCAGACGATGGAGAAGTCCGGTCGCGACCTGCTGCGCGGCATCGCCACCGGTTACGAGATCCACATCAACCTGGTTCGCGCGATCTCGCTGCACAAGCACAAGATCGATCACATCACCCATCTCTGCCCCGGTCAGGCAGCCGGCATCGGCACGTTGTTGCGCCTGCCGACGGAAACGATCTACCAGGCGGTGCAGCAGGCGGTGCATGTCAGCGTCACCACGCGCCAGTCGCGCAAGGGCGAGATCAGCTCATGGAAAGCCTACGCCCCCGCGCATGCCGGCAAGCTCGCGGTCGAAGCGGTGGACCGCGTGATGCGCGGCGAAGGCGCGCCGAGCCCAATCTATGAAGGCGAGGACAGCGTGATCGCCTGGGTGCTGGACGGCAAGGACGCGCACTACCAGGTGCCGCTGCCCGTGCCGGGTGAGGCGAAGCGCGCCATCCTCAGCAGTTTCACGAAGGAGCACAGTGCCGAATACCAGTCGCAGGCATTGATCGACCTGGCGTTCCGCATGCGGGGGAAAAATTTCGACGTCGAGCAGGTGGAGAAGATCGTCATCCACACCAGCCATCACACGCACGCGGTGATCGGCACCGGCGCGAACGATCCGCAGAAGATGGATCCGAAGGCTTCCCGCGAAACGCTGGACCACTCGATCATGTACATCTTCGCCGTCGCGCTGCAGGATGGGCGCTGGCATCACGTCGACAGCTATGCGCCGAAGCGTGCCGCGCGGCCGGACACGGTCCGGCTGTGGCACAAGATCGAGACACGCGAGGATCCGGAGTGGGAGCGGCGCTACCTGTCGACCGATCCCGACGAGATCGCGTTCGGCGGCCGCGTGGAGATCATGCTGCGTGACGGCACGTCATTGGTGGACGAGATGGCGGTCGCCAACGCACATCCGCTCGGCGCGAAGCCGTTCAAGCGCGCCGACTACATCAGCAAGTTCCGCACGCTGACTGACGGCGTCATCGCGGCGCGCGAGGCGAACCGATTCCTGGAAGTGGCGCAGGAGCTGCCTCGGTTGAAGGCGGAGGATCTGCATCTGTTGAACGTCGCATTGCCGGCAGGGGCATTGGCCGTCGGCAAGCCGGGGATATTCTGACACACCTGCCCCCGTCATGGCCGGCGAATGCCGGCCATCCACGACTTTGCTTGCACCACGAAGACAAGTCGTGGATGGCCGGCCCACGCCGGCCATGACGGGGACGAAGGAACCGAAGCGCATGCTGATCTGCTGAAGGAGAACACCATGAGCGACACCGCAGCCATCCCCAACCGGGCAAAGAAGGGCGTTGGCCTGTCCGGCGTCACCGCCGGCAACACCGCGCTGTGCACCGTCGGACGCACCGGCAACGACCTGCACTATCGCGGCTACGACATCCTTGATGTCGCCGAGCAATGCGAGTTCGAGGAAATCGCCTATCTCCTGGTGCACGGCGCGCTGCCGACCACTGCTGAACTCACCGGCTACAAGGCCAAGCTGCGCGCGCTGCGCGGTCTGCCGGCCGCCGTGAAGCGCACCTTGGAAGCACTGCCGGCCGCATCACATCCGATGGACGTGATGCGCACCGCGGTGTCCGCTATCGGCTGCGTGCTGCCGGAGAAGGACGATCAGAATCAGCCCGGCGCGCGCGATATCGCCGATCGGCTGATGGCGTGCCTGGGCTCCGCGCTGCTCTACTGGTTCCACTACGCCCATAATGGCAAGCGAATCGACGTGGAAACCGACGACGATTCGATCGGCGGGCACTTCCTGCATCTGCTGCACGGCAAGCCGCCGAGCGACGCGTTCGTCCGTGCCATGCACACCAGCCTGATCCTGTATGCCGAGCACGAGTTCAATGCGTCGACCTTCACCTGTCGCGTGGTGGCCGGCACCGCGGCGGACATGTATTCGGCCATCACCGCCGGTATCGGCGCGCTGCGCGGTCCGAAACATGGTGGCGCCAACGAGGTCTCTTTCGAGATCCAAAGCCGCTACGCCACGCCCGACGAGGCCGAGGCCGACATCCGCCGGCGCATCGCGAACCGCGAGGTGGTGATCGGCTTCGGCCATGCGGTCTACACCATCGCCGATCCAAGGAACAAAGTGATCAAGGAAGTGGCGCGGCGTTTGTCGCAGTCGGCAGGCTCGATGAAGCTGTTCAACATCGCCGACCGCATCGAGGCGACGATGAGCGATGCCAAGAAAATGTTCGCCAACCTCGATTGGTTCAGCGCGATCAGCTACCACATGCTTGGGGTACCGACCTCGATGTTCACGCCGTTGTTCGTGATCGCGCGCACATCCGGTTGGGCGGCGCACGTGATCGAACAGCGCATCGACAACAAGCTGATCCGGCCCACCGCGAACTATATCGGCCCGGAGAATCTGCGATTCGTCCCGATCGCCGAGCGTCGTTGATCAATTGATCCGATTGCGCTGATGCGACTCGCAAGCCGCCGCTACAGCGATGTGGCGGCGGCTTTCGCGTGCAATGTGCGCTATCGGACACGCGGCGCAATTTTTTTTCATCCAATGTGCGACGAATCTGTTGCTTTTTATTGACACGGCCACGCATCGCGATGAATAGCGAATCTGGTGTGCTTGCGCCCGATTCGCACCGCGTTTACAGCGTGTCGGTGCAAGCCGCCGGATAACAGAAGGACGGTCCATGGACCGCAGCCTCGTTCAGGCGAAGCAAGGCCGATCTAGTCCCGAAATGGGGGCGAAACCCGAAGCGGGGCTCAATCCCGCAGTTGGGAACACGATTGAGCCTGGCTTGGCGAAATTGACGGCACGTCGCGTAACGTGTCGTGACATCTCGCGACGTTCGTCTGAATGCGTGCGGCCGTGGCGCGCGGGGATCGCGAAACCCCACGCCGGATACGTCGGATGCATATCGCGCGCCGGAGGACGTTCCATTCCGACGTGTCGAGGCAGCGCCGATCCGATCGCCGGCCCGATGAACTTGGTCCGCCGCAACAGCCGTTTGGAGACGGCGGACGCCTTGCGGGACCGGCTGCATGGGCGGCCGCTTGTTAACCGCGCGACCACCAACAAAGACTTGAGAAGGAGTTTCACCAGGTGAGTACTGAAGACACCACCATCGAGAAGCCACGCGCCCAGGCGCTGGCGATGCGTGCGGCGAAGAAAGCCGGACCGAAGAAGAAGGCTGCCAAGAAGGCCGCGCCGAAGAAGGCCGGAAAGAAGGCTGCTGCAAAGAAGGCCGCGCCGAAGAAGAAGGCGGGCATGAAGAAGGCGGCGGCGCCGAAGAAGAAGGCTGGCGCAAAGAAGATGGCGGCGAAGAAGAAGGCCGCGCCGAAGAAGAAGGCCGGACGCAAGAAGGCCGCTCCTCCGATGCCGATGGAACCGATGCCTGGCGCGTCGAGCTAACTGTCTACGCCTGCGGGCCGGATCGGTCTGCATGGAAAAAGGGCGCCGCAAGGCGTCCTTTTTCATTGCTCATGCAGCACGTCGTGGGCCGCGGTATAATGCCAGGTGTCCGAATGATCGACCCTTCGGCGATACCCGCCTCGTCATGCCGGCGCATGCCGGTATCCACGACTTGCCTTTGTCGCAGCAAAGAAAGTCGTGGATACCGGCATGACGTGGGTGTAGGGCCGGTGGGTCAATCTTTCCGGCGCTTGGTATCAGTCGCCGCGTTCAGCCGAACGTGGCCACCAGATCGTCCACCTGCGCTGGGGTCAGCGTCCGTGCCTCTGTCCCCAGCAGCGTGAAGAAGAGCTTGGCGGCCTCTTCCAGTTCCTCGGCGGCGTAGACTGCGTCGATCAAGGTTTTGCCGCACACCACCGGGCCGTGATTCGCCAGCAGCACCGCGCGGGCAACGCGCGCGGCGTTGTGGATCGCCGGCTCCATCTGCGGGTTGCCGGGCCGGTAGTATGGCACGATCGGCAGGCGTCGCCCGACGCGCATCACGAAATACGGTGTCAGCGGCGGTATCGGGTTCACCGTGTCGAGACCGGGCAGGCAGGTCACCGCGGTCGCCATCGTCGAATGCAGATGCACCACCGCGCCGGCGTCCGCGCGCGCCGTGTAGAAAGCGCGGTGCATGAACACCTCTTTCGACGGCGGATCGCCGGAGATGTGGCGGAAGTCGCCATCGAGCTTCGAAAGCCGTGTCGGATCGAGCCGGCCGAGGCTGGAATTTGTCGGCGTGATCAGATAACCGTCCGGCATCCGCGCGCTGATGTTGCCGGCGCTGCCAACCGAATAGCCGCGGGCGTAGAGGCTCGCGGCCAGTCCCACCAGCAGACGCCGCGTTTCGGTTTCAGTCATGCGAGTCTCCATTGCAACGTACTCATCGTGGCCAGAATTGCGGTGCCTGTGGTTCGTTTCTCTGGTGCTAGGCGGGAGAAGTCGCGGGTCGGAGCGACGCGTGTCAGGGTCGTGTTGCGTGCACCACCCTCACCCGTCTCGCTCCGCTTAAACCTCTCCCACAAGGGGGGAGAGGTTTAAGCGGACCCCCTTAAGCCAACACCTCGAACGCCTTCAGGAAGAAGTCGCGCGCACCGAAATTGCCTGACTTGAGCGCCAGCAGCAGAGGCGCCTCGGCGCCTTCGGCATAGGTCCAGGGCACGCCCGGATCGATCTCGGCGCCGATGCGCAGGCTGCGCACGCCGAGGCGCGACACCACCGCGCCCGCGGTCTCGCCGCCGGCCACCACCAGGCGCCGCACGCCACGCGCCACGAGTGCCACGGCAATGCGCGCCATTGCATCCTCGATCAACGCGCCGGCTGCATCGCGGCCAAGGCGTTGCTGCACGGCTGCAACCTTCTCGGGTGGCGCCGAGGCGGCGATCACGATCGGTGTCGCGCCAAGCCGGCCGGCGGCCCAATCGATCGCGCTGCCCGCAAGCGTAGCCGCGTCGGGCAGCGCAAGCGGATCGAGTTCGAACACGGGAACATGATCTCGTGCGAAGCCCAGCTGCCCTAGCGTCGCGCGTGAGCACGAGCCGGCCAGCACCGCGGCAGCCCCGGTCACCCCCGGCAGCGCGCCGGGATCGGTCCGCTCCGGCAACAGGCCGGCGCGGCGGAAATTCCCCGGCAGCCCCATTGCGACGCCGGACCCGCCGGTGATCAGCGCGTGCGCCGCGGCGGCTTCACCGATCGCCAGCAGGTGATGGTCGCTGACCGCATCGACGATCGCATAGCGGCGTCCCTGTTCCGCCAGCGCGGTCATCGCGTCGCGAATCGCCGGGCCACCCTGCTCGACCATCGCGTAGGGCACCAGCCCAACAGTGCCATCGGTCTGGCGCGACAGCACGCGCACCAGGTTGGCGTCCTTCATTGGCGTGAGCGGGTGATTCTCCATGCCGCTTTCGTTCAGCAGCACGCCACCGACGAACAGATACCCCTGGTAGACGCTGCGCGCGTTTGCCGGAAACGCCGGACAGGCCAGAGCGAAGCCGGAGCCCAGCGCCGCCAGCAACGCATCCGCCACCGGTCCGATATTCCCCGCTTCCGTGCTGTCGAACGTCGAGCAGTACTTGAAGAAGAACTGCCGGCAGCCCGCTCCGCGCAGCCATTCCAGCGCCGCAAGGCTCTCGCCCACCGCGTCGCGCACCGGCGCGGTGCGCGATTTCAGCGCGACCACCACGGCGTCGGTGTCCGGCGGCGTTTCACCGGCGCCTGGCACGCCGATGCGCTGCACCGTGCGCATGCCGTGCTTCACCAGCATGGAAGCAAGATCGGTCGCGCCGGTGTAATCGTCGGCGATGCAGCCCAGCAGCATGGCGTCAGTTCCCATCCCGGTTCTTCATTGCCCGTCCTTCACTGGCCGTCCTTCAACATCAGCGCCGCGGCGAAAGCGCGCGATTGCTCGTCCCAAGTCAGCAGTTGCCGGCCGCTCTGCCAGGCCGCCTCCGCCATGTCGTGCCGCAGATCGGTGCCGAAGATCACTCGCCGCAACGCCTTCGACAGCGTGTCCTTGTCGCCCGGCTGCACCAGGATGCCGTTCTCCGGCGTCACCAGCGTGGG